>MKRV01000104.1 GCA_001897995.1 Alphaproteobacteria bacterium 65-37 | reverse complement strand
GAGATCCTCGTGAGGGAGATCCTCATGGGGAGATCGCGGTCCCCATCATTTGTGGTTCTAAGGCCACTGCAATTAGTGTCAAGGTCGAGGCCAATTGCCGTCATGCCGGCCTGACGTTAGGTTCCAGCCGGGTACGGACCGGGTGAACCGGAACCGGCGGGATCAGACCGGGGGCATCATGAAGGTGGGTCGTCTTCTTCTATCGGCAGTTCTGTGTGTGGCCGCCGTGGCCGCTTGCAGCTACACGATCAAGCCGGTGCAATCGACGGCGCAGCTCAAGAAGGCCTACTGGGGCGTGCCGCAGGCCGGCGGCTCGGCCGACGTCACCGCCATGGTCTCCTGCCCCGGCGGCTATCCCTGCGACGTCCCGGCCAACGGCTCGGCCTTCGGCGACACGCGCACCGATCTCAACAAGCGGCTAACCGTCATCTGGACCTGCCAGCCGCAGAACTTCGTGCTGGCCGAAATTGCGCCGCCGACCTTCAAGGTGCATATGGCTTGCGTCGGCGAGCAGCCGACGGTGCCGCGCCGGATCGACATCGTCGACGCGAGTTGGACCGGCCCCGACGGCCGCCCGATCGACGTCACCCAGATCGTCCGCGACATCTGCAGCGAAGGACCCATGCGCTGCCAGGTGCCGGCCGTCGCCAACATCTTCGGCGCCGCCGACCGCGGCACCAAGACGCTGCGCATCCGCTACACCTGCAACGGCGAACGCACGGCGAGCCGGCAGGCGACGGAGAACAGCATCGCCGACCTGCGCTGCGAGCGCATCAGCGACCTCAGCTATCCGACCTGACGCTGACGGTAGGGCGCCGGCGGCCGAGTAAGAAAGAAATCGCGACGATCAGCGCGCCGAAGCCGGTGCGTTGGGTGGCGGCGCGCTGCGCCGGCATTCACCGTGTAGCAGTCCGCCATAAGTGTTCTCGACCGGGGTAACACCCAGCGCACCGTCGTTGCGGTTGTAGGTCACGACGAACTGCGGGAAGCGCGTGCGCAACGACTGGTAGTTGATGGTGGTGCTGGTCCCGTCGACCAGCTCCACGCCGTCCCAGAGGGCGGCGATGTTGCGCCGATCGTCGAACATCATCATGAAGGTCGGCGTCTTGCCGCGGCCGTCGTTGAACTTGCAGGTCAGCCAGCGCGGCTCGGCCAGCGCCGGCGTGGCGACGGTCAACGCCATCGCCAACGCCAGGCCGAACTTGGTCGTCACTTGCATCCTCTCACTTGGGCGCCATGCGGATCGCGCCATCGAGACGGATCGTCTCGCCGTTCAGCATGGCGTTCTCCACGATGCTCATGGCGAGCTGGGCATATTCCTTCGGGTCGCCCAGCCGCGGCGGGAACGGTACCTGCATGCCCAGGCTCTTCTGCGCCTCTTCCGAGAGCCCCATCATCATCGGCGTGAGGAAAAGGCCCGGCGCGATGGTGCAGACGCGGATGCCCATGCTCGAGAGGTCGCGGGCGATCGGCAAGGTCATGCCGACCACGCCGCCCTTGGACGCCGAATAGGCCGCCTGGCCGATCTGGCCGTCGAACGCCGCCACCGAAGCGGTGTTGATGATCACGCCGCGCTCGCCGCCGTCCATCGGCTCGGCCTGGCTCATCGCCCAGGAGGCGAGGCGGATCACGTTGAAGGTGCCGATCAGGTTGACCTGGATCACCTGGGCGAACATGCCGAGATCGTGCGGGCCGTTCTTGGAGATGGTGCGGGCAGCGCGGCCGATGCCGGCGCAGTTCACCGCGACCCGGGGTGCGCCCAGCTTCTCGACGACGGTCTTCACCGACGCTTCGGTGTTGGCGGCATCTGCGACGTTGGTCTTGACGTAGAGGCCGCCGATTTCCTTGGCCTTCTTTTCGCCGAGCTCGTCCTGCAGGTCGAAGATCGCGACCTTGGCGCCTGCCGCCGCCAGTGCCGATGCCGTGGCGCCGCCCAACCCCGATGCGCCGCCCGTGACAATGGCGGCCTGACCCTTGACGTTCATGTTTGTCCTCCGTGGCTGGGCGCTTTTAGCACGGCTACCCCCCTTGCCAAGCGGGCCGGCCATGCCAACGTTTCGGGCATGAGCGAATACGCCGCCGACACCGCCCAATTCGCCCGCAACGAGGCCACGGTCCGCCGCGGCTTCTGGGAGAAGGCGCGCCGGACGCTGGGCCGCGTTCCTTTCACGGAGGATGCGGTCGCGGCGTTCTATTGCGCTACCGACAGCGCCACGCCGCTGGCGATCCGCGCCACCCTACTGGGGGCGCTGGCCTATTTCGTGCTGCCCTTCGACGTCGTGCCGGACTTCCTGCTGGGGCTGGGCTTCACCGACGATGCGGCGGTGCTGGTCGCCGCCTTCACGGCTGCCCGCATGCATATTTCGGACAGCCATCGCCGGCAGGCCCGCGCCTGGCTGCTCAAGAACCAGGCGGGTTCGACTGAGATGGGCCAGCCTCCGGCGCCTTGACTGCAGCGACTGCCGCCCGTCGGCGCTGACGCGCGAGCTGGTGCTCGCGGTGGGCAATGTAGAGCGCCGAGGCGATGACGATGGCAGCGCCGACATAGGTCCAGATTACCGGCATCTCGCTCCAGATCAGCCAGCCCATGAAGACGGCGAACGGCAGGCGCAGATACTCGAACGGCGCCACGGCCGACATCTCACCGGCCTTGAAGGCCTGCACCCAGAAATACTGGCCGACCGTCGCGCTGACTGCGATGCCGACGGCCAGCGCCCACCCCCACAGGTCGGGCCAGCGCCACACCCAGAGTGCAGGCGGCGCCAGGAACAGGGTCGAGAACAGCGCGAACTGGGTGAGGATCATCAGCGGCGCCTCGGAGTCGGAGAGCCGCTTCACCAGATAGATCGAGATCGCCACGCAGGCGGCATTGGACAACGCCACCAAAGCGCCGAGCTGCAGGCTGCCCTCACCCGGCCGCACCATGACCAGCACGCCGATGAAGCCCACGATCGTCGCCGACCAGCGCCGCCAGCGCACCTTCTCCTTGGCAACCAGCGCGGCAACCACCACCGAGAACAGTGGCTGCGAGAAGGCGATGGCCGTCGCGTCGGCCAGCGGCAGCATGGCGACGGCATAGAAGCCCAGCACCATCGAGGTGGTGCCCATGAAGGTGCGCCAGAAATGGCCGGCGATGCGTGGACTGGTCCACGGCTTGACGCGGCCGGTCAGGATGTAGGGGAGCAGCAGCAGGAGCCCGATGGCGGCGCGGAAGAAGGCGGTCTGCACGCTCTCGATCTGCGCCGAGAGCAGGCGGATCATCACGCTGGTGGACGTGAAGATGAAGCCGCCGCTGACCAGCCACAGCGCCCCCTGCACGTTGGGCGGCAGGCGGCGCAGTGAGTCGAGCATCAGATCTTGCGCTCCTGGCCGGCCCAGTAGGGCTCGCGCAAGGTCTTCTTCAGGACCTTGCCGACCGGGCTGCGCGGCAGGGCCGCAATGAAGTCGACCGATTTCGGTGCCTTCACGCCGCCGAGCTTCTCCTTGGCCAGCGCGATCAGCTCCTCCGCCGTCGCGGCGGCGCCGGGTTTCAGCTCGACCACGGCCTTCACCGCCTCGCCCCACTTCTCGTCCGGCACACCGATCACGGCGCAATCCTGCACGGCGGGATGGCCCCACAGGATCTGCTCGACCTCGCTCGGGAAGACGTTGAAGCCGCCGGAGATGATCATGTCCTTCTTGCGATCGACGATATAGACGAAGCCGTCCTCGTCGATGACGCCGATATCGCCGGTATGGTGCCAACCGAAGGCCGACGCCTCGGCGGTGGCATCGGGATTGTTGTAGTAGCCCTTCATGACCAGGGCGCCGCGCACGACGATCTCGCCGCGTTCGCCGCGCGGCAGGATGCGGCCCTGATCGTCCATGGTCTCGAGCCGCACCAGCGGCGAGATCTTGCCGCAGCTCGCAAGCCTGCCGCGCTTGTTGCCCTCGAGCGCCGTCACGTGATCGGCCGGCGAGAAGAAGGTGCAGATCATGCAGGCTTCGGCCTGGCCGTAGGTCTGGGTCAGTACCGGGCCGAAGACGTCGATCGCCTCGACAAGCTTGTCGACCGACATCGGCGCGGAGGCATAGACCAGATGCTGCAGCGAGCTGTAGTCGTATTTGCGCACGTCGGGATGGGCGAGCAGCATGTAGATCAAGGTCGGCGGCATGTAGACATGCGTGACCCTGTGTTTCTCGATCGCCGCCAGAATGGCGCCGGGATCGGCCGTGCCCATGAAGATGTTGGTGCCGCCGTAGGCCAGCAGCGGAAACGAGCAGACGCCCGCCGCATGCGTCATCGGCGCCACCATGAGATGGACCGGCGGCGACGTGACCGGCATGCAGGCCCAGAAGATCGAGTTCATCGCCTCGATGTTGCGATTGGTGATCTGCACGCCCTTGGGCCGGCCGGTCGTGCCGCCCGAGCTCGCGAGGAAGGCGACGTCGTCCGGCGCCTCGGGCAGGTCAGGCGCTACGGCCGGCTGCGCTGCCAGCCACGCCTCGAAGGAGGGCCGGTCGATGCAGATCGTCTCACGGATCCGGGCACAGGCTTCGCGGATGCGCGGCAGGTAGCTTTCGAAGCTCGAATGATAGAACAGCACCTCAACGTCGGTGTTGTTCAGGATGTAGAGGTTCTCTTCGAGCGCGTTGCGCGCATTGACCGGCGCCCAGGTGACGCCTGCCCGCACGATACCCAGCAGGCAGGCATAGGCCGCGGCGTGGTTGGGACTGTAGACGGCGGCCTTGCTGCCACGGCCAAGCCCCAGCGCCAGCAGGCCGTT
Organism: Alphaproteobacteria bacterium 65-37; assembly: GCA_001897995.1. GTDB lineage: Bacteria > Pseudomonadota > Alphaproteobacteria > Reyranellales > Reyranellaceae > Reyranella. The sequence continues at coordinate 13,773 of MKRV01000104.1, read as the reverse complement.
GGCCACGCGATGGGTTTCGACGCGCACGTCCGCATAGGTCCAGCCGCGCGATCCGTCATGCAGGCAATGCCGCTCGGGAAATAGATCGGCGCCGCGGTCGAAATAGTCGATCAGCCGCATGGCGTCAGCTCCGTCGTGAAGGGTCGAGTTCGCCGGGCACGGTCGCGTCCCCTGAGCCCAGCGCGCGTTGCATCAGGACGCTGTCGAGCCAGCGGCCGAACTTGAAGCCGATACTCTTGAAGGTGCCGACCATTTCGAAGCCGCAGGACTCGTGGAGCTTGATCGAGGCGACGTGCTGCGAATCGCCGATAATGGCCACCATCTGGCGGCGGCCGGCCTGCGTGCAGAGATCGATCAGGGCAGGCAGCAGCGCCCGGCCGACGCCTTGGCCGACCGCGTCCTTGTCGATGTAGATCGAGTTCTCGACCGAGTAGCGATAGGCCGGCCGCGGACGGTAGGTGCCGGCATAGGCGTAGCCCAGCAGGCGGCCCTGCTTCTCGGCCACGATATAGGGCAGCCCGAGATCGAGGACGGTCGCCCGACGTTTCTTCATCTCGGCAAGATCAGGGGCCGTTTCCTCGAAGGAAGCGGTGCCGTGCAGCACATGATGTCCGTAGATTTCCGCGCACCGCGCCACATCGGCCTCGGTCGAGGCCCGCACGATCAATCCATTCACGTCTTGCCGTCCCCGCGTCTCGAAAGCCTGCCTCTCGTCCGACCGAGGTTATAGCGCGTCAGCGGCCGCCGCGACGAATAATGCTGGCGTCGGGTCCGTCGAACTTGAAGAGCGAATCGGCGAGCTGCAGGCCGGTCTGCACGCCGTTCAGCGAAACGTCGACCCGCTGGCCGCGGCTGTCGATGATCGTCCAGCCGCGCAGCGCCATGGGATTTTCGGCCAGCCGCACGATCACCTTGCCTTCCTGCGGCTTGCGCGTCTGGGTCATGGTGAGTTGCAACATGCCGTCGGCACGTTCGACCTTTTCCACGGAGAGATCGCCGCCCTGCAGGACCATCGGCTCCTTCACCAGGAAGGAGGCCGCCGTCCAGCCGATCGGCCATTGGCCGAAATCGCGATTGGCGATGTCCCACATGGTGACCTGGCTGCCGTCGGCCACGATCTTGAGCTGCGAGGGCGGATCGTACTCGAAGCGCATGCGGCCGGGCCGGCGCACCGAGAGCGTGCCCTGCACCACAGTGCCGCCGGGGTTCGACTGCACGAACCGCGCCTGCAGGGTGCGAAGGCCGTTGAAATAGCGCTCGACCGCCGCGACATCGGGGTTTGTGGCCTGCGCAAGCACGGAACCAGTGGAAACACCGGCAACCGCGACAGCTCCGGCGCCGACGAGAAACGTACGCCTCGAACGAAAGGTCATGGTCCGCATATGACGGTCGAATACGGCGGAATCAAGCGGACCTCGGGGCTTTTCAAGCATGTGAATGACCGTTTACCATGAAGAAACAAAGACACGAACAAGCGAGAGGAAACGCCATGCATGTCGGAATGGCTGCCGTCTTTCAGAATACCGGCCGAACGCTGACCGATCGGCAAATCTACCTCAACGAGCTAGCGCTGGCCGACATGGCCGAACCGCTGGGCTTCGAATCGATCTGGTCGGTCGAGCACCATTTCACCGACTACACGATGTGCCCCGACGTGGTGCAGTTCCTCTCCTACATGGCCGGTCGCACCAAGTCGGTTCGGCTGGGATCGATGGTCGTGGTGCTGCCCTGGCACGACCCGATGCGGGTCGCCGAGCAGATCTCCATGCTCGACCATCTGTCGGGCGGCCGTATGATCCTGGGACTGGGCCGCGGCGCCGGCAAGGTCGAGTTCGACGGCTTTCGCCTCGACATGGGCGACAGCCGCGAGCTTTTCGTCGAATACGGCGAAGCGCTGCTCAAGGGCCTTGAGAGCGGCGTGATGCAGTATCAGGGCAAGCACTACAAGCAGCCGCCCGTCGAGATCCGCCCTGCGCCCTTCAAGAGCTTCCGCGGCCGCACCTACGCCGCCGCCGTGTCGCCGGAGAGCGCCCGCATCATGGCGCGGCTGGGCGTCGGCCTGCTGATCATCCCGCAGAAGCCGTGGCGCGAGGTCGAGAAGGAGCTCACCGAGTACAATCAGCTCTACCGCGAGATCAACGGCACCGACGCTCCGCAGCCGATCTCGGCCGGCTGGACCTTCGTCGACGAAAGTGCGGAGCGGGCGCGCGAGATGGCCGTAAAGTATATCGGCGGCTACTACCGCACCGTGCTCGATCACTACCAGTTCGCCGGCGAGCACATGAAGAACCAGCGCGGCTACGAATACTACGCCAAGATGAACGAGAAGCTCGCGGTCTACGGCGACCAGAAGGCGATCGAGTTCTTCGCCGACCTGCAGGTCTACGGCACGCCCGAGCAGGTCTACGAGAAGATCATGGCGATCCACCGCCAGACGCGGAACTCCGCCTATGTCGGCGTCTTCTCCTATGCCGGCATGCCGCACGAGGAAGCGGCGCGCAACATGACGATGTTCGCCCGTACCGTGATGCCCGAACTCAGGAAGTTCGACGCCGGCGCCCCGATCGACCGCTCGGCGATGCTGCCCGATCTGCGCTACGCGGCCGCCGCGGAGTAGCAAGCCACCTTACGGCAGGGCTTGTTTTCCCGGCTGAAGTGACATCCCTTGCTCCGCATGCGTGCAGGCGGGGCGGGATCGGGGATGATGGTTGCAGCAGGTGCGATCCTGCTGTCGGCCTTTCTGCTCTTCCTGGTGCAACCGCTGATGGGGCGGTTGATCACGCCGTGGTTCGGCGGCAGCGCCGCCGTCTGGACGGCGTGCCTCGCCTTCTTCCAGACCGCCCTGGTGGCCGGCTACGGCTATGCCGCGCTGTCGCTGCGCCTGCTGTCGCCCGGCCTGCAGCGCCTGCTGCATCTTGGGCTGCTGGCGGCGAGCCTGTTCTTCCTGCCCATCCTCCCAGGTGCCGCTCACAAGCCGACGGATTCACACGACCCGTTATGGGAGATCGTGCTCCTGCTGCTGACCAGCGCCGGACTGCCCTACATGCTGCTGGCGTCGACCGGCCCGCTGGCCCAGGCCTGGCTCGCCGGCACGGGACGCCTGCCGTGGCGCCTCTTTGCCCTGTCCAACGCCGCGTCGATCGCCGCCCTGCTCGCCTATCCGTTCGCCGTCGAGCCCTGGCTGCCCCTGCACGTCCAGGCACTGGCCTGGAGCGCTTTCTACGGGCTGGCCGCCCTGATGGTAGGCGCACTTGCCTGGTGGACACGCCGGCCGCGCGAGCACCCCGTCTCTTCATTGCCCGCTCACACGCACGATGAGGCGAACGAGGAGTCGCGCAACAGGGCCGCCTGGCTGCTCCTGGCGGCCCTGCCGACGGCGATGCTGGTCGCCACGACGGAATACCTGACGCGTGACGTGGCGCCGATCCCGCTGCTCTGGATCCCGCCGCTGGCTCTCTATCTTCTGAGCCTCGTCGTCTGGTTCGATGGCCGGCTACCCTTCCACCGCCTGTTCTGGAGTTTCGCGGCGACGGCGGCCGTCCTCGTGATGGCGAGGGTCATGACCCTTGTCCGCTTTCGTTTCGAGACGACGGTCCTGGTGCCGCTGTTCCTGGCCGGCCTGCTGACGCTCTGCCTGTACTGTCACGGTGAACTGGCCCGACGGCGGCCCGCGACGCAGCGGCTGGGTGCTTTCTATTTCACGATGGCGTTGGGCGGCGCGCTCGGCGGCCTGTCGGTCGCCCTGGTGGCACCGCTTGTGCTCGACGCACACTACGATCTTGCGATCGTCCTTGCGGCGACGTCGATGCCGTTGGCCCTGGGCGCCGGCACTTTCGGCAGGCCGCTTCTCAAGACGGCAGGCCTCGCCTGCGCCGTCCTGGCGCTTGCTGCCGGCCTCTACGGCGTGCGCCATGTCTACCGTGCCGACCGCGACGGCCTCGTCTCGCAGCAGCGCAACTTCTACGGCACGCTTCATGTCGTGGATCTCGACAAACGCACCCCCGAGCATCGGCGCGAGCTTCATCACGGCATCATCCTGCATAGCCTGCAATATCTGGCGCCGGAGCGGCGCTACGAACCGACGATCTACTATCAGCCGGAGTCCGCCGTCGGGCTGGCGATGGCCATGCTGCCCGATCGGCCGCGGCGGATCGGGGTGATCGGCCTCGGCGCCGGCACGGTCGCAGCCTACGGGCGGCCGGGCGACGACATCGTGTTCTACGAGATCGACCCCGCCGTCGAACGCATCGCCCGGCGCGACTTCACGTTCCTGGCCGATTCGAAGGCGGCGATCACGATCGTGCCGGGAGATGCAAGGCTCAGCCTGGAACGCGAACCCTCCCGCCGCTACGACCTTCTGATCCTGGATGCCTTTTCCGGCAACGCACCGCCCCTTCACCTGCTGACCGTCGAAGCCTTCGCGACCTACATCCGCCACGTCGCTCCTGACGGGCTGATCGCGGTGCAGGTGTCGCACAAGTTCCTGACCTTCGATCCCCTTGTGCTGGCCGCCGTCGACGCCCTCGGCTGGGCCGGCGCCCCCGTCGTCGACGAAGGGATGAGCGAATGGGTGGTCGCGGCGCGCGACAGGGCCCGCCTGCAGGTGCCGCCCCTCGGGCGCGCCCTGAAGCCGGTGACGACGGCCGACGTTCGTCCCTGGGTCGACGACTTCATCGACATCCTGCGCCTTCCCTGGCGCTAGAGCTTATTCGAGGCGGAGCTGGAGACGTGACGCCAGGGCAGAAGCAGCCAGGCGGAACGGGCGTGTGACGCGATAGAGCGGCCACAGTGCGGATGGCAACGGCATGGCGCGATAGTCGCTGATGGTCGGCGTCAGCGCCAACCTGACACTGGCGGCGATCCTGTCGAGGCGACGATCGCAAAGCTCTATGTCGACGAGATTGCGGCCTGTCTTGCGTCCGCTTTCGCCCTGGCGCAATTCATCGATCATCCCCGAAGCCAACGTCTCGACGCGGGGACGTTGTCCGAGCAGCCGGACCAATACCGATGGCACGGCGACGCCCAGCAGGCGTTCCGCCAGCCTGCAGGCGAGCAGTACATTGTCGCCGCACCCCGCCGCCTGGGCACGACGGTAGATCGCGGACCAGTCGAGGTCGCGCCGGCACGCGACCAGGACCGCAAAATCCACGACCCAGCCCAGGCTGCGCCAACGTTCCTTGGTTCCGTGTCCCGCCAGAAGCAGCGCGAGATCGGCGCCCGTGATCGCGGGGACATCGCGTTGCCCGACCTTGATCGTCTCGAGCGAATCCCAGATCTCGGCCGGCGTCAGGGGAAACGGCAAATGAACGCCGGTGAAATCCCAATGCAGATCGATCGCGGCCTGCGCCGGATGAACGAACGCCGTCTGGCGCTGATAGCCGAGAAAGGCGCGACGGAAACGCCGGTCGTCGTGATCGCTCGCGTAGCCCAACGCCTCGAGCACATCTTCGGCGTCGTCGAGTGCTTCAGCAGGCACGATGAGATCGATGTCGGTGTATTCCCGCGCCGACAGGCTGCCGTAGAGAATCACCGCCAGGGTCGCGCCCTTGAAGGCGGCACAGCGAAGGCCGCGGGCGAGGATCGCATCGCTGACACGGCCCAGTTGCTCCGCCATTCCCAGGGCAAGCGCACCGTGGAGCTGCTGGAAGTTTTCGAGCGCCGGTCGCTGGATGGCCGGCACGCCTTCCCAGCCGAGCGTCGCCAAAGCGCGAATCAACTGTGGCCGCAGTGAATGCTCGCGCGCAGCCCGTAGCAGCGCATCGAACGGTACCTTCCGGCCGAGACTCTGCCGAACGAAGGCCGCATCGACGTCAGGCCTCACCAAAGCGCAGAGCAGATCGAAAGCTGCAACTTCCAGTCGATGATCCCACATCGGCTCCTCGCCAGCGCGATACCGCGCCGACGATCGCCGGGTGCGTCCCCTACAACAGACGTGTTCTTTGCGCGAGCTTGATGATGCCGCCGTCGGGCATGCCGCCCAGCCCGAGCGCCTTGGTTATCTCCTGCATCGTCCCCCACTGCATCAGCACTGGTGATGCGTAGGGTTTCTTATCAAGGGCAGGCCTGGAGCGGCCGGTTGATTGGGCATCCATTTCGACCCATCCCTCCTTGCACTCAGGGTGTCATTTCTACCACAGCTGCCACCCTGTTGGCATTGCCCATATGAGTGGGGCCAAGCCGCCATCGATTCGCAGTTGCGCGATCGTCCTGAGCGTTCACGCTGAAACGAAGTCGACCAGGCCGGCTTCACTAAGACTGTCGAGAAAGGCCATGACGTCGCGCCGGCAGACCTCTGGGGGGACGTCGAACTCCTCCAGCACCGCGTCGCAAAGCGCTGCGACCGTGCTCGGCTCTTCCAGCCGGTCCCAGACGAAGGCGCCGACCCCCTGCAACCCGAAGTAAAGGGCACGCTCGACGTTCAGGACGGCAACTTCCTCATTGAGGACGCACGACACCTGGGCGGCCGACTTCTTCACGACGGTAGACAGGTCGAGCATGCGCCATCTCTACCGACCACCAGACAGGCGGGCAATAGTCGGCGGGAATGCGTCGTCCTGGCCCCGATCAGGTGTGCGCCGCCAGCCAGTGATCGAGCGCATGGACGGCGATCAGCCGATCGAGGGCGGCCCCCGGCGGCAGTTGCTCCGGCAGCGCCCGCAGGTCCACGTAGTGGGCAAGCGGTGGTGCGCCCGACAAGGGAGGCAAGCCATGGGCGGCGATCGCGCCGGCAAGCGGCGTGCCGGCCAGCGGCGTCTTGGGACGCGAAAGTACGGCATCGGGCAGCTGTCCGCGCATGGCCTCGCGCATCAGGAGCTTTTCCCGCGCCCAGGGAACCGGCGGCACGGAAAGCAGGAAGCCCAGCACGCGAAGGTCGAGATAGGGATGCCGCCAGACCATGGGCGCCAGACTTTCGTCGCGATCGAAACCGTCGAACATGGCGGTCCAGACCGGACTGGCGAAGGAGGCAACGGCCCGGGGATGCCAGGGATGGGCTTTCGGATTGGATGCGGTAAGCCGCGCGAGGCGCGCTTCCTGGTCCAGGCGATCGGCCAGGCCACGGTCGAGCCAGCAGGACGTATCCGGTTCGGCCGATGCGGAGTCGTCGCGGCCGAGGTAGCGGCGCATCGTTTGCCGCCAGCCGCGCCGCCCTTTGGCCTTGAGGTAGAGAAACAGGGCCTCGCCGAGCCGGCCCCAGTAACCGCGCCGCACAAGCCACGAGAGATAGGACTGGCGCTCGAAGACCAGGGCATTGTCCGGCCCTTCACCGAAGAACCACACTGGCGACCGCGCCGCCTGCTCGGCCGCCATCATCTGCTCCGGGCGATGGGCAATGACGGCCATGGCGGGTTCTGCCCCGCCATCCGATCGATCGCGCCAGCCAGGATCGTAGATCAGATCGTCAACCGCCCTCGCCTGAAGGTCGATGCCGAGGTGCCGAGCGGCGAGACCGGCAAACGTCGCTTCGTCGTCCGGCATCAACCGCTCGTAGTAGGCGCACTCCGCCACGACGCGGGCCGGTTCTCCCGCCGCCGCGACCGCGCAGGCCGCGAGCGTCGTCGAATCGATGCCGCCGCTCATTGAGATGCCGACCTTTCCTGCCGGCAGCCGATCGCGAATGGCCGACGAAACGAGCTCCAGGAACCGATCGGCATAGGCCCGAGCATTGCGAAGATGGAGTGGATCTCCGACCTGCAGGGTCCAGTAGCGCCGGATCACCGGGACATTGTTGCAAAGATCGAACGAATGCGCTGGCGCCAGGCGTCGGACCTGGCGATAGACGGTGCGTTCCGCGTCGAGGCTGAAACCGGCCGTCAGGAAATCGGCAATCCATTGATCGTCGAGCGTTCGATCGCCCAGTCGAGCGGCAATCCAGTCGAGCGAGTCTCCCACCATCAGGAGTCCGTCGCTCTCGGCATGGAACAGCGTGCGGACACCGAGCTGGTCCCGCACCGCCATCAATCGGCGGTCCCGACCGTCCCAGATCACGAAGGCGAAGTCGCCGGCCAGGTGATCGACGCAGCGATCTCCCCAGATGGCATAAGCCTGCAGGCAGAGATCGCCATCGCTCGGCGGTGTCGAGCCCAGCATAAAGCGGCCCGCCAGCCGCGCCCGGAGCGCGCCGCGCGCGTCGAGACGGATCCGGCCGGTGATCCAGTATCGGCCCTGCAGGCTGGCCGAACCGCGCCATTCGCCATCGAAGCGCTCAGTCGAATGCACGAAGGCGAGTTGAGGCGCGTCGGGCGGGCTTTGCACGACCAGCCTCGCGCCTGCCAGCGCACGGGGGTCCACGGGGCGACCTCTCGAGTCGAAGACAGCAGCGAACAAGATCAGCCCGGGTTGGAAGGCCAGGCGACCAGAGGCGTGAACTCCTCGTGCCGATCCGCACCGATCAGGATTTCACCGCAATGCGTGAGCCAGGCATGCGCCTCGAACGCCTGGTCGTGCCTGGCGACACCGATATGCAGTTCGGAAGAATGGCCCTGCTGCGACAACAAACGCTGAAGCGCGAGGGCCTGGACGAGGCACGTCGCGCCTGGTGCACGCCGCGCCGCGGTGCGAACGGCCCAGGCGAGCTGCCGTGGCGGAAGATTGCCCGGCTTCTTCTGCTGCGCCCAGGTTCGCAATCGGTCGAGAGGCTGCAGACGCAATAGCACCCGCACCCTGACGATCGTCGCCAGGGCCCTCAGCAACAGCCGGCGATCCGCAGCAGGCAGACCAAGGAATGTCGCGACAGCGCCCATGACGCATTATCATAGCATCGAGACGGGGTGGTGTATCAGTCATGAGAATCGATTGCGGGAGCTTTGCCGACATGGGGGCTCCACCCGACCTGCTGGCCCAGACAGAGCCGGTACAGCAGGCCTTTGGCCATCTCGTTAAGGAGGGCTACGTCATCCTGGATCGCGTGTTGCCGCCGGCAACCGTCGCCCAATTGGAGATTGCCCTGGAGATCGCCCTGGAGGCCGCGCTGGTCGACCTGACCGGCACGCCCGACGATCGCTTCAGGATCGGCACGCTGCGCTATGCGCTGCCGATCGCCCTATCGGGCCCCTTTGCCGATCCGATCGTCTACGCCAATCCAGCCGTCACCGCGATCGCGCGCGTCGCCCTCGATCGCAGCGTCATCCTGCAGGGCTTCGGCGCCGAGATGGCCCTGCCCGGTGGCGCCCCCCAGCATATCGACCGTGACGGCCGGCTTCTTTTCGATGCCGACCTGTCACCGCTCCTGCCCGCGCACGCCCTGACCTGCCGCCTGGCCGTCGGCGCGGCGCACAGCGTTGCCATCTGGCCGGGAAGCCACCGCTGGAAGGTGCGCAATGAGGAGGCTCCCCCAGAGGTCATCGACGTGCCGCCGGGCAGCGTCGCCCTCTTCGATTCCCGGCTGCTGAGTGGTGCCACGGCCAATCGGTCGGACAAGCCGCATTACCTATTGCAGGCGGCTTATGCGCGACGCTGGTTCCGCGACTCCACCCAAGGCCTGCGTCTCGCCGCCGCGCGGCTCGAGGTCGGCCGGGATTTTCTGGCGACCGTGGCCCCCGACGACCGCGGCCTGTTCGCCCATCTCAGGAATGCGTCCTGAAGACGACCATGAAGAAGCTGATCATCCTCGACGATGTCTTCGACGCCTCGACGGTCGCCAAGATCGCCGGCTTCGATTACGGCGAAGGGGAGAAATGGTACGAGCTCGGCGCCAATCCGATCCATGAGAGGATTCTCGACCTCTGCGCCCGGCATTTCGACCTCGGCGCCATCGTGGGATACGAGATGTGGCGCAACAGCGGCAATCCCGGCTGGCATGTCGACAAGGACGAGCGGTTGTTCCGGGAGCGCAAGGAGTATCGCTATCCGCAATGCAGCGCCGTCTACTACGCCGATGTCGGCGAGGTGAGCGGCGGCGAGTTCTTCACCGACGACCTGCGCTACTTTCCCCGGACCAACCGGCTGGTGATGTTCTCACCCGGCCTCTACCACGGCGTCTCGGCTTTTTCCGGCCGACGTTTCGCCGTCAGCCTCAATCCGTGGAACCACAGGATCACGAGCTGAAAAACTTGAAGGCGACCGACAGTCGGGCGGCGAAGCAGCTGCGCGACGGCACGCCGCCACGATGCACGATGCCGCCGTCGAACACCGCCAGCCGCCCGGGCCTGGGCGCCAGTGCCTGCCAAGGCTCGCCGTTGGCCGCATAGAAGATCGTCTCGCCCTGCCAGTCATCGTCCCAGTCGGGATTGGCAAAGTAGAGCGCCGTCACGCCGGGATCGGCGTCGATATGGGCATGCTGGTGATCGCCGAACAGATGGGCGTTGGCGTGGACGCGGTCCAGCGTGAGGTCGCTCCCAGCAAAGAGCTCCCGGCTCTTCGCCACGACGACATCGTGCCAGTGCTGCAGCAGCGGATTGGCGGCAAAGAATGCCGGTGGGAATTCGCTTTTCCAGTGACGGATGCGCGATGTCGCCTCGGTGTCGTAGTCGGACAGGCTGAAGGACTGCTTCGTCAGGATCGTATGCAGGGCCTGGACGAGATCGGCCTTGAATAGACCATCCACGACGAACAGCGGCCGGCCGCACACCGGACGTGCCTCGAGGCGAGGCAAAGGAATACTCACGCGTCCCGCACGATGCTTCGGATCCGGTCGGCGACATCGGCCAGCCGCGCATAGTCGCGCGGATAGACCAGCGCAAAGACAGGCACGGTGCGGGCGACCTGCTCGACGAACCGCAGCTGGCGCGCCAGGCGCTGGGGCGCGTAGTCGCGAATGTTCATGGCCGAAGACGTCAGCACCCGAATGAGCTCCAATCCACCAAGCCGCGAGGCGCTCACTCCAGTGGCGCCGGGACCTTGCTCGGGAGGTCGATTGCCCAGCCAGATCAGGGCCGCGAGCGGCAGCGGCTCCCGGCGCGATCCCGTCCTGTCGTCGGGCCGCACCATCAGCTTGCCGCTCACCGTGTTGAAGTAGCCTGTCGCGATTGCCTCCGGCAGCAAACGCTTGGCTGGCTCATCGAGGAGTTTCAGGCGATTGGGCCCATAATGGGCATGGCCCTGGCCAGCGAAGAAGCTGAGCCGCAGCATGTCGTCCGTCACCAGCCGCGCCCCGCGACCGACCAGGAACGCCGCCAGGGTCGACTTGCCGGCACCGCTGGGGCCAAGCAGTGCAATCGCCCGGCCCGCGAGATCCAGCACGGTCGCATGCAACGGCTCCTCGCCCTGCTGGGTGAGTGCCGTGCTCATCACGAAGTTCAGCAGGTTGGCTTCGAACGACCCCTGGTCGGCCTCTTCAGGGCGAAGACAGTCGACCTGGCGGCCGTCGGGGGCGACGATCGCCTCGAAGACGCCTCTGATTTTCATATAGACTGCGCCGCCTTCCAGGAGGGCATGGTGGCTCCAGGCCTGCGGGTCGGCGGCCACACTTTCGGTGCGCCGCCGGAAGGTATCGGTCGGCGCCTCAGTCAGCCTGATCGCCGTTTCGACATCCTCGGCCGGTGCCTCATCGACGGAGAGGAGAGGAACGTCGCTTTCGAGAGCAAGGCCATAGACAAGGTAACGGTGGGATCTCCCGCCGGCCGGTGTGCGGTGCTGCGATGCAGGCTTGGCAACGGCATTCAATTGCGTCTCTTATCGCCGGACACGAAATCCATGATCCGAATAGATTGTACTCCCCTCTTCCGCTCGCCCCGGGCCCAAGGCTCGGGCGACGACCTGACCGGCAGCGAACCGATCCGGCAGGCCTATGATTGCCTCGTCAAGAACGGCTACGCAATCCTCGATCATGTCTTGCCTGACCGGTTGATGGCTGACCTGAAGCGCGCCTTCGAGCAGCGCTATTCCTCTTACTTCAGCGACGACTCCAGCGACGAGAAACTGGCGATCGGCGACCGGCGTGCGCTGCTTGCCCTGCACATGGCGGACGGCTTCGGCGATCCCCTGGTCTACGCCAATCCGGCCGTCGTGGCGCTTGCACGGCTGGCACTGGGCCGGGACACCATTCTCGAGAGCTACGGGGCGGTGCTGTCGCTGCCGGGCGCGGCGCGCCAGCATGTCCACCGCGACGGACCGGCGCTGTTCGATTCGGCGATCTCGCCGCTGCTGCCGGCCCATGCCCTGACCGTCGCCCTGCCGATGATCGAGATGAACGAAATGCACGGCACGACGACCCTATGGCCGGGCAGCCATCGCTGGCCCAAACCCGACGAGACCAAGCCCTCGATCTCGCCGGTCGTCCCGGTCGGCTCCTGCATGTTGTGGGATTTCCGGCTCTACCATTGCGGGACGGCGAACCAGTCCGAGCGGCGGCGCCCCTTCGTCTATGCAACCTACGCGCGCCGCTGGTACCAGGACCCGATCAACTTCGAGCAGGGCAGCCACGAACGCCTGGCGTTCGACGAGGATTTTCTCAGCCATGTGCCCGAAAATGCCCGAAGTCTCTTCGCGCACTTGCCGCTTACAGCCTAGATGCCGCTTACGGCCTGGATACTGCGAAGCGGCGAGATGGCCCACCCGAGCTGGCCTGCCGCGTGCTAGATAGGCACTGTCCAATTGGTGGTCAGATCGAGGAGACAGGCGACATGACGATCAAACCCGTGTCGGCCCGTCCTCCGTTCGAGAGAATCTCGCTGCTCTTGCAGGGCGGCGGGGCCCTGGGCTCCTATCAGGCGGGCGTCTTCGAGGCCCTGGCCGAAGCAGATCTCCATCCCGACTGGGTCGCCGGCATCTCGATCGGCGCCATCAATTCTGCCCTGATCGTGGGCAACGCACCGGGACAGCGGGTCGAAAAGTTGCGGGCCTTCTGGGAACAGGTCAGCCGTCCGCCCCTAGGCATTCCCTATTTCGAGAAGTTCGAGATCAAGAGCGACTTTCAGCACCAGCTGATCAACCAGTGGCGGTCACTGGGTACGTTGATGTGGGGCGCTCCGGGCTTCTTTCAGCCACGCTTCCCGCCGCCGCTCGCCTTGCCAGCCGGCAACCCGGGCAACCTCGCCTACTACGATGTCGGTCCGCTCAAGAGTCTACTCGAGCAATTGATCGACTTCGACCGCATCAATGCCAAGAAGGAGCGATTCAGCGTCGGCGCGGTCAACGTCAAAACCGGGAACTTCATCTACTTCGACAACCAGACCCATCGGATCGGGCCGCAGCACATCATGGCGAGCGGCGCCCTGCCGCCGGGTTTCCCAGCGGTCGAGGTCGACGGCGAGTACTACTGGGACGGCGGCATCGTCTCCAACACGCCGCTGCAATGGGTGCTCGACGCCGAGCCGCGGCAGGATACGCTCGCCTTCCAGGTGGACCTGTGGAGTGCCCGCGGTGACCTGCCCCGCGACATGATCGAGGTCGATGTCCGCCAGAAGGACATCCGCTATTCCAGCCGTACCCGCGCCGGCACCGATCAGTTCCGGCAGACCCAGGCGCTGCGGCGCGCTGCCGCCAAGCTGCTGGACGCCGTGGCCCCCGACCTGCGCCAGACGCCGGAAGCCGAGCTCCTGGCCCAGGCTGCCGACGACAAGGTCTACAACATCATCCATCTGATCTATCACGCGCGCAAATACGAAGGCGCCTCGAAGGATTACGAGTTCTCGCGCCGGACGATGGAGGAGCACTGGGCCTCCGGTTACAACGACATGATGCGTACCCTCGAGCATCCGGAGGTACTGCAACGTCCCAGTAGCCCGGACGGTGTATTCACCTTCGACCTCGCCATGCAGGGCCGAGAGTAGCAGGCCCCAGGGCCGCGCGGCCCGGCATAGCAAGACCCATGTAGGACGAGCAGGAGACGACAGC
>MKRV01000103.1 GCA_001897995.1 Alphaproteobacteria bacterium 65-37 | reverse complement strand
GAGCTTCTGGCCGATATAGCGGCCGAGCGTGGCGAACGACTCCTTGGCGCCGGCCGAGTTGTTGATGCGGAACTCTTCGTCGACGAAATCCTGCGTCACCAGCGCCGGATCGAAGATCACGCGCGCCAGCTTGCCTTTCACGCCCTCGTAGCTCTGATTGTTGGCGCCCGCCTCGACGCGCCCGCGCGCCTCCGCCCCCAGCGGCACCAGGCCCATGCTGCCCGAGAGCACGACGCCGCTCACCCGGTCGGGATGGGCACAGGCGAACGAGGCGACGACGTGGCCGCCGAGCGACGTGCCGACGATCACCGCCTTGTCGATCTTCATCGCGTCGAGGAAGTCCCCGAGAAACTTCCGATAGCCCGGCACCGAGCAGTCGAGACCGGGCCCCTTCGAGGCAAAGCCGTGGCCCGGCAGGTCGAAAGCGCAGACACGATGCCCGGCCGCCGCCAGCACATCGAGGTTGCGGACCCAGCGGTCGGCACGGCCGCCGGTGCCGTGCACCAGAACGATCGCCGGGCCGGCATTGCCGGCCTCGATGACCCGCGTGTCCACGGTCGAGATGCGCAAGGGATACGAAATCATCCTCTTCCTCCGGCGCTCCCTTGACAGAAGAGCGCTCTATTCATTATATGAATTACTTATTCACTATCTAAGAACCGCCCCGCCTGGCGGTCAAGAGGCTTTGTCTTGAGCCAACCTCTCGTCACCGCCCTGTTGCGCGGGCTCGATGTGCTGAGATGCTTCACCGAGCAGAAGAAAGTGCTGGGCAGCAGCGAGATCGCACGCCTCACGAAGCTGCCGCAGCCCACGGTGTGGCGGCTGTGCCAGACGCTGGTGAAAGCGGGCTATCTCACCGTCGAGCCCGGCGATGCCGGCTTTCGCCTGGGCGTTGCGGTGCTGACCTTGGGCTTCGCTGCGATCAGCGCGCTCGACATCGCCGACCTGGTGCGCGCCGATCTGCAGGAGATCGCCTCGACCTTCAAGGCGGCGGCCGGCCTGACGACGCGGGAGCGGCTGCGCATGATCTGCCTGCAGCGCTTCGAGGCGCCCAATGCCATGCTGACGGTCAACTGGCGCATCGGCTCGATGGTGCCGATCGCCAACAGCGGCGTCGGATGGGCCTATCTCAGCGGCCTGCCCGGTCGCGAGCGCGACGCCTTGATCGAGGAGATGTCGCGCGCCGACCCCGAGCTGTGGCGCAAGGTCGAGAAAGCCTACGCGACAGCGATGAAGGGCTTCGCCAAGACGGGATATGTGGTGAATGCCGACGTGCTCTATCCCGGCCTGACGACCGTCGCGACATCGGTGTTGCGGCCGGCGGATGGCCGTTTGTTTGTCCTGAACTGCACCGTCCTTTCGGCGGTGACGTCGGCCGACAAAGTTCATCGCGAGATCGGACCGGCGATGAGGACGGCGACCGACCGCCTCCGCACCGCGATGGCTCGCGGCGTCGCGGGCTGAACAGCGCCGCGTCCCGCGCTATGGTGCCGGTCAACCCAACGGGAGTTGACCTGTTCCATGAGCAACGCTGCTGCCATCCCCAAGACCCATCGTCGTGTCGTCCTCGTCCGCCGGCCGCCGGGTGAACCTGCGGAAACGGATTTTCGTGTCGAGGAAGCGCCGGTGCCCGAGCCGCGGCACGGCGAAGTGCTGGTGAAGGTCCACTATCTCTCGCTCGATCCCTATCAGCGCGGCCGCATGCGCGACGCCGCCTCCTACGCCGCACCGGTCGGACTCAACGAGGTGATGACCGGCGGCACGGTGGGCGAAGTGGTGAAGTCGGCGCATGACGGCTTCAGGGTCGGCGACATCGTCGAGGACCGCCTGGGATGGCAGGAATATGCGATCGGCAGCGGCGCCACCCTGCGCAAGGTCGACCCGTCGATCGCGCCGATCTCGACGGCCAACGGCGTGCTCGGCATGCCGGGCATGACCGCCTATTTCGGCCTTCTCCAAGTCGGCCAGCCCAAGCCCGGCGAGACGGTCGTGGTGTCCGCCGCGTCGGGCGCGGTCGGCCAGGTCGTGGGCCAGATCGCCAAGCTGATGGGCTGCCGCGCCGTGGGCATCGCCGGCGGCGCCAAGAAATGCGCCTTCGTGACCGACGAGCTCGGCTTCGATGCCTGCATCGACTACAAGGCCGAGAAGAACCTCGACGCCGCCCTGCAGGCCGCCTGCCCCCACGGCATCGACGTCTATTTCGACAATGTCGGCGGGGCGATCTCCGACGCCGTGCTGCGTAACCTCAATTTCTTCGCGCGCATCGCGCTCTGCGGTTCGATCTCGCAGTACAACGCCACGTCTGCCGAGATGGGCCCGCGCCTGATGGGCACCTTCGTCGGCAAGCGCGTGACGGCGCGCGGCTTCATCGTCTTCGACTTCGCCCAGCACTACGGCCCGGCAATGCGCCAGATGGGCGAATGGGTCCGCGCCGGCAAGGTGAAGTATCGCGAAGACGTCGTCGAGGGCATCGACAAGGCGCCACGCGCCTTCATCGGCATGCTGCGCGGCGAGAATTTCGGCAAGATGCTGGTCAAGCTGGCCTGAGTCGCACGCCATGAGTTACGACGCGCCCTTCGCCGGCCTCAAGGTCGTCGATCTCAGCCAGGGTATTGCCGGGCCCTACTGCGCCATGCTGCTGGCCCAGCAGGGTGCCGAGGTGATCAAGGTCGAAAGCATCGGCGACGGCGACTGGGCACGCACGCTCGGCGTCCGCTACGGCAGCCATACTGCCTTCTCGATCATCGGCAATCTCGGCAAGCGCAGCATCTCGCTCGACCTCAAGAGCGAGGCCGGCAAGCAGGTGCTGTGGCGCCTGCTCGCGGGCGCCGACGTGTTCCTCGAGGGCTTTCGTCCCGGCGTCGTCCGGCGGCTGGGCTTCGACTACGCGGCGGTGTCGGCCCGCGAGCCGCGCCTGCTCTACGTCTCGATCTCGGGCTTCGGCCAAACCGGACCGTTGTCGGAACGGCCGGCGATGGATCCGGTGCTGCAGGCCTATACCGGCATGATGGCGGAGAACCGCGGCGAGGACGGCATCCCGCACCGCGTGCCGGTGATTGTGGTCGATATGTCGACCGCGCTCTATGCCCATCAGGCGCTGAGCGCGGCGCTCTATGCCCGCCGCGATGAGACCGCGGGGCGCTACATCGATGTCAGCCTGATGCAGTCCGCGACGGCGCTGCAGTCGATCCGGCTGATGGCCTGCCATCTCGAAGGCGGCACCATGAAGCCCGGTGGCGTGCCGGGCGGCGTGTTCAGGACGGCCGACGGCTGGATGTCGATCATCGCCATCAACGACCGCGACTGGGTGAGCCTGTGCACGGCGATGGACATGCCAACGCTGGCCCAGGACGCCCGCTTTGCGACGCCGGCCCTGCGGCTCGCCAACGAGGCAGCAGTCTATGCCATCGTCCGCCCCGCCATTGCCGCCCAGCCGTCGGCCCATTGGAGCGAACGCCTGACGACGGCCAAGCTGATGCACGAGCGGCTGAACAGCTACGCCGACTTCCTCGAGCAGCCGCAGGTCCGCGAGACAGGGCTGATCCAGTGGCTCGACCAGGCCGGCCTGCCGCAGAAGGTACCGGTGCCCGCTTTGCCCGGCATGCTGCCGCCGCAGCCCGACACGCCGCGCGCCGAAGCACCGGTGCCGGGCCAGCACAGCGAAGCGATCCTCGCCGAGCATGGCTACACGGCCGCCGAGATCGCCGCCCTGGTGGGCGACGGCACCGTCGCGCTGGCGAGATGAGCCTATGAAGGCTACGAGGTAAAGCCATGAAGAAGAAGGCCGTCGTCGTCGGCGCGCTGGGCGTGATCGGCCGTTATATCGTCGAAAAGCTGGTGGCCGAGGGCGACTGGCAGGTCGTCGGCCTGTCGCGGCGGCCGGCCAAGAACAGCCCGCGCTACACCCATGTCTCGGTCGACCTGCTCGACCTCGACGACGTCGCCGCCAAGCTGGGCAAACTGCGCGACGTCACCCACGTCTTCTATGCCGCCTTCCAGCCCGGCACCGGCAATGCCGCAAACTACGCCAATGTGATCGCGCCCAACCGCGACATGCTGGTGAATGCGGTGAGCGCCGTCGCCCAGGCGTCGCGCGCCCTGCAGCGCGTCGTGCTGGTGACCGGCACGAAATATTACGGCACGCATCTCGGTCCACTGAAGACGCCCATGCGCGAGACCGATCCGCGCCACATGCCGCCGGATTTCTACTTCGACCAGATCGACTGGCTGACCGACTTCCAGCGCGGCAAGAAATGGAGCTGGACGGAACTGCGCCCCCAGACGCTCTGCGGTTTCGCGCCCGGCACGGCGATGAGCATCCTGCCCGCCATCGCCGTCTATGCCGCCATTTCAAGGGAGCTCGGCCTGCCGCTGCGCTTTCCCGGCAGGCCGGGTGCCTACGGCACCATCTACCAGGTGACCGAGTCTTCCCATTTCGCCAAGGCCGCGCTGTGGGCGGCGACGGAAAAGCGCGCAGCCAACCAGGCCTACAACATCACCAACGGCGACTATTTCCGCTGGCGCAATGTCTGGCCGCGCATCGCCGAGGTCTTTGACATGAAGGTGGGCGAGGCGCAGACCATCAGCCTCACGCAGCACATGGCGGACAAGGCCGGGCTCTGGGAGACGATGACGACGAAGCATCGTCTGCGAAAATTCGCCTACGACCAGCTCGTCGCCTGGCCTTTCGCCGACTATGTCTTCGGGTCGGACTGGGATGTGATGTCGGATGTCACCAAGAGCCGCCTGCACGGCTTCCACGACGTGGTCGATAGCGAGGCGATGTTCGAGCGCCTGCTGCGGCGCTTCCGCAAGGAGAGAATCGTTCCGTGATTACCCTGCTCGATCCGGTCAGCTATCGCAGCACGCCCTGGAAGAACGGCCGCGGCACCACGGTCGATATCGCCTACTCGGGTGAAAGCTGGCGGTTCGGTCGCACGCCGATCGTCGAGCCCGGCCCGTTCTCCGACTATACCGGCTACGATCGCGTCCAGGTGCTGGTCGCCGGCAGCGGCCTCGTGCTGCAGACGCCGAGTGGGGAGATCGACGTCCGCCAGCCCTTCCGGCCGGTGCGCTTCGCCGGCGAGACGCCCATCGTCAGCCGCCTCGAGGCGGGCCCCGTCGAAGTGGTGAACCTGATCGGCGCCCGCGCCGACGTCGCCATCGACATGGCGGTGCTCGACGAGGGCCATACGCTCAATCTGCCGCCCGGCATCCACATCGCCTACAATCCGCGCGGCGACGTGCTGGTTGCGGTCCAGGGCAGCGAAAGACCGATCGGCCCCGACTATTCGCTGCGCCTCGAGCTCACCGGGCCGCTGCGCCTCACCGGTCTCTCCGGTTGCCTACTGGTCGCCAGCATTTTGCCGGCACCTTGAACGTCACGTGAGGCGCAGCCTTACTTGCCCTTCACTTCTTCCTTGTACGTGCCCCTGGCTTTCTATTCGTGGCTGTCCATTCGCGCTTGATCTCGCAGCCGCCCTGGCGGAGTTCTTTTTTTGTGCCGACGCACGCCCGACCGATGTCCGGCTTGCCGTCGAGCTTTGTTTGCGACTTTCCGTCGTCGTCGATCTTGCGTTCGATTTCGCAGCCCTTGTTGCGACATTTTTGTGACGGGCAGGCTATCGCTCGCCCATGACCGATCCCGGACCTCTGGAGGAGTTTCAATGCGTATAGCAGTCGTCGGCGCAGGCGGCGTCGGAGGCGGATTTGGAGCGGCGCTTGCCCATGGCGGCGCCGACGTCACCTTCATTGCGCGCGGGGCCCATCTCGCTGCGATGAAGAGTCAGGGTCTCAGGATCGAAAGCCAACGCGGCAACACGCATCTGCTTCCGACACAGGCGACCGACGATCCCGCCACGGTCGGGCCGGTCGATTATGTGCTGTTCTGCGTCAAGCTGTGGGACGTCGAGACCGTCGGCGCGGCCCTCAAGCCGATGGTCGGACCGGCAACGGCCGTCATCACTCTTCAGAACGGCGTCGACGCCCACGAGCGGCTGATCCCGATCCTGGGACGCCAGGCCGTGATGCCGGGTGTCGCCGGCCTCAGCGCGACCATCGTCGAGCCCGGCCTGATCCGCCAGACCGGCACCGCCATGCGCATGACCTTCGGCGAGCTCGACGGCAGAAGCAGCGCGCGCGGCACGGCGCTGGCGGAGGCCTGCAGCAAAGCCGGTTTCGACGGCGTGCTTAGCCCCGCGATCCTGACCGACCTCTGGCTGAAGTTCCTCATGCTCGCGGCCAATTCCGCCGTG
Organism: Alphaproteobacteria bacterium 65-37; assembly: GCA_001897995.1. GTDB lineage: Bacteria > Pseudomonadota > Alphaproteobacteria > Reyranellales > Reyranellaceae > Reyranella. The sequence goes on along the minus strand of MKRV01000103.1, from coordinate 3,630 downwards.
ATGTCGCTCGCCCGCCTGCCGATCGGCAAGCTGCGCGGCGACGGCGATATCGAGGCACTGTTCCTCGCCGCCTACCGCGAAGTGGAGGCGGTCGGCCGCGCCGCGGGCATCGCCCTGCCGGCGGATGCCGTCGACCGGGCGGTCGCCTTCAGCCGCAACGCGCCGCCGCATCATATCCCCTCGATGGCGACCGACCTGTTGCGCGGCAATCGCATCGAGCTACCCTGGCTGTCCGGCAAGCTCGTCGAGCTCGGCCGCCGGCACAATGTCCCGACACCGACACATGCGCTGATGTATGCTGCACTCAAGCCCTACATCATGGGCACGCCGGCGTGAGGTCGACTGCATGCGCATTCTGCTCGTTCTTCTCTGTCTGTTCGCCGGCGGCAACGTCCTCGCGGCCGATCTCAAGCTGCTGACGGCCGGCGCCTACAAGCCGGCCGCGCTGGAGCTGCTGGCCGAGTTCGAGAAGAAGACCGGCCACAAAGTGTCGGTCGAAACCGGCACCGCCGGCGCGCTGCAGAAGCGCGTCGCCGACGGCGAGTATTTCGACGTAGTCGTGATCCCGCCGCTCGCCATGGGGCCGTTGCTCGGCAGCCGCCTGGACGAGAGCAGCGCCAAGCCGCTGGCCCGCGCCGGCATCGGCGTCGCCGTGAAGCAGGGCACGCCACTGCCCGATCTCTCCAGCGTCGACAGCTTCAAGAAGGCGCTGCTCGACGCCCGCGCCGTCGCCTATGTCGATCCTGCGGCGGGCGGTTCGAGCGGCATCTACCTTTCCCGGCTGTTCGAGAAGATGGGCATCGCCGATCAGATCAAGGGCAAGGCCGTGCTGGTCCCTGGCGGCCTGGTCGCCGAGCGCCTGGTCGACGGCAAGGCCGACCTCGCCTTGCAGCAGAGCAGCGAGCTGATGAGCGTGCCGGGCGTGCAGTTCGCCGGCCCGATTCCGCTCGACGTCCAGAACTACACGCTCTACTCGGGCGCCATATCGGTCGCCTCGGGCAACCGCGCTGCCGCCGACGCGCTGATGCTGGCGCTGGCCGATCCGGGCAATGTACCGCTGTTGAAGAAGAAAGGCCTGGACGGTCCCTGATCATGCCGGAGACCGCTCATCCCGCCCTGCCGATCGAAGCCGAGCGCTGGTTCAACACCGACCGGCCGCTCTCCCTCGACATGTTCCGCGGCAAGGTCGTGGTACTGCATGCCTTCCAGATGCTCTGCCCCGGCTGCGTGGCCCATGCCGTGCCGCAGGCCCGGCGCCTGCACGAGATCGCCAAGAGCCTGGACGATCTCGTCGTACTCGGCATCCATACCGTGTTCGAGCACCACGCGGCGATGACGCCAGTGTCGCTGGAGGCCTTCCTGCACGAATACCGCCTGACCTTCCCGGTGGCGGTCGACCGGCCCTCGCCCAACGGACCGATCCCGCAGACGATGGCCGCCTACGGCTTCAAGGGCACGCCCTCGACGGTCGTCATCGACCGCCGCGGATATGTCGCCCGCCACAGCTTCGGCCCCGAGGACGATCTCGTCCTCGGGCTCCTGCTGGGCAATCTTCTCAGCGCAACGGCGCTTAGCGACCCTTCTCTCAGCGGCCGGCCTTGAGCTCGGCGAAGGCTTCCTTCCAGGCGCCGATCGTATGGTCGAGGTCGGCGCGGGTGTGGGCCACGCTGACATAGTACTTGCTCTCGCCCTTCATGATGCCGCGGGCGCGCAGATGCTGGTTGAAGCGCTTCAGCAGCGCGGCATCGCCCTTCAAGGTGTCGCGATAGTCCTTGATCGGCTGGTCGGTGAAGAGGATGTCGAACAGCGGCGGCTCGCCCACCACCTGCGCCTTGAAGCCCGCCTGCTGCGCCAGCTCGGCGAGCGTGGCCATCAGCTCGCGGCCCGCGGCGAAGACCTTGTCGTAGGTGCCGGGCTGCTTCAGCACCTCCAGGGTGGCGAGGCCGGCGACGGCGGCCACTGGATTGCCCGACAGCGTGCCGACCTGGAAGATGAAATCCTCGTCAGTCATGGCCAGCCGGTCGAAATGCTTCATGATGTCGGCGCGGCCGGCGATGGCAGCCAGCGCAAAGCCGCCGCCCACGATCTTGCCCAGGGTACAGAGATCGGGCGTCACGCCGTAATATTCCTGCGCCCCGCCATAGGCGAAGCGGAAGCCGGTGACGACCTCGTCGAAGATCAGCGGAATGCCGTGCTTGGCGGTCACCGCGCGCAGCGCCTGCAGGAAGCCGGGTTTGGGCGGGATCAGCCGCTGGAACGGCTCGACGATGACGCCGGCCAGCTCGTCCTTCTGCTCCTCGATCAGGCTTTCGACCATCTCGATATCGTTGAAGGCGGCGACCACCATCTCGTCGATCACCGATTTCGGGATGCCGGCCGAATCGACCGAGCCGCGTGGAAAGTTGCCAGGGTTCTTGGGCGCCAGCGACACCAGCGCGTAGTCGCTCATGCCGTGATAGCCGCCCTCGAACTTCAGGATCTTGTCGCGCTTGCGGAAGGCGCGAACCGCACGCATGGCGTAGAGGTCGGCCTCGGTGCCCGAGCAGAGGAAGCGCGCCTGTTCGGCGCAGGGCACCGCCTCGACGATCGCTTCGGCGAGCGCAATGCCGTGACGGTTGTTGCCGAAGAAGGTGGTGCCGAGCGGTACCTGCGCCTGCACTGCCGCTGTCACCTCAGGATGGGCATGGCCGATGAACATCGGGCCCGATCCCAGCAGGTAGTCGATATATTCCTTGCCGGCCTCGTCGTAGATCCGGCCGCCCTTTCCCTCCTTCAGGATCACTTCGGCCGGCATGTTGCCGAAGCTGCCGCCCGGCAGAACGCGCTTTGCCTGCTCGACGAGCTGGTTGGTCGGATCGATCTGGGTCTGGACGTTCATGGGCACCTCACTCGCTTCGAGCCAATATTCGATCAGGACGTATTCGATCAGAACGTATTCGGGCAGGAAGGGGCCGAGGTGTGCATGATTTTTTCTCCCCCTTGTGCATCTCCCCGGTATGCCTAGAAACAAAGCATGTTGAGAAAACCTATCGCGGCGGCGCTGTTCGACATGGACGGCCTGCTGCTCGACACCGAGGCGGTCTATGTCGCCGCCCTGCAGGCCGCCGCCCTGGATCTCGGCCTCGAGATGCCGCTCGCCTTCTGCCATTCCATGGTCGGCATTCCCGGCCCGCAATGCGACGTCATGATCGCGACCCATTATGGCGCGGGATTTCGCATCGACGCTTTCCGCCCGCTCTTCTCCAGCCATGTCAAACGCCTGCTGGAAACCAATATCCCGGTGAAGCCGGGCGCGATCGAGCTGCTCGATTTCCTGGCCGCACGCGGCCTGCCGGCGGCCGTCGCCACCTCGTCGGGCCGGACGACCGCCGAACACCATCTCAGCCGCGCCGGTCTGCTGCCGCGCCTGCGGGCGGTGGCGACGCGCGACGATGTCGTGCAGGCCAAGCCCGCACCGGACATCTACCTCGAAGCCGCCCGCCGCCTGGGCGTCGCCCCCGAGCAGTGCGTTGCCTTCGAGGACTCCAATGTCGGCCTCACCGCCGCCCATGCCGCCGGCACGATGGCCTTCTTCGTGCCGGACATCCTGCAGCCGCTGCCCGACGTCCGGGCCAAGTGCCTCGGCGTGCT
>MKRV01000102.1 GCA_001897995.1 Alphaproteobacteria bacterium 65-37 | reverse complement strand
CCCGCCCAGCGCATTGCCGCAGTAGAATGCCTCGACGTCTCGTACGCCTACGCCGGCGTCCTTCAGCGCCGCCAGGATGGCCGCCTGAGCCAGTGCTTCCTCGGTGAGATCGGGAAAGCGGCCGAAGTCGGAGATGCCGACGCCCGTGATCAGCGGCTCGCTCATGCTGCATCTCCCTTCAGCGGCGCAAAGGCATAGTCGGGCGTACCGTCTGGCAGCGTGGACGCCACGACGCACACCGCATCGCCGATCGCCGGCTCGGCGCCCTCAGGCCAGGCCAGGCGGCCGAACACCCGCAGGCCATTGTCGAAATCCACCATGCCCAGTGCGTACGCGGGCGCCTTGCCGGGATAGACCGTGGTGAAAGTGTAGAGGCGCCCGCCGGCACCCATGGCGATCGGCTCGGCCGCTTCGCCGGCCTGAAGGAACTCGGGCGGCGGGAAGCGCAACGCACCCGTGTCGCGATACCGCGCGCCCAGCAGCGTCATGCCGTCTGCGTCCTTACGGAAATGCGCTTGCGGATACTTCGTGATTTCCATGAATTGCCTCATCACTTTAGGCAGGCTAAATTCCAACGCAGAGGTGTCCTCTTTAAAGGCAATTTAGGTAACGATTGTCCTGAGGCACAACGCAGTTCTCTCGCCTCTATTTTTTAGTTGAGCTAAATAATATGAACCGTGGCCGGCTTCCTCTCCTCGGCTTGCGCGCCTTCGAGGCGACTGCACGCCATCAAAGTGTCTCCAATGCCGCGGCGGAGTTGTGCGTGACGCCTGGTGCCGTCAGCCAGCAGGTGAAATTGCTCGAGGAGTTGGTCGGAGTGCCGCTGCTGCGGCGTAAGGGCCGCTCGGTCGAGCTGACCGACGCGGGCCAGGTACTGCGCCCGACGCTCACACAGGCGTTTCAGAGCATTGAGCTGACGCTCGACGCCATCGCGCGCCGACCGCGCCACGACACGCTGAAGCTCTGCCTGTTGCCCACTTTGGCGGAAAGATGGTTGATGCCCCGACTGTCGCGCTTTCATGGCACCCACCCTCAGCTCGACATCCAGATCATGACGAGCTTTCGCGAGATTCGTTTTGAAGCGGAAGACGTCGACGTTGCGTCTTTCGTCGGCACGGCCCTGCCCGCCGGCCTCGATGGCCTGCGGGCGTTCGACGACGCCTTTCAACCCGTATGCAGCCCGTCACTCCTGCGCGGCGCCGAGAGGCTGCGCAGCCCCGTCGACCTGTCCAAGGCCACGCTGCTGCACTCGGTACGCCGGATGGACGATTGGCAGCGCTGGCTGGATCTCGCCGGGGCGCCGAAGCTCAAGCCGCAGCGCAACCTGTCCTTCGAGAACGCCTCGCTGGTCATCCAGGCAGCCGTCGACGGGCTGGGTGTAGCGGTCGCACAACGCGCGTACGTCGCGGAGTTGCTGAAGACCGGTAGGTTGGTCGCGCCCTTCGATCTCGTCGCGCGTAGTGACCGTGGCTACTACCTCGTCTGGTCGCCCACACGCGCGACAACCCCGGTGTTCCGCGCCTTCCTCGACTGGCTCAAGGAGGAGGCAGGCCGGGCAACCGGCTGAACCTCGCACGTCACGCCGATCGTCGCGACGGCCGCTCTACTTCGCAACAGCCGCGCGGGCGATGGCGGCATCCTGCTCGGGCATCCCACCCGACGCCCCCAGACCGCCAATCAACACGCCATCGTCGTCGAACAACGGCACGCCACCCCCCACGAGAAGCAGGCCACCGCTGTGGATGTGGTCGAAATGCAGAACCGGCTTGCCGACTTCCAAGGGCGCGTTGAGGACTTCGGTCGGCGCCTGAAACATGACCGAGGTACGCGCCTTGGCGATGGCCAGTTCATTGGATGCCAGCCAGGCGCCATCCATGCGCGAGAACGCGACCAGGTTCGCGCCTTTGTCGAGGACGGCGAAGACCGCCTTCATCCCGGCCGCTTCGGCGGCGGCACGGCCCCTGGCTACGATGCGTTGTGCGTCGTCGAGCGTGATGTCAGGCATCCTGCGTCCACTCCGTTTCCTGCCATTGCTTTGCGACGTCGATCGTGGCGAGCGGACGCATCGTGCGATAGAGATGCTCGTCGGCCGGAATCATCTCGACCATGGCGTCGATCATTTCCCGGGGATCGAACTGGTCGGCGAGGGCTGTGCCAAAATCCGGCATGGGGACGACTGCGCGGTTGGCGTCGTACCACTGCACGTGGCTCTCCGCGCCCGTGTCGTTGAAACCGGTGCCGAACACGCCGGGGTTCACGGTCGCGACCTTGACGCCATAGGGTGCCAGCTCGGCCTTCATCGAGCCGGCGATGGCTTCGATCGCGTGCTTGGTGGCGCAGTAGATGCCGACGAACGGGATGACGAGGATCCCGCCCATCGACGAGGTCCACACCACCTTGCCGGACTTGCGCGCCACCATCTTCGGCACGATCCCCTGCGCCAGCTTGAGATGGCCGAAGACATTGATGTCGAAGGAGTCGCGCACCCGTTCCATCGGGATGTCGACGATGGATCCGCTCTCCATCACGCCGGCATTGAGCACCAGAACATCGGGGTCATAGGTGGCTGCATGAGCGATGTCGATGCCGTCGAGCAGGTTGAGCTTGATGACTTCGAGTTCGGCTCCCGCATCTGCCGCGTCGGCGCGCAGGTTCCGCACCTGGGGCCAGGTCTCGGCGCTGGCAACGACCTTGTGTCCACGGCGGGCCAACTCGATCGCCGCGCCGCGCCCGAAACCGGAGCTGGCGCCGGTGATCAGGATCTTCTTTGCCATGAGTTCCCTTTCTTTCGCGCTATCCGATGTCGCCGTGGGCCACATTCGGGGGCGTTGCAGGTTGAGATTTCCGGCGCCGCACGCCATGCCCGAGGCCTACTGCGGTGCGAGGGTCGCCGCGATGGCCGTCTGCATGGCCTCGCGATGCGGATCGAGCAGGCGGTCGTGGTTGGCGTTGTAGTTCCGCAGCGCCAGCGCGATCAGCATCGGCGCATCGGCCGCTGGGATGCCACGATCGTGCAGATCGGTGCGCCACCCCTGCCCCTGGAAGTCACGCGCCACGCGCGCGGCGACGCGCTCGGCCAGTTCGGCATCGCCGCTTCCGTCCGGCAGCATCATGCCGAGCGCCTCGCCCAGGGCGCGCGTCACGTCCGGAACGCAGGCGCCGAGGGCGCGGATCATGGCCGGTGCGAACGCGGCGTAGCCACGCGGCTGCGTTATCCCGTCGTAGTGATTGAAGACGGCGACGGCCGAGGCGTAGGCAGCGCGCGCCAGCAGGTGGCAGGACCATGGACGCCCGCCATCTTCCTCGTCGCGGTTTTGCAGCAGCCCGGCCGCGCATAGGTCGATCCGTGCAGCGGCATCACCCTCCCGGCCAAGCCTCGGGTAGGACTGCCGCGCGAGGTGCCACGCATGGCGCCGGCTGGCCTGGGCCAGCGGATTGGTCGTTTCGAGAGCCCCCATACACATGAGGCCCCACCAGTAGATCTCGAAGCTCGTGGATCGTGCCAGTGTCGACGGCGCTGTTGCCAGCGCGTGCGAATCCCAGAACACCGCCTGAGGGCGCGTCTTCGGATCGAAGAATTCGAGGTGGTGCGCATCGCCCCGGTAGCGCACGGCCGAGCCGCCGCGATTCTGCGCCGACGAGGGCGAGGTCAGCACATTGAAGATCGGCATCTTCGGCGCCTCGAGGCGCTGGCTGACCGCTGGCGCGTCGTCGCGGTGAACGGTTGCCATCTCCACCAAGGGTCGGTTCTCGCCGAGCAGCATGGCCACCACCCTTGCGCCCTTGATCACGCTGCCCGCCCCCACCGCAATCAAAGCGTCCGCCCCGACCTCGCGCGCCTTGGCTGCAGCTTCCTCTATGCTCTCCGCAGGCGCGCCTTCGGAGATCCTGGAGTAGATGCCGGCAACCCGTCCGCCGGCCAGCGTCCCGATCCGCTGCGTCAGGTCGGTGCGCTCGTGTACGCTGCGCCCGCACACGATCAACGCGCGCGATGCGCCGGCGCGTTGCAGTTCCATGGGCAGCGCGGCCAGCGCGTCGGCTCCCGCATGGACCCTCAGCGGATAGGTGCGTGCGTGGAAGGTGTGGGTGACGGATTTGCTTTGGTGCATGTCGAGCCAGTGGGCAAGTGACGTCCTGCAACCAAACGTAGGAACGGGCGCTCCGGGCCACAATTCACTTTCCGTCTCGCTATTGTTGAGCAGGCCTATAGCGTTATCGATAGACCTCCTTGTCAGGCTTCGGCGCAAACCGGCGAAGTACGGCGCTGGAGGCAGGGCGACATGAAAAAGGCCCGTCCTTGCGGACGGGCCTTGTTCCGGTGATCGCGAAAGGCGCTTAGGCAGCGGCCTTCGTGAACTTCTCGATGCGCTCCTGGACAGGGCGGACGGCGTCGTCGGCTGCCTTGCGGACGAACGCGCCAAGGTCCTGAGCCTGGGCGATGCGGGTCTCCAGGCGGCCGCGCCAGTACTTGGCCGAGACGTCGAACGCCTCGAGCGGGGTCTTGGCGGCGAGGAAGTCGCGCACGGCAGCGAAGCTGGCGTCGGAGTCTTCCTTGGCGACCTCGAGCATCTTCAGGCCGGCCTTGGTGGCGCCTTCGCGGGCCTGGCTGACCTGAGCGTTCAGCTGCTGCGAGGCATCCTGCGCGGCCTTGCTGATCTGCTCGAAGCTCTCGGTGGCCTTGCGGACGCCGATCTGGGCGAATTCGCGGACACGCTCGCCGGCCGCCTTGGTGGTTTCGTTGGCCTGCTCGATCACGGTCTCGATCGGGGTGGTGTTGGTGGTCATCTGGTGGGTTCCTGCAAGTGATTGGTGTGCGCTACGCGGTGACAGGGCGTATATGGGATTCTCATTGTGCGCCGCAACATAAATTTGTGCGCTGCGACAAACAAAATAGAATATCTATATTTTTCAATATATTATCACCTGCGACACGCGATGCCCTCTTGCCGAGGGATGGCCCGCCGGAGGACAAATCGTCGAACGAGCAAGAAATGGCGACCGTGGGAGGACGCTAATGGAAACGCAGCAGCTCTCGGGCATCGACGCGTCGTTCCTCTACCTGGAGACGCCCGAAACCCCCATGCACGTGGCGGGCCTCACCTACTTCGAATTGCCTCAGGGCCTCGAAAGCAATTTCTACCAGCACTTCCGGAAATTCTTCGAAAGCCGCCTGCACACCATCCCGATCTTTTCCAAGCGGCTCGCCCCGTCGCTCTACGACCTCGACCATCCGGGCTGGGTCGACGAGCCGGTGCTCGATCTCGACTATCACCTGCGCGAGACCGCGCTGCCGGCGCCCGGCACCGAGGAGCAGCTGGAAGAGGTAATCTCGCGACTGCACGCCAACACGCTCGATCGCAGCCGGCCGCTCTGGCAGTTCTATGTCATCACCGGTCTCGCCAGCGGCCAGGGCGTTCTCTATTCGAAGGTGCATCACGCCGCGATCGACGGCGGCGCCGGCATGGCGATCAACAAGGCGCTCTACGATGTGAGTGCGACGCCGCGCGATGTGCCGCCGCCGCCTCCCAAGACCATCGCCGCCTCGACGGCGCCCAGTTCGCCGACGGCGGTCGACCCAGTGAAGGGCGTTGCCGACATCATGACCAACATGATGCGCCAGCAGATCAAGCTCTGGCAGGCGGCACCGGACATCGTGAATTCCATGACCAGCGCCTTCCTCGGCAAGCCGGGGGAAACGCCGAAGGCGCTGAGCGCGCTGCAGAACCTCGCCAGCCAGCTGCCGACGCTCTCCGCGCCCAGGACGCCGTTCAACGCCACGATCACCCGCGAGCGCAGCTATGCCGCGCGCACGATCTCGCTGGCCGACGCCAAGGCGATCGCCAAGGCCGGCGGCGCCAAGCTGAACGACGTGGTGATGGCGATCTGCAGCGGCGCGCTTCGACGCTATTTGCAGGAGAAAGGCCAGCTTCCCGACAAGCCGCTGATCGCCGGCGTGCCGATCAGCCTGCGCGAACCGGGCGATACGCGGCAGAACAACCAGGTGTCGGGCATGCTCTGCCAGATCGCCACCGACATCGCCGATCCGGCCGAGCGGCTGCGCGCCATCGTGAAGTCGTCGACCGACTCCAAGCAGCTCGCTGGTGCCTTCCGCGATACCGTTCCGCAGGACTTCGCCTTCGTTGGGGCGCCGATCCTGCTGCAGCTCATCATGCTGATCTATGGGCGCAGCGGCCTCGCCGACAAGCTGCCGATGCCGATGAACGTCACCATCTCCAACGTGCCCGGCCCGCCGATGGCGCTGTACTGCGCCGGCGCCAAGGTGACGGCATTGCATCCCGTTTCCATTCCGGCCCATGGCGCTGCGCTCAACATCACGGTGCAGAGCTACATGGACGCGCTCAACTTCGGCCTGACCGCCGATCGACGCGCGGTGCCGGATGTTGCACGCCTCGGCGACTATCTGGTCGACGCCGCGGCCGAGCTGAAGAAGGCCGTTGTGGGTGGTTGAAACCCTTTCTCCCCCTCACGATATGTGAGAGTCTGGCGGGAATAATAAGGAGGCCAAATGTCGGCTGCCGTTCAGACGCTGCGTCCCCCTTCGCGTACGTTGCTGTTCCTCGAAGGCCGTGCAGTCCAGGAACTGGGCGCCTTCGTCCTGCTGCGGCCCTGGCTCTCCGCTGCGCCGCGCGGCGACGGACACCCCGTTCTCGTGCTGCCGGGCCTGCTGGCGAGCGATCTCTCCACGCAGCCGCTGCGGTCATTCCTGAAGGCACAAGGCTATGCTGCGCACGGCTGGAAGCAGGGCCGTAACCTCGGCCTGCGTCCCGGCCTCGAGGCGGCGATGCTCGATCGCATCAACGAGCTCTACGAGCGCCATGGCGGCCGCAAGATCAGCCTCGTCGGCTGGAGCCTGGGCGGCATCTACGCGCGCCAGCTCGCCAAGCGTCTGCCGGAGAAAGTGCGTCTGGTGATCAGCCTGGGCAGTCCCTTCACCGGCAGCCCGAAGGCCACCAATGCCTGGCGCGTCTACGAGTTCACCTCGGGGCAGAATGTCGAGGATGTCGACCATCACATCGCCGGCCCGCTCGCCGAGCCGCCGCCGGTGCCCACGACGTCGATCTTCAGCCGCACCGACGGGATCTGCGCCTGGCAGACCTGCCTGAACGTCGAAAGCGATCAGGTGGAAAACATCGAGGTCTATGGCAGCCACTGCGGCCTCGGCCATCATCCGGCCGCTGTCTATGCGGTGGCCGACCGGCTGGCACAACCCGAAGGCCAGTGGAAGCGCTTCGATCGCTCCGGTTGGAAGAGCTTCGTCTTCCCGGACTGGCGCCGGAGTTAGCAATCAAGCGGACCGCGGGCCTCCCGGCCCGCATTCATCTCGCTTGGCCAAGGATGGATAAGAGCGGGCCGGGAGGCCCGCGGTCCGATGATCAGGACTTCTTCTCGAGACCGGAGCGGATCTCGTCGTAGGACTCCTTCATACGGTCCTGCACGATCTTGAACGCCTCGGCACTCGACTTCTGCACCAGCTCGGCGATATCGCGCGTGTTGGTGATGGCGGCATCCATCGCCTTCTTGGCGAACTCGCTCTGCTTGGCCAGGGCTTCCTGGGGTGAACCGCCGGGCTTGTATTCCTGGACGATCGCGGTCACGTCCTTGATCGCCGCCTCGAAGATTTCGCGCTGTTTCTTGGCGACCTCGTTGGCACCGCCGGCGACGGCCTGCCAGGAGCGTGTCATGGCATCGAGATTCTTCTGATGATGTTCCATGATCTTCGACACGTCGAAGGCGGGAACCTTGAGCTGCTCACCGAGGGATTTGAACATGTCCGTGAAGTTCTGCGGAGCATCGGCCATCTGAACCTCCTGTCGATTACGGCGTCAGCTTCAACCCCTGTTCGAGCGCGTGCAAGGCCAAACCGGCCAGGCCGCCGATCATTGCGCCATTGAAACGGATATATTGCAGATCGCGCCCGACGGTGAGTTCGACACGACCGATCAGCATGTCGATGTCCCAGCCCTTCACCTGGTCGGCGATGAAGCGGCCGACGCCGCTTTTCTGGCTCTCCACGAAGTCGGACAGCACCTGCACCATGCCGCGATTGATCTCGGCCCGGATGGCCGGCTCACGCGCCAGCTGGCTGCCGACATCGACCAGCATCGCCTCCAGCTGCCGTCGCACCTGGCTATCCGGCGCCCGCGCATCCTGCTCCAGGAAGCTTTGCAGGCTTTCCCAGGCGCCTTCGGCGACAGCCGCGATCTCGGGCCGGGCAAGCATGTCGCGCTTCAGGCTTTCCGCACGACGCGCGAAAGCCTGCGAGCTGCGCAGACGCTCGATGAAGCCTGACACAAAATTGTCGAACTCCCGGCGCAGGGGATGGTCGGCATCGGTCCGCGCCTCCTGAATGAAGGCGGTCGTGGAGGCGACGATCTTGCGCAAAAGATAGGCGTCGGCGCGATAGAGATTGAACAGGGCCGGCAGTTCCTGCCGGATCTTCTCGCGCAATGCCGCCAGCGTTTCCTCGTTGGCCAGCACCTTTTCCAAGGCCCCCAGCAATTCGTCGAGCAGCCGCTGATGACGGTTCTTCTCCGTCACGGCGCTCAGCAGGCCGGCGGCCAGCGGTGCCAGCTCGATCCTTTGCAGCTCCGCCATCACCCGCTTGCCGAGGAACCCCTTGAGGCCGGACTGATCGATCGCCGTCAGGGCCTGCGGCACCAGGCGCATCACGAAGCCCGCGAGCGCCGCACTACGCTCGCGATCGCTCAGCCAATCCGACACGAGGCTGGCAAAATCGACCTCGCGCAGCCGTGCCTCGACGGGCGCCCGCGCCAGGAAGTTCGTCTCGATGAACTCGCCCAGAGTGTCGGCGATGCGATGGTGGTTGCGCGGCACGATCGCGGTGTGCGGGATCGGCAGGCCGAGAGGCCGGCGGAACAGCGCCACGATGGCATACCAGTCCGCCAGGCCGCCGACCGTGGCGGCAGCCGCAAACGCGGCCACGTAGCCCCAGGCCCAATGCTGTGGCTCGTAGTGACGCGCCACCACGAACAGCCCTGCGGTGAACACCAGCAGGGCGGTCGCTGCGGCCTTGACGCGCCGCAGTTCGCGCGCCTTCTGCCGGTCGCGCTCGTTTTCCCGGGTCAGCTGCTCGCCCACACGTCCAGCACGTAGCGATTGTCGGCGGCGAGCTTGGCCATCCAGGCGTCGCCCGCGGCCTCGTCGGCGCCCGTCTTCTCGCGATGAAGCGCGATCAGCGCCCGCTTGACGTCGGGCTCCATCCGGCCGCCATCGCCGCAGACATAGACGATCGCGCCCTGGTCGAGCAGGTCCAAGACCTTGTCGCCCTTTTCCTTCAGGAGATCCTGCACGTAGGTCTTCTTTCCATCGTGGCGCGAGAAGGCAACTTCGAGATCGACGATCCCGGCGTCCGCCCTCTCCTTCAATTCGTCCTCGTAGATGTAATCCTGATCGGGGTGGCGGCAACCGAAGAAAAGAAGCGCCGGCCCCAGGGCGCGGCCCTGGTCCTTGAGCGCTGCCCGCTCGCGCAGGAAGCCGCGGAACGGCGCCAGGCCGGTGCCCGGCCCGATCATGACGATCGGCGCCGCAGGATCGATCGGCAGCCGGAAGCCGACCTTGGTCTCCTTCACGAAGGCCTGCACCGTGCCGCCGGCCGCCTGCCGCGCGAGATGATTGGAGCAGACACCGTGATAGATACCGGCGCCGGCCCGCGCCGGTCCTTCGACGATCGCGACCGTGACCGAGCAGCGCGCCCCGTCGGCCGTCGGCGAGGACGAGATCGAGTAGTAGCGCGGCGTCATCAACGGCAGCATCTCGAGGAGGGCCGCAAAGGGCAGCTCGCAGGCCGGGAACTCTTCCAGGAGGTCGAGGACCGACTTGCGCTTGGCCAGGATTTCGCTGCGGAACCGTTCTTCGTCCAGCAGCGCCTCGAGCTTGGGCCGCGTGAAGGGGCAGCGCGTATGCTGCGCCATGGTCTGGATCTGCTTGCGCGTCGCCGGCAGCTGCAGTTCGAGATAGTCCGACAGCAAGCGATGGACGGCGATCGCCTCGCCGACCGGCAGGGCCGTACGCCGTCCCTCGGGCGCCGTCAGCACGACATGCGCCCCCGGGGCGAAGCCGAAGCGGCGCACGGCGCGCTCGACCAGCAGCGCCCCGTTTTGCGGCACGATGCTGAGATGATCGCCGGCGCGGTAGCTGACGCCATCCGGCAGCAGCACCTCGATATGCCGCGTGCTGCGGCCCGACTTGTCAGGATTCTGCAGCTCGCGGTTGGCCAGCACCCGCATGGGCAGTGCCCCACTGCCGCCGATGATCGGGTTGGCCGGCGGCCGGTCGACCGGCTGCACCTGGTAGAGCGGCTCTTGCGCCGCCGCTGCTTCGGCGTCGAACTTGACGCCGAACGTCTCGGCCACGGCCGGCAGCATCGGCTCGTACCAAGCCTGGAAGTTGCCATCGAGATCTTCCTTGGCGTCGCCTTCACCGCGCGCATGGAGGCGCTCCGCCCCCTTGGCCGCCAGCAGCTCGTCGATCTCGCGTGGAATCGCCTGGTAGGTCGAGGCCCAGTCGCGGTTGCCGCAGCCGAAAACGGTGTAGCGCACGCCCTTCAACCCATCGTCCGGCATCTCGCGCAAGGCCTTGAGGAACTGCACCGCATTGTCGGGAGGCCCGCCATTGTAGGAGGCGCAGACGATGGCGACGGCCCCTTCCGACGGCAGCTTGCCCGCGACGTCATCGAGGCTCGCCAGGGTCGTGGCAAAGCCCGCCGCTTCCGCATCTTCGGCGATCGAGCGCGCCAGCTCCTCGGCGGTGCCCATGTTGGACCCGAACAGCACGGCAAGCCTGGTGCCATGGCTGGCCGCCGCCTTTTTCGCCGCCTTGCGCGGCGCAGGCTTGGCCGTCGCCGCCGCCGCCTGGCCGCTGCCCCGCACGACATCGGGCCGGAGCGTCACGCGCATCATCAGGCCTTCGGGCTTGATGGTGAGCGACTCCTTGATCTTGAGCTGGTAGCGCGTGTGATCGATCAGACGAAAGCGCTGCAGGATCATGCCCAGCACCAGGCTCGCCTCGGTCATGGCGAACTGCCGCCCGATGCAGGCACGCTGGCCGTTGCCGAACGGCTTGAAGGCATGCGGCGGCATCTTGGCCTCGCGCTCCGGCGCAAAATTGTCGGGATTGAAGACCTCGGCTTGCGGTCCCCAGACCGACTTGTCGCGATGGAGCATCGCCGTCAGCACGGTAACGAAGGTGCGCTTGCGCAGCTTGTATTTCCCACCGATCGTTTCGTTCTGGTACGGGTAGAGGCCGAAGGCCGGTGCGGTCGGCCAGAGGCGCAGCGATTCCTTCAGGATCTGGCCGATATAGACGAGCTGGTTGACCTGCTGAGCCGTCGGCTTGGCGTTGATGTCGCGGCCCAGCACGCGATCGACTTCCTCGTAGGCCTTCTGCAGCACATGCGGATTGTTCAGCAGGAAGTAGACCGCGAACGACAGCATCCCGCTCGTGGTCTCGTGACCGGCGATCAGGAAGGTGTTCATCTGGTAGCGGATATTGACGTCGTCCAGCCGCTCGCCGGTCTGCTTGTCGAGACCGCTCAGCATGAATCCCAGCAGGTCAGGCTTGGCTGTATCGTCCGCCGGCACCTCGCGGCGCTCCCTGATGATGCGGTCGGCGATGCCGTTCATGAAGCCGACATCTTCCTCGAGCTTGCGACGGCTCTTGCGCTGCGTCAGGTCCTCGAGCGGCAGGCCGCGCATCTTCATCACCGCTTCGAGGGCGCGGACCAGCGATTCGACGTAGGGGTGATTGTCGCTGCGGTAGAAGGAGTTGAACCGGTAGTTGAAGCCGCACAGGCCGATCGTATCGAGCGTGAGCGCGGTCATGTCGCGCACCACGTCGATCTCCTCGTCGGCGTTGAGCCGTTCCCACTTGGTGACGAGTTGGTCGGCGATGTCGAGCATGCCGTCGTGATAGGTCTGCATCATGCGATGCGCGAAGGTCGGCAGCAGAATGTTGTGCGCCTTCTGCCAGTTCGGCTCCTGCGTCTCGGCGGTAAAGAGAGCATCGCCGCCCAGCATGCGCACACGCCTGAGCGAGCCGCGCACTGCCTTGTCGAAGCGCTTCTCGTCGCACAGCTCGGCCACCAGGTCGGCCCCCGAGACGACGACCAGCGGCGTGCCCATCATGTCCAGCCAGAAGATCGGCCCCTGTTCGCGGGCGATCCGCATCAGGTCCTGGATCGGCGCATCGCCGTCGACGGTGAGCATGTTGCCCAACACCGGAGTACGCGGCGGATGCGGGATGGGATGCAGCTTGTTGCGCGCCATGAGTCCGTTCTTCCTCCCCTGGCCCCGATCCAGTGCGGGGCTCTTTCGCTCCGCAACACTAGGCGGCCGGGATTCCGGCGTATAGTCGCAAGGCAAATTTCTTTTCCAGGAGGAAACCTTGAAGGTTGGCTATATCGGCGTCGGCAACATGGGCGGCCCCATGTGTCGCAATATCATCAAGCGCAGCAACCATGCCGTGACGGTGTTCGATCTGAACCCCGCCGCGGTGAAGACCTGCACCGACCTCGGTGCCACGGCGGCCAAATCGGTGGCCGAGGCCACCAAGGGCGCCGATGTCGTGATGACCTCGCTGCCCATGCCACGCGATGTCGAGGCCGTGACCCTGGGTGACGGCGGCATCCTGGCCAATATTTCCAAGGGCCAGACCTATATCGATCTCAGCACCAACGCCCCCTCGATGGTCAAGAAGATCGGCGCCGCCATGGCCGACAAAGGCATCGCCATGCTCGACGCGCCGGTGAGCGGCGGTACGGTGGGCGCCGAGGCCGCCACCATCGCCATCATGGTGGGCGGCGACAAGAAGGTGTTCGACGACGCCCTGCCCGTCCTGCAATCGTTCAGCGCCAACGTGATCCATATGGGCCCGCTCGGGAGCGGTACGGTCGCCAAGCTGGTGAACAACATGATGGCTTTCTGCAACGCCGCTGCAGCAGCGGAAGGCTTGATGCTCGGCGTCACGGCCGGCCTCGACCCCCAGAAGCTGGTGCAGGTGATCGCCAATTCGAGCGGCAATTCGGCGGTCTTCAAGGCCTTCTCGGAACGAGCCCTGTCGGGGCAGTTCTCGCCGCCCTCCTTCGCGCTCAACCTCGCGCACAAGGATCTGCATCTGGCGATGGAGCTGGCCGACGAGCTCGACGTGCCGCTACCCCAGGGCTCGGCGACGCACAACCTGCAGCGCATGGCCCGCAAGATGGGCCTCGGCAACAATGACAGCTCGGCGATCCTGCAGGTCTACGAATCGGTGCTGAAGAAGACCGTGAAGCCTTGAGCGCCGCGAAACCCTAACCGAGGTGAGCGGCAATCAATCGGGCGACCTGGTCGGCATGGGTGCGGGCCAGGTCGTGATTGCCGCCCGCCACGATCTCGAGCTTCGCATTCGACAGGCGCTGCTCGAGATGCCAGCCGACCGCGACCGGGCTGATCGGATCGGCATCGCCCCAGATCAGCAAGGTCGGCGCCGCGATCTTCTCGACCGGCTCCGGCGGTACCGATCGTTGCGCCGTGACCCAGGCAGCAGCATTGGGATAGGACTTGCGATAATCGGCACGCCAGTCGCCGGCGCCGAAGCCTTGCATGTCGACACCGCCGGAGGTCGTGCAGAGCACCAGCCGACGGATCTTTTCCGGCTGTTCGATGGCCAGGCGCGCCGCAATGACGCCGCCCATGGACTGGGCCACCAGATCGACCGGCGTATTCATCCGCGCCGCCACCAGCCGCTTCAGGTCGTCGTAGCCCTGGATCGACGGGTCGGGCGGCTGATCGCCGAGGCCCGGCCAACCGAAATACGCCTTCGGCCAGTCGGACGGCAGCCGCTCGCCGACCGGTTTCCAGAAATCGGGCGAGGCGCCGGTGCCCGGCAGAAACAGGATCGGGATCATGGTCAGGCGCTTAGCTTGGCCAGGAATGGCGGCAGCGTACGCTTCTGGGACAACAGATAACGGCCCATGGCGCAGGCGACCTGGCGCACGGCCGGCCGCGCACTGACGCGATCGCGCCAGGCCAGCAGGCGCGGATGGGCGTCGGTCATCGGCGCGCCCATACGCGCGCCGAACAGCTGCGCCATGTAGAAGGCGATATCGGCATAGGAATAGCTGCCGGCCAACCATTCCCGCTCGCCGATGCGCTGCTCCATCTCACCGTAAAAGCGGGCCGCACCGTCGAGCGCCACGGTCGCCGCAGGGTCGTCCAGCGAGCCCTGCAGGCCCATCAGCCGGATGATGTGCGGAAAGTAGATCTCGTCCGACTTGTGCTCGAGCAATCTTGCCCGTGCTCGTGCCTTGGGCTCGGCCGGCCACAGCGCCGGCTCCGGTTTCACGGTTTCGAAATACTCGAAGATCTGGGTCGAATCGAAGATCTCCAGCTCACCGTCAGGTCCGTCATCGATCAGGACCGGAACCTGTCGCTTGGGGTTGATGCGCGCGACCTCGGGATGCTTGGGTTCGTAGAGCCGCTTCATCTCGAAGGGCACCATGATGAGCTCGACGTCGAGCCCCTTCTCGCGGGCAGCTATCTCGGCCTTGGCGCCGAACATGCTGAGCGGACCGGAATAGAGCTTCATAGGGACTGTCTAACATGCTCTTGCCGGAGAGCATGCACGACGTAAGTTAAGCCTCCATGGCAAGGCTTCTCATGTCCGTGGTTGTGCTTGCAACGCTTGCACTCGCCGTCCCCTCGCGGGCTCGAGACGAGAAGGGCTGCGGGACGCCGGCCGATATCGGCGACGGCTGGAGTCTTGCGACACCGGGCGAAACCGGCATCGATGCGGCGCGCCTTTGCGATCTCGACGGGCTGCTCGCGCAATGGCCCGATGCCAACGTTCATGCCGTGATCGTTGCGCGCCACGGCAAGCTGGTGATGGAGCGCTACTACGCCGGCGCCGACGAACGATGGGGCGCCAAGCTCGGTGTCGTCCAGTTCGGCCCCGAGGTGAAGCACGACCTGCGCTCCATTTCGAAAAGCGTGACATCCCTGCTGATCGGCATTGCCTTGGCCGAGGGCAGGTTCCCGGCTCTCGAGTCGCCGGTACTCGACTTCTTTCCCGAACATGCCGACCTGCGCACGCCGGAAAAGGATCGCATCACCTTCGCCGACCTCCTCACCATGTCATCCGGCCTGCAGTGGGACGAAGATCGTTCGTACGACGATCCGCGAAACGACGAGATGGGCATGCTGACGTCTGGCGATCCGTTTCGCTACATTCTCGCCAAGCCGCTCGCGGCCTCGCCCGGCACCACCTACCTCTACAGCAACGGTGACGCCTCCCTGCTGGGCGCGGCGCTCGTCAGGGGTACCGGACACACCTGGTCCGACTACGCCCGTGACAAGCTCTTCACGCCGCTGGGCATCGTCGATTTCGATTGGGATGCCGTGGGCCGCAGCCGCAAGCTCGGTCCTTACGGCAGCCTGCGCCTGCGTCCGCGTGACGTGGCGAAGCTCGGCCAGTTCGTTCTGGCCGACGGTGTCTGGAACGGCCGCCACATCTTGCCGACCGGCTGGGCTGCGCAATCGATCGCGCCCCGCCTCAACGGCGAAGGGCTGTTCTTCTACGGCTATCAGTGGTGGCTCGGCCGCAGCTTCGTCGATGGTCGCGAGCTGCGCTGGGCGGCTGGCTTCGGCGTAGGCGGCCAGCGCCTCTTCGTCGTGCCGTCGCTCGAGCTGGTGGTCAGCCTTTCCCTTGGCCAGTACGGAGGACGCCTGCAAGGCATCGTCCCGACGGCCATTCTCAACAAGATCGTATTGCCCAGTGTGAAGGGAGAACCGCGATGAAAGCTCTTCTGGTGGCTTTTGCTCTCGTCCTCGCCGGTTCTGCGCTGATCGATCCTGTGCTGGCCAGGGACAATGCCGGCTGCGGCACGCCGGGCGATATCGGCGACGGCTGGCCGCTCGCGGCGCCAGCGGAGGTCGGCATCGATGCCGACCGTCTCTGCGATCTCGACAAGCTCATCGCCCAGTGGCCCGAGGCCAACATCCACGCGGTGATCGTGGCACGCCACGGCAAGCTGGTGATGGAACGCTACTATGGCGGTCTGGATCAGCGCTGGGGCATGCCGCTCGGCAAGGTCGACTATGCTGCCGACGTGAAGCACGACCTGCGCTCGATTTCCAAGAGCGTGACCTCGCTGCTGGTCGGCATCGCCCTGGCCGAGGGCAAGTTCCCGGCCCTCGACTCGTCGGTGTTCGCAGCGTTTCCCGAATTTGCCTCGCTCGATACGCCCGAGAAAAGCAAAATCACCTTCCGCCACCTGCTCACCATGTCGTCGGGCCTGAAGTGGGACGAGTCCCTGCCCTACAGCAACCCGGCCAACAGCGAGCGCCGCCTGATCGACGCCTCGGATCCCGTACGCTACGTGCTGGAGCAGCCGCTCGTGGCGCCCCCCGGGGCGGTCTACAACTACAATGGCGGCGACACGACTCTGCTGGCGGCGGCGCTCAGCAAGACGACCGGCCGCCGCCTCGACGACTACGCACGGGAAAAACTATTCGGGCCGCTCGGCATCACGGACTTCGAATGGGTCGCGCTACCGGCGACCGGTCAGCCTGCCGCCGCGTCAGGGTTGCGCCTGCGGCCGCGCGACAGCGCCAAGCTCGGCCAGCTCCTGCTGGCCGACGGTCAATGGAAAAGCACTCAGATCCTGCCCAAGGGCTGGTCGACGGAGTCGGTAAAGCCCGCGATGAACGGCGAGGGCCTTTACTTCTACGGCTATCAGTGGTGGCTCGGCCGCACCCTGCTGCGCGGCCGCGATCTGAAATGGTCGGCCGGCGTCGGCTACGGCGGGCAGCGCCTCTACGTGCAGCCCGACCTCGACCTGGTGGTGATGATCAATGCCGGCCACTATGGCGGCCCGTTGCAGAGCACCATCCCCTTCGCGATCTTCACCAAACTCGTGCTGCCGGCGACCAAGGACTGAGGCGAGACGCGTATCGCTCAGTCTCTGTCTCTCATTCTCCTCTCCCCCACCGGGGGAGAGGTTGGGTGAGGGGGATTTCTCAACTCGCACATCTTTTCCGCCGCACACACCCTCACCTCCCCCATGCTTCGCATGGGGCCCCTTCCTCTCCCGCGTCGCGGCTTGTAACCAAGCCGCTTTGGCGGGAGAGGACGGATGAGCGCCGGCTGAAGAGCCTCAGGCGAAGGGTCGCGGCCCCTCATACGGCCCGACATAGCTGAGGTGGGTGATCAACCCAGTCTGCGGCCGCCATAGGTGGAGCGCGATGCCGGGCGGGTCCATGGTCATCGAGAGCTTGGCGCCCGGCCGCAGGTCTAGCGTCGCCTGGTGGGCGGTACTGGGCGCGATCGACGCCATGGTGCCGGCCCATCGCACCTGGATCGGCCGGTGGACGTGGCCGCACAACACACGCTCGACCGTGCCGCGCGCCCGCACGATCGCGGCCAGCCGTTCCGCTCCTTCACCGAGCAGCGCATTGTCGAGAGCTTCGATGCCGCAGTCGAACGGCGGATGATGCATGAAGAGAAGCGTCGGCTTGTCGCTCTCGTCGAGCCGCGCCTGCAACCACTCCAGTTGCTCCGGACGAAGCGCGCCATGGCCCTTCCCCGGCACCAGGGTGTCGAGCGCGATCAGGCGCAGCGGCAAATCTTCGACGACGTACTGGAGAAAGCCGTCGCGCGGCAGGTAGCTGTGCTCGGGGAAGGCCGCCCGGAGCGGATCGCGCGCATCGTGGTTGCCGGGGATCAGATAGTAGGGCATGCGCAGTGCCCCGAGCATGCGCTTGAGGTTCGCGTATTCCTCGGGCTTGCCGCCATCGACCAGATCGCCGGTCACCAGCGCGATGTCGGGGCTGGGATCGAGCGCGTTGACGTGCGCGACGGCCCGCTCGAGGAAGCCCTGCGTGTCGATACGGCCGTAAAGCAACTCGCCCGGCTTCTTGATGTGCATGTCGGAGATCTGGGCAATCAGCATTGAATCCATCCGTCTGATTTGTTGATCTTCTTTTTCAGCCGCGAAAGCCGTTCACGATCGGATATCGACGTTCGCGGCTGATATTGCGCGAGGTGATCTTGACGCCGGGTGGCGCCTGCCGCCTCTTGTACTCTGCCCCTTCGAGCAGCCGCCACACGCGATCGACCACGTCCGGATCGTGGCCCTCCCGGGCCAGCTCCGCCGTGCTGAGATCGCGCTCGATCAGGCCCTTCAGGATGGCATCGAGCGTCGGGTAAGGCGGCAGCGCGTCGGAATCCTTCTGGTCGGGCCGCAACTCGGCCGATGGCGGCTTGTCGATGATGCGGGCCGGGATAACGGCGCCCGGCCGGCCCAGCGCAGCCTCCGGCAGGTGCCGATTGCGCCAGCGGCAAAGCTCGAACACGGTCGTCTTGTAGACATCCTTCAGCACATTGAAGCCGCCGCACATGTCGCCGTAGAGCGTGGCATAGCCCACCGCCATCTCCGACTTGTTGCCGGTCGTCACCACCATGCCGCCGAGCTTGTTCGACACTGCCATCAAGGTGACGCCGCGGGCACGGCTCTGGATGTTCTCCTCGGTGACGTCCTCGGCCCGGTTGCCGAACAGCGGCCTCAGCATGCCGCGAAACGCCTCCATGGCCGGCGCGATGTCGACGATGTCGTAGCGCACGCCGATCGCCCGTGCACAGGCTTCGGCATCCTCCAGCGACTCCCGGCTGGTGTAGGGCGACGGCATCATGATGGCATGCACCCGCTCAGACCCCAGCGCATCGGCGGCCACCGCCGCGGTGATTGCCGAGTCGACGCCGCCGGAGAGCCCGATCACCACCGAGGGAAAACCCGTCTTGTTCACATAGTCGCGCAGGCCGAGCACCATGGCGCGGTAGATCGATTCGATATCGCTCATCTCCGGCGCGATCGGTCCCGGCTGGCACTCCCAGCCCTTCGGCCCGCGCCGGAACTCGATGGTCGCCACCTGCTCGGCGAAGGAGGCCAGCTTGACCTTGAGCGCACGATCGGCACCCAGGGCGAACGAGCCGCCGTCGAAGATCAGCTCGTCCTGACCGCCGACCTGGTTGAGATAGACGAACGGCAGGCCGCTTTCGACCACGCGCTGGACGCCGAGCTGCACGCGGATATCGGTCTTGCCGACTTCGTAGGGCGAACCGTTAGGAACCAGGATGATCTCGCCGCCGGTCTCGGTGATGCACTCCACGACGTCGGGCGTCCACATGTCCTCGCAGATCGGCACCCCGATGCGCACGCCATTGAAGACCAGCGGCCCCGGCATCGGGCCCGGCGCAAAGACACGCTTGTCATCGAACACGCCGTAATTCGGCAGATCGACCTTGAAGCGCTTGCCG
>MKRV01000101.1 GCA_001897995.1 Alphaproteobacteria bacterium 65-37 | reverse complement strand
TGCCGATGGAGCCCGGCGGAAGCTGGGCAAAAGCCGTGCTCGCCCCGACAAGGGCAACCACGACCGCGACCGAAGCAGCTAGGAAAGTGCGTGGCATGGGATTCATGTAGGGCATCCCAAAGCCATTTCCAGGCATCCTCGCGAGCCTGTGAACGGAATGTCCCAAGCGAACGGGACACCCTCCCAGAAAAGGGGGGCGTCCCGCCATCCGCTGGCAAAATAGGGTGTGGCGCCTATTGCTCGCGGATGTTTCCGGTCTTGTCGAGAACCACCGCGACCTCGCCGTTGTTGCGCATCGCCGTGCCGCTCCAGTTGCCGGCATTGTCACGCTTGAGCTGCTTGATCTTGGTGTAGCCCTTGGCTTCGAGGGTTGCCTTCGCCGCGGCCTCGCCGGCGATCGGCTTGGTCGTCGGCACGCCCGTGCTCGGAGCTCCCGGGCTACTCGGTGTCGTCGTGCTACCCGGCATGCTCGGCGTACTGGGCGTCGTGCCGGGCTGTGTCGTCTGGGCATGGACGGTACCGCCGATACCAGCCGTGGCGATCAGGGCGAGAGCGACGAGAGTAGTCCGCATATTGATCGTCTCCGTTCGATCCATGAGAGGGGTGGGCTGAAACCACTCAACGCCTCGGCGGCAAAAGGCGTTGCAGCAAAAATTGTGCTGACGATTGTGACGCAGGCTGTGGGGCAGTCCGTGTTAGGAAAGCGTTCGGCAGCGCACGCGTGACGACAGCGGAGCAGCGACGATGGCAAAGTCGGTAATGACGGTGATACGCGGCGGTCGTGTTCTCGACATCAAAGGACACCAGGCACCCAAGGCCGACATCCTGATCAAGGGAGATACGATCCTCGAGATCGGCCGTGCAGGGCTTGCCGCACCGGATCATGCCACGGTGATCGATGCGGACGGCCGTCTGTTGCATCCCGGGCTCGTCAACGGTCACACCCACAGTCACGGCAATCTCGCCAAGGGCATGGTCGACGGCGTTACGTTGGAGCTGTTGCTGACGGCCGGCCCCTACATGAGCGGAGCCCGCACGCTCGAGGACAAGTACCTCTCGAGTCTGATCGGCGCTGCCGAAATGGTGCTGAAGGGCTGCACCGCAGCCTACGACCTTGCCGCCGAGTTTCCGATGCCGACGGCAGAGGGACTGGCCGCAATCGGTCAGGCCTATGCCGATATCGGCATGCGCGCAACGCTTGCTCCCATGGTCGCCGACACGAGCTTCTTCGAAGCGATCCCGGGCCTGATGGAGCGCCTGTCGCCGTCGCTTCAAAGGGAAGTCGAGCGCTATCGCCAGGCACCCTACAAGGCCAGCGTCGGGCAAATGAAGAAAGCCCTGCAGGGCTGGAAACTAGGGGCGAAGGGCGTACAGCTCGCCGTAGCGCCGACGATCCCGCACCATTGCAGCCGGCAGTTTCTGCAAGCCTGCCTCAAACTCTCGAAGGACTACGGCACCGGCCTGCACAGCCATGTTGCGGAGTCGAAGGTCCAGGTGATCGCCGGCTACCAGCTCTTTGGCACCTCGCTGGCGGCCTATATGGACTCACTCGGCCTCGTCGGTCCGGATTTCACGGTTGCCCACGGAGTCTGGCTGGACGGCGACGACATGAAGCTGCTCGCCGATCGCGGTGCTTCGGTGTCCCATAATCCCGGTTCCAACATGCTGCTGGGCAACGGCCTTGCCGACATGCGCGGCATGCTCGAGGCCGGCATCAATGTCGGCATCGGTACCGATGGTGCGAGCTGTTCGGACAATCAGAACATGTACGAGAACATGCGGCTCGCTTCGATGGTCTCCAAAGTGCAGGGACCGGACCGGCAGAACTGGATCACGACGGAGGAGGTGCTGCATGCCGCCACGGCCGGCAGCGCCCGGGCCCTTGGCCTCGGTGATCGCATCGGCAAGCTCGAGCCGGGGTACAAGGCCGATATCGTCTTTCTCGATCTCCGGCACGTCAATTGGATTCCCGTCAACGATCCGACCAACCAGATCGTGCATACGGAGGACGGGTCGGCGGTGCACTCGGTGATGATCGGCGGGCGCATGGTCGTCGAGGATCGGCGGCTGTTGACCGTCGACCTCGCTAAGGTGGCGAGGCAAGCTGAAGCGTCGCGCGACCGGCTGGCAAGCGGGCGCGGTCCGGCAAAGGCGCTCTACGATCGTCTGGAAAAGATTGTGGGCACGTTCTGCCCCGGTCTCGCAAAACAGCCGCTACATATCGACCGGTACGGGGGAAGCCACCATTCCCACGATCACGCCCGTTGCTCTTCCCAGCCCTTGCGCCGATAGCCGTAACGCACCAGGCGGACTGCAACGATGCCGTTCAGCACGAAGGCGGCGATCACGATAGCCAGCATGGTGATGAGACCGGTCAGCGAAGCGTCGAACAGATAGACCGAGAAGGCGAGTCCCACGACGGCGCCGGCTCCAATGGCTGCCATGACGACGACCATGGCGATGGCCAGGAGATAGAGCTGCTTGGCGACGAGATAGAACGGTCCACCCAGCGCTGCCCAGATGTACGACCTCCGATCGAGCACCAGCACTTCGTCCGTTTCGGGGTTGTCCAGGCGATAGGTGTTCAGCACACGGTCACATTTTACAGTTGGGATGCGAAACTAACACAGGGTTGCGTGGGAAGCCAACAATACGACTTCAGGCTGCTGTCACTCCGATCAGGGTATCGTGCAGCCAGAACATCGCGGCATAGGCGAGCGTGGCGATAACGACGACCAGGAGGTCGTTCTTCGACCAGTCGACGGCGGGCGCGCCTCCGTCACCTCGCCGCTTGAGGGAAATACGGTCGTAGACAGCCCAGATCAGCAGGCCGCCGAACAGCAGCATCGAGCCGAGATCGCCATTGACCAGCAGATGCGCGAGCGCCCAGGCCTTGACGCCGACCAGCATCGGATGACGCAGCAGGTGCTTGATGCGGCTGGCAGGCGCGTAGGCTGCCACGAGCGCGACGAAGGCGAGCCACAGCAGGGCTAGAGCGATTGGATGGAAGATCGGAAACGGCGGCGTCCAGACCTGCACATAGCCGGCGCTGCGATAGGCGCCAAAGCCCAGCACGATCAGGACGAGGCCAGCGAGAGCCACCAGCGAGTAGAGGCCTTTATAGGGACCTTCCCCCAATCGACCGATCAGCGCCGCGCGGGCGCTGGGCGCCGTGCTCAGCGTGTGAATGCCGAGGAATAGGACGAGTCCAACGATCAACCATGCCATGGCGGCGACCATAGCACAGCCGGCCGGGCAGGGGATGAGAGGAGGCCTACTGCGAGATCTGGGTGACGGTCCCCGTCGAATCGACGGAAACGGCGACTTCCTCGCTGTTCTTGGTCGCGCGTGCCCGCCAGGATCCGTCGCTCTGGCGCTTCAGGTCCTTGATGTCGGTATATCCGCTGGCTTCGATCTGCATCTGGGCCGAGGTGGCGGTCTGCGCCGTGCCCGGCATGCCGGCCGGCGGTACCGATGGTGTGGTGGAGGTGCCGGGTGAGCTACCCGTCTGGGCCACAGCAACCGAAGCGAGGGCAACTAGGACGGCGGCCATCGGAAGGATGGATTTCATGCGGGCACGCTCCGAGATTACGAGTGCCCTTCAATAATGCAGTCACCCCCTCAACGTTGCATTGTCCCCAGCCGTGGGCGCCTCAGCCCAGATCTTCGGTAGAGACCTTGAAAGTGTAACCGGGCGAGCAGCCCATGACTTTCAGGAAGGTCTTGTCGACCAGTTGGGCAATCATGTCGGGTTTGCTGCCGCTGGTGCCTACTGTCGCAAAGGCATTGGCGTCCCAATCGACCAGCACCAGGTCGAGATCATGGAGGGTCTCGAGGGCGCCGCTCAGTTCCAGGCGGGTGAGCGGGTCGTCGACGTAAGGATAGGGGGCAAGGTTGATGGTCTCCGCCATGACCTGGATGGACACATCTAAGCCGTCGGCATTCACCGCCTCCAAGGTGCAGCAGAGCATGCCGCCTTCGTTCTTGTCGCTGTAGAGATCCTCTATCGCAACGGCGATCGCGTCTGCCTGGTCGTGGCTCATCGTCGTACTCCTCATACTCCCGGTACTATCTACGGCCTGCGTTTTGCGGGCCCTAAAATGCCTCACGGCGTCCTTGATTCGGCCGCAGATGGGAGCAACCGTACCTGCCGTAGCGCGTTCCAATTCGACGGTCGAGGGGGCCGTTCGAGGGGTGCCGTGAAAATTGTTCCCGTCCTCGTGTCAGCGGCGTTCGCCCTGACGGTGCTGCCTGTCGTGGCGCAGCAGATCGTATCTGCCCCAGGCCGGGTAGATTGCGCGCCTGATGAACCCGACCCTGTCCAGATCAGCTGGAACACGCCGTGCGAAGTGGGCGATTGGCTGCTCGAACCCGGTGTCGGCTGTCGCATGTGGGATTGGCATCCCGATCCGCAGGACAAGGCGAGCTGGAGCGGGACCTGCCGCGGCGCCCTGAAAGAGGGCCGGGGTGTCGTACAATGGACTGAGCACGGACAGCTGATAGACCGCTTCGAAGGAACCTACCGAGACGGTCGACGTGAAGGAGCGGGCCGCTACAGCTGGAACGCCACCACTTGGTTCGAGGGTAACTATTCGAACGACATTCCGGACGGGCAGGGCACGGTCAGTCTCGACGGCGCCACATTGTCGGGTGTCTGGCACAAGGGTTGTCTTGCTTCAGAAGACAAGGTTGTGGCCATCGGCGTGCCGCGCGCGAGCTGCGAGTCGCGCCCGCAGGAAACGGCCAATCTGAAGTAGTTCAGTCGAAGCGGCTCAGCCGAGACCGAAATAGTGCATGCCCATGCCGATCAGGCCGGACACGATGATCGGGTAAGCCGGGTTTATCTTGGTGCGCCACAGCAACAGGAAGACGGCTAGTCCGATGGCGCCGTAGAAGAGATCGGTGATGGCACCGCGGCCCATGATGATCGCACCGGCCAGGACCAGCCCGACCGCGACGGAGCCGAGGCCTGTCTGGATCGCCGGCCGCCACCGCCAGGTGGCGAGGTGGGTCCACAGCCGGCCCACGGCGAAGGTGAGCAGGCCAGTCGGCAGGAAGAATGCCACCAGCGCCACGATCGCGCCGGGAATGTGGCCGACGACGGCGCCGATCGAGGCGACCATCATCATATTGGGGCCGGGCGAGAGCTGACCCAGGCTGTAGAAATGCAGGAGCTCGGGGAAGCTCACCCATTGGTAGGTGTTGACCGTGAGCTCCTTGAGCTCGGGGAGAGCGGCCATGCCGCCGCCCACCGTCAGCAGCGAGAGATAGGCAAAGACGCCGGCGAGGTCCCAGAGCTGTTTCACGGCGGGCTCTTGTCACGTGGCCGATGCCACCAGATCGCAATAGCGCCGGCCGCCAGCAGGACAATCGGCACCGAAACCTTGAAGAACGCCACGGCGGCGGCGGTCGCGACGACGAACAGGTAGTCCGCCGGCGTCTTCAGGACCTTGGCGCCCAACTGGACCATCACGACGACGATCAGGCCTACCGCACCGGCAGCGATACCGTGCAGGAACGCCTTGGACCAGGGATCGTCACCACCGATGCCGTAGGCAAAGGCCGCTCCCGTCATCAGGATCGCGCCGGGCAGGCACATGCCGATCGTGGCGACGAAGGCACCCATGCCGCCGCGCAACCGGTCGCCGACCAGGATCGACATATTGGTCGCGTTCAGTCCCGGCAGGGTCTGGCTGATCGACAGCAGTTCGACGAAGGTGAGGTCGTCGAGCCAGCGCTGGCGGATGACCAGCCCGGTGCGCAGGTACGCGACGACACCGCCGCCGAGGCTGGTGGCTCCCATGACGAGGAAGACCCAGAAGAGCCTGCCAAGTGACGGCGGCGGCGCGAGTTCCTGGGTATCGCTCATTCGTGGGCTTGCGGCGGGTTGCCCTTGAGCCGGTAGACGGCGCCGGTTTTGGTCGTCGTAAGCGCGAGCCAATCGCCCGCCACCTGCTGCAGTTCGAGGAAGAACCTCTCGCAGTGGTTCAGCGCCTTGTGGCTGACGTCGTCCGGACCGTTGAAGCGGAGCTGGAAGGCGAATTCGCCCACGAAGGCATGATGATCGCCGCGCGAACGCCACAGGCCGAGATTGGCGGTGGCGGCGGTATGGTGACCGAAATCCAGGGTGCAAATGTCCTGCAGCAGCTCCTCGACGATGGTCTGGTTGACCAGCGAGACGTCGTCGGGCCCGTCGCATGAAATCGTCGAGAGGGCGGGGAAGATCTGCGTCAGCTCGGGCAACGACATGTGGCCGAGCGACGACATCACGATACGGGCTGCTTCGGGTGCCTGGCTCAACCCGAACTCGACATTGTGCGACAGCAGACGCCGCACCCCGCCGATTCGCTCCTTGAGCGGCATCACCTCGAGCTTGAACTTGATCTTGTACTTGCCGTCGATGCGGGGCCGGACGTCGAGCGCCTGTGCCTTCTGCATGTTGTCGCTGCGGTACTTGAAGACGATCTCGGGGTCGCCGATCGCGAACCCGTCCTCGTAGGCGATGCGGCGCCGGACGATGAAGGCGTTGTTGTAGAGATGGTAGCCGCCCGTATCGAGAAACAGCACCTCACGGACTTCCGGCCGCTGCAGCAGCTTCGGCGTATGCTGATAGCCGACGCCGGTCGTCGCGGCGGCGCGCTCGACCAGGGCGGCGAATTCCTTGAAGACGTGGGCCGAGGTGAAACGGTCAGGCTTCAGAATCAATTTGCACTGGAGATATCCGATCTCGTCGCAGCGGCGCCCGTCCGCATAAGTGCTCGATTCGTGTTCAGCCAGCCATTTGGCGATTTGGCCGTCTTGGTCGTGTTGATGCATCCCTGCTCCCCCAGTGCAGGGTATCGTGCAGCTAACGTCCTGTCATCTGTGCTGCTTCAGGTTGATCGGCTCGACCGAAGGTTTCGACCTTGTCCTCCGAGAAGCAGATGAAATAGCGGTTCGACATGGTCCACGGGGTACGCTGCCAGAAGTCCTTCAGAACGGTGTAGTAGCCGCAGTCCTTGCCCGGTGAGTAACTGGCACTCTCCGGCGGCCCCATGACTGACTGAACCTGATCGCGGCTCATACCGGCATGCAGGCGGTCGAGGTTGTCGCCGTGGACGCAGGCGCCCAACAAGAGCGCCAGCAGGAAGGGCGAGAGCAGGGCAGTCGAGCGGTTCATCTCCTTCTCCGTCTGGTTCTCCGTCCAGGATCATGACGTGTCGGCAAGATTGCGAGGCGTCAGTGACGATTAGACGGGTTTGGCCTCACCGCCAACAATTGTCGGGCAGTCGGGCGGCTGGCGCAATTCCGCATGATGCGCTAGGTCGGAAGCATGCAAGATCAGACCAGATTTGTCGCGCCGGGCATCGCTGCCTCGCTGAGCGGCGCGACGGCCGGCATGCGCGATACCCCCATATCGGAAGTGGCCATGTCGGTGTTCGGCGACCCCGACGTGGTGCCGCTTTGGTTCGGTGAGAGCGATCTCGTCACGCCCGATTTCGTGCGCGACGCCGCGGCGAAGGGGCTGCAAGGCGGCGAAACCTTCTATACGTGGCAGCGCGGCATCCCCGAACTGCGCGGAGCGCTCTCCGCCTATACGGAGCGGCTCTATCGCATCAAGTGCCCAGCCGATCGCATCACGGTGACGACGGGCGGCATGCAGGCGATTCTGCTGACCTGCCAGCTCCTGCTCGATCCAGGCGACAACATCGTGATCGTTTCGCCGATCTGGCCGAACATCACGTCCGCCACCAAGCTGGTCGGCGGCGAGCCGAAGTACGTCGCCCTGGAGCGCGCTGCCGGCGGCGGCTGGAAGCTCGATCTCCAGAAGGTATTCGACGCCGTCGATGACCGTACACGTGCCGTTTTCGTGAACTCGCCGGGCAATCCCACCGGCTGGACGATGACCGCGGACGAGCAGCGCGCGCTGCTGGATTTCGCCAAGAAGCGCGGCATCTGGGTGATGGCCGACGAGGTCTATGCCCGGCTGATCTACAGCAAGCGGCCCGATGGCCGGCAGGTCGCGCCGTCGTTCCTCGAGCAGGCCGGGTCGGACGATCCTCTGATCGTGCTCAACAGCTTCTCCAAGCCCTGGGCGATGACGGGCTGGCGCCTGGGCTGGCTCACCCATCCGGCGCAACTCGGCGATCAGTTTGCCAAGCTGGTTCAGATCAATACCTCGGGCGTGCCGGCCTTCCTGCAGCGCGGTGGTATCGCTGCGGTGGAGAAGGGCGACGACTTCGTCGCCGAGATGGTGGAGCGCTGCCGCGCCGGCGGCGAACTGGTGTTCCAGCGCCTCTCGGCCCTGCCGCGGGTCACGATCTCCCGGCCGGATGCGGCTTTCTATGCCTTCTTCTCGGTGGACGGAATCGAGGACACGCTCGGCTTCTGCAAGACACTGGCCCAAAAGTACAAGGTCGGTCTTGCGCCGGGTGAAGCCTTCGGACCCGGCGGGCAGGGCAATGTGCGGCTCTGCTTTGCATCCAGTGCAGAACGGCTGAGCAAGGGCCTGGACCGCATCGAAGCCGCAATCAAGGATTCATGATGCCGACATGTCCGATATTGCGTCCATTGAAGTCCAGCATCTGCGCAAAGTGTATGGCGAGGTCGTCGCCGTCGATGACCTGACCTTCTCCGTCCGCCCCGGCACGGTGCTCGGCCTGCTGGGCGGCAACGGTGCCGGCAAGACGACGACGATCGCCATGCTGCTGGGGCTGCTCGAGCCGACGGCCGGCAGCATCAGCATTCTCGGCATCGACATCCTGAAGCGTCGCTACGCCGCGCTGCCGCGCATGAATTTCTCGTCGCCGTATGTCGACCTGCCGCACCGGCTGACGGTGCGCCAGAATCTCCTGTTCTATGGTGGTTTGTACGATGTGAAAGAGCTCGGCGAACGGATCACCGAGGTAGCGCGCCAGATGCAGGTCGAGCCGTTTCTCGATCGGCAGGCAGGCAAGCTTTCGGCCGGGCAGAAAACGCGCGTGGCACTGGCCAAGGCACTGATCAACAAGCCGGACGTGCTGCTGTTGGACGAGCCGACCGCGTCACTCGACCCGGATACGGCCGACTGGGTGCGGGGCTATCTCAAGGAATACCAGCACGAAACACACGCCACGATCCTGCTCGCGTCGCACAACATGGGCGAGGTCGAGCGACTTTGCGACGATGTTATCCTTCTGCAAGCCGGCAAGGTCTTCGAGCGCGGCAGCCCGCGCGAACTGATCGAACGCTTCGGGCGCGAGGATATGGAGGAGGTGTTCCTTGACATGGCGCGCGGCCGCGGTCGCGGGCTCGACGCCCTCAAGAAGCAGGGGACATCGCCATGAGAGGGTCCCTGCGGCGAATCTCCGCGCTCGTCATGCGCCACGTGCACCTGTGGAGCAGTTCGGTGATGCGCATCATCGACTCGATCTACTGGCCGGCCGTGCAGATGGTGATGTGGGGGTTCCTCACCCAGTTCCTGGCGGGCCAGACCTCGTATGTCGGCCAGGCGGCCGGGGTGCTGTTGGCCGGCCTGCTGCTGTGGGAAATCGTGGTGCGCGGCAACCTTTCGCTCAGCATCGCCTTCCTCGAGGAAATGTGGTCGCGAAATCTCGGGCATCTCTTCGTGAGCCCGATCCGGTCGTGGGAGATGGCGGCCGGCATCGTGATCGTGGCGCTGCTGCGTACCTTGCTCGGCATGGTGCCGGTATCGCTGCTGGCCTGGGCATTCTTCGGCTATTCGATCTACACGCTCGGCCTCCCGCTGCTCGCCTTTTTCGTGATCCTGCAGATGTTCTCCTGGTCGATCGGGCTGGCCATGTCCGGATTGGTCATGAGGGTCGGGCAGAGCGCGGAGACCTTCGCCTGGGCTGCCGTCTTCATCCTCATGCCGGTCAGCGGGGTCTACTATCCCGTAGCCGTCCTGCCGCACTGGCTGCAGGTGATCGCCTGGGCGGTGCCGACCTCCTACGTCTTCGAGGGCATGCGCTCGATCCTGGCGGAGGGCACTGTCCATTGGGATCTGATGGCAATCGCCTTCGGCCTGTCGATCGTCTATCTGGTGGTAGGCTTCCAGGTCTTTCAGTGGTTCTTCCGCTTGTCGCGGCGTGCCGGGTCGCTGCTGGGGCAGGGTGAGTGACACGAGATTTCTGCCGAGGTGAATGATGTCCAAGCATGCCATGGTGCTCGTTCTGGCGGCACTCGCCGCAACCGCCTGTACGACGACGACGCCGGAGAAGCCGCCCAAGCCAGCCTGGACGAACATCTATACGGTGCCGCTCGACGCCATGGTGAGCTGCCTCTCCCAGCCGGCGGGTGAGGGCTTCGTGGTGAGCCAGACCCCGTCGCTGCAGCCCGGAGTCGTCACGATCAACTATGTGCCGCGGAGCGCTCCGCAGGCCGAATCGCGCTATCTGGTGAGCCGCGTGCCGGACGGCACCATCCAGGTGAGCTGGCAGCGTCTGGGCAGTGTCGGCGGTCTGGACTGGCTCGACGTCCAGGCGCGCGAACGCGCCAACCGCTGCGGCGGCACGGCATAGGCTGTTGGAATCACGCATCTTCCTCCCCATTCGTATGGGGAGGTGCGCCGTCATACGGGGCGGAGGGGTCATGGACCCGTGCGCTGGACGACATGAGCGGCACCTCAGCGCGGAGATTGCGTCGCGCGCAGGCCGCGCTCTCAGCGATGACGCTCATGGCTGGGAGCGCGCGACTCCAGCCGTGCTCATATTCTTTACGTCGAAATGACCCCTCCGCCCGCGATTACGCGGGCACCTCCCCATATGAATGGGGAGGAACGGATCACCGGGCCTGCAGGACCGCCTGGCAGGCAGTGGGCAGCTTCGGACGATAAGGTTTGGGCGGCGGTGCGCCCGGCGGTGGCGGCGTGATCGGTGCCTTGCGGAACCAGGCATCGAGCGCCTCGCCGCAGCCGTCGTCGTCCGGGTAGCTGGCCTGCGGCTGGCACTGCGGATTGCCCGGTGGGCAATAGAGCCGGATATGGAAATGCTCGTCGTGTCCGTACCAGGGCACGAGCTTGCGCAGCCAGGCGCGATTGCCCGTCGTGGTATGGCAGAGCCGTTCCTTGATCCACTTGTTCACGAACATGCGGTCGAGATGGGGCATCTCGGCAGCGGTGCGCAGCAGCGTGACATGCTGCTGGGAAAAGACCGTGTCGTCGATGCCGCTGTCGTCGCCACGAACCAGGGAGCGCAGCCGGGGATTTTCGCGGTCCGTCGGCGCCCGGCGAGCTCCTGGCTGGCGCTCGAACCAGATATCGGCATCGAGGCCGACCTGGTGGCTGGCATGGCCTGACGGCGCGGGACCGCCGCGCGGCTGGCCGATGTCGCCAATGTAAAGATGGGGCTGGCCGGCGGCGCGGATCTTTTCCGCCAGAGTTGTGATGAAATCGACGATGACGGGCTGCCCCCAATAGCGATTGCGGCTGATCCGGATCGCCTCGTAGCCTGGCCCCTCGAGCGGCAGGGCTACCGCGCCCTGCAGGCACCCGGCCGTGTAGAAGCCGATCGATTGCGTCGGCCCGGGCGAGGGGGTGGTCACGGTCGCCCAATCCTGTGCCGCCGCTTGAGTGGCCATCTGGACGGCCATCGACAGAAAGCCCGCGAGCAGCGGAACGAGCAAACGCATCATCTTGTTGGCAGGATAGTCGCTCGCTAAGACTTTGCCCATGGCCGACTATGCCTTCCTGCTGCTCGAGCGCCGTGGCGCCGTTGCGTGGTTGACCTTCAACCGTCCGGAGCGGCGCAATGCGCTGACACACGGCATGATGTTGGAACTGGAGGACGTGTTCGGCCGCATTCGTGACGACGATACGTGTCGGGTGCTGGTGCTGCGCGGCGCCGGTGGGCATTTCTGCGCCGGCGGCGATCTCGACGCCATGGCCAACATGCCGCCCAAGCCGGCCAGCGGCGAAACCGACCCGCTGCTGCCGGCCTATCGCCAGTTCGGTAATGCGCTGCTGGCACTCGATGGCCTGCCACAGGCGACGATCTCGGTCGTCGAAGGGTCGGCGGTGGGCGGCGGGTTCGGCATGGCCTGCTGCTCAGACGTGGTCGTGCTGCATCAGAGTGCGCATTTCGGCGTGCCGGAACCCAAGGTCGGCTTCATTCCCTCGCAGATCATTCCTTTCCTGGTACGGCGGCTGGGTGAGGGGGCGATGCGCGACCTTGCCGTCACCGGCCGGGTGATCGACGCCGCCGAAGCGTACCGGCTGGGCATCGGGCGCCATCTTTGCCGGACCGGCGAGGAACTCGAGGCCACGCTGCAGCGGCTGCTGGAGGATATCCTGAAAATGGAACCGGCAGCCCTCGCGGCAGCCAAGCGTCTGGTACTGTCATGTGCGACAGAAGACGAGCGCACGATTCTCGACGCGGCAGCAGAAAGCCTGGTCGGATTGCTGCGGCGGCCGCAGGCGGCGGAAGGCATCAAGGCGTTCAAGGCCAAGGCGTCGCCATCCTGGAGCAAAGGGTAAGGGGCACGAACATGCGCAACTATCGCCATATCGAGGTAAGGCCCATCGCCGGTGCCCTGGGGGCGGAAATTCACGGTGTCGACATCGCGCACGATCTCGAGGCGGACGTCGTGTCGGAGGTGCGGCAGGCCTTGCTGGATCACCTCGTGATCTTCCTGCGCAACCAGACGGTCACCCCGTTGCAGCAGCTTGCTTTCGCGCGCAAGTTCGGAGAGCCCGTCGAGTACCCCCAGCTCAAGGGGTTGCCCGAGTCACCGATGATCACGCCGGTCGTGAAGCTCGAGCACGAGCGCAACAATTTCGGCGGCATCTGGCACTCCGATACGACCTATCTGTCAGAGCCGCCGATGGGCAGCATGCTGCTGGCGCGCGAGGTTCCGCCCTATGGCGGCGACACGATGTTCGCCAATCAGTATCTCGCCTACGAAGCGCTGTCGGATGGGCTGAGGGCTACTCTTGACGGGCTGACGGGCGTCTCCTCGTCGGCCAAGGCCGATGTATCCAAGACGCGCGAGGATCGCATGAAGGCGGCGGGGGCGGAGCTCAAGGAGCTGACGGCCGAACACCCGCTTGTCCGCACCCATCCCGAGACCGGCCGCAAGGCGCTGTATACCTCCGACGCCCATACCTCGCACATAAAGGGCTGGACGGAGAAAGAGAGCCTGCCGCTGCTGAAGTTCCTGTGGGAGCATCAGGTGCGCCCGGAATTCACCTGCCGCTTCCGCTGGGAGCCGGGCTCGCTAGCCTTCTGGGACAACCGCTCGGCCATGCACAATCCGATCAACGACTATCACGGCTATCGCCGCGTCATGCACCGCATCACGCTCGCCGGCGACAAACCCCGATAGCGACGCCTCTTCGCGGAGAAAGACATGTCCGATATTGGCGGCCTGATCGCCGTTCTCTTCCTCGTCGCCGCCAACGGATTTTTCGTCGCCGCAGAATTCTCGCTGGTCGCCGTCCGCCGCAGTCGCGTGGCCGAGCTGGTCGCGGCCGGCCGGATGAACGCCAAGGCGCTCGATCGCGCCCTGGGCAGTCTCGATTCCAACCTCGCGGCGACGCAGCTCGGCATCACCATCTCCTCGCTGGCCCTCGGCTGGGTGGGCGAGCCGGCGCTGGCGCATCTGATCGAGCCGTGGCTGGGCCATGCCATGGGGGCATGGATCGGCGTCAGCACCTATGCGATCGCCGTTGCCTTCGCGTTCATCGTTATCACGGCTCTCCATATCGTACTGGGCGAGCTGGCACCCAAGAGCCTGGCGCTCCAGCGCAGCGAAGGGACGGCGCTTTGGGTGGTGCGGCCGCTCGGCGTCTTCCTGTGGCTGCTGCGGCCCGCGATCATCGTCCTGAACGGGCTTGGCAATATGGTGCTGCGCCTGTGCGGTCTGAGACCGGGAACGGGCGAAGAAGCCCTCCATTCGGCCAGTGAGCTCAAGCTGATTGTCGCAGCGAGCCAGGATGCGGGCCTGCTGCAGGCCGCCCAGGAAGAAGTCGTGATGCGGGCCCTCGATGCCGGCAACCGGCGCATCGGCGACATCATGACGCCACGCACCGAAGTCGACTGGATCGACTTCGACGACAGCCACGAGGAAGTGGTCAGGACCCTGCGCGAAAGCCGTCACGAGCAGCTCCTGGTCAGCCGCGGCAGCGTCGACGAGCTGATGGGAGCGGTGTCCAAGAAGCACCTGCTCAATCAGTTGCTGGCCGGCAGTCCGCTCGATCTGGAAGCCGTCCTCGGCAAGCCGTTGCTGGTCCACGAGGCGACACCAGTGTTCAAGGTCCTGGAGGAGTTCAAGCAGGCGCCGGTGCGGCTGGCCGTGGTGGTCGACGAGTATGGCGGCCTCGAGGGGATCGTCACCCAGGCCGACCTGCTGGAGGCTCTGGCCGGCGACCTGCCGGAAATCGAAGGCGAGAGGCCCGACGTGCAGGAGCGCGACGACGGTTCGCTGCTGATCGACGGCATGGCACCGGCGGCCGACATCCTCAACCGACTGGCGATCCCGGCACCGACGAGCAGCGGTCGCTTCCATACGATCGCGGGTTTTGCCCTCAGCCAGCTCGGCCATCTGCCGGTTGCCGGCGAGCGATTCGCCTATGCCGGCTGGTCCTTCGAAATCGTCGACATGGACGGCCGCCGCATCGACAAGTTGCTGGCCCGCCGCGAGGTGCCGCCGTTCGACGAAGCGTAGGGGAATGGCCTCATCAGTCCTCTCCCGCTTCGCGGCTTGTAACCAAGCCTCTTTAGCGGGAGAGGAAGGGACCCGTTGCATGAGCGGCTTGGTTACAAGCCGCGGAGCAACGGGGAGGTGAGGGCCGGCGTGACGGAAAGGGTGTGCTGGTTGAGAAATCCCCCTCTCCCAGCCTCTCTCCCAAAAGGGGGAGAGGAGAAAGACAGAAGGCCATTGCCGGCCTAACGCTGCGGCGGCGTCAGGGTGATGGTGCCGATGGCGGTGCGGGCGGTCTCGGCGCGCGTGCCGCCGATCTCGACGTAGGAGAGCTTCTGCCAGCGGTCGACGAAATTGCGTGCCCAGGGAGACAGCATGTTGCCCGATTGGCCGAGCGGCATGGCGAAGCGGCTGTTCTCCAGGTCGGCGAAATCGTAGATGCCGCGATAGCCGGCGCCGTGCACGGCATCGAACGGGCGGTTGCCGCGATAGGAGGGCGAGGCCCGGTTCAGGGTCTGGCCGCCGCCGTCGGACGGAAAGCGCACCGAAGCGATATCACTCAGCAGCGGGATGCGATCGAACAGCGGATGGCGATGAACCGCGAGATGCTCGCTGCCCCATTGCCACCTGGACATGTCGGGCCCGTGCCGCCGGGAAATCCAGTCCAGCGCCCGCTCCAGCGCCAGCGCGATGGCATCGTCGCAGCTTTCGGTTTCCGTGGTACCGCCGTCGTCGCACCAGCCGGGCTTGTCGCGCAGGATGCGGACCATCAACGGCACGTTGGGCGCGGCAACGGCGTCGAACAGGCTCTCGCCGAGCTCGTCGGCCAGCAGTCCGCGCTGCAGCTCGGTGATCCAGGCCGTGTAGATCAGCGGCTCCGGCCGGCTTGCCAGCATGAAGCGGTTCCATCTGCTGAGCAGGTCGTACGCCCTGGCGGCGCGGTCGTTGCGCGGCTGGCCGCGCAGGAGGAAGGGCAGGATGTCGTTGGCATCGAGTGTCAGATTGTCGGCCTGCATGACGATCATGCCATAGACCGGATGGCGCTCGACCTCGCGCAGCAGCTGATCGGCACGCCGCTGACGGTACGGTTCGGCCCAGTCCTTGCTGATGAAATGGCGGTAGTCGTCGGGCACGAGGCGGGCATTGGCGTTGACGATGAGCCCGGATGGCGGATTGTAGACCCGCGGCAGCTCATCGAAGGGAACGAAGCCTGCCCAGTCGTAGTCCGACGTCCAGCCCGGCACCGGCATGGAGCCGTCGCCTTTGCGTCGGATCGGCACCTTGGCGGGCGCGATCAGGCCGATATTTCCCGATGTGTCGGCGTAGACCATGTTCTGCATCGGCGAGACGATGCGACGGGCGGCGTTGAGGAACTCCTCCCAGTTCTGCGCGGTGCTGAGGCGCCCGAAACCCTCGGCCGATGTGTCCGCGCCGTCGAGTGCAGTGGCCTGCAGCGCCAGCACGTGGCCCTGCGGCGTCGACCCGTCGGCGCGACGGATGAAGTCGTCGATCACCGGGCCATGCCGCGTCTCGCGCACGCGCAAGGTGATCGGATCGCCCCAGGCGACGTTGATGGTCTCTTCCCGCACACCGAAGGAACGGGCGCCGTCGGGCGTGATGTAACGATTGGGATCGGTCGGATCGACACGCTCGACGAACACATCCTGACTGTCGAGGTTGGTCGTGGTGAATCCCCAACCTATCGTGCCGTTGTGGCCGAGCACGACGGCCGGTGATCCTGGCGAGGTGGCCCCGCGAATGTCGAAGCCGGGTCCGACCAGTCGCGCCAGATACCAGACGCCAGGGAAACTGAAGCCGAGATGTGGGTCGTTGGCGAGTAGCGGCTTGCCCGAGACCGAGTGGGCACCCGACAGCACCCATTCGTTGGAGGCTTCGCGCTTGCGCGTGGCGACGTTGTCGGTTTCGCGATAGAGCCGATCCAGGTCGATGTTTCGCACCGCTTGCGTCACCAGCGAGAGGGTCGAATCGCGACTCTCGCCTGCCGGCTCGATGAGGAATTTGACTCCGTCTTCGCCGATCTTCTGGGCGAGGCGCAGGCGCAGCAGCTCGGCGCGCCAATTGCCGTCGAGCCCGAGCGCCATCAGCTTGGCCCAGACCAGCGAGTCCGCCGGCCGCCAGGGCTCCGGACGGTAGCGGCCTCCCGACAGCAGCTTCACGACGGTGAGTTCGAGGCCGAACTGCTGATCCTCGTTGGAGATCCAGGCGTTCACGCCCGCGGCGTAGGCTTCGATCTGGGTGCGCATCGTCGGCGACAGCGCGTTCACGCTGTCCGACGCCTTGCGGTAGACGCCGAGCCCGCGCATCGTCCGGTCGCTCTCGATCAGGCCGCTGCCGACCAGCGTCGGCGGAACCAGCTCGGACAGGCGCCCCTGGCCCAGCCGACGCATCAGTTCCATCTGCCAGAAACGATCCTGGGCATGGACGTAACCCAGGGCGAAGGCGGCATCCTCGAGCGACCCGGCAATGATGTGCGGCACGGCGTTCTTGTCGCGCTGGATCTCGACCGGCGCCTTCAGCCCCGCCGTGTCGAGATGGCCGCTGTAGGAGGGCAGCGCGCCGAGGACCTGGAAGTAGGTGCCGAGCAGGAAGACCGCGACTGCCAGCACCGTGCCGACCAGGATCTTGCCCAGGCCGGCTGCGATACGCAGCAACACCCGCACGATATCAGCCGCCGACGTAAGCGAGGATTGCCTGGCGGTCGCCGTCAAGATCCGGCGCCGCCTGACGCGTCGGCGGATCGGCGAAAGCCGACATCTTCAGCGGATTGCCGGCGAGCTTCAGCGTGCCGCCGCTGCCGTCGGGCACCTCGACCAGCATGTTGCGCGCCTCGACCTGGGGATGGGCGATCGCCTGCTTGATGTTGTTGATCGGCCCGCAGGGGACTCCCGCCTTGGAGACCACCGCGATCCAGTGATCGGTCGTATTGCTCTTCAGCACGGACTCGATCTCGTGCTCGAGCTTGCCGTGGTGCTTCTG
The DNA here is from genome assembly GCA_001897995.1 of Alphaproteobacteria bacterium 65-37. Lineage (GTDB taxonomy): Bacteria > Pseudomonadota > Alphaproteobacteria > Reyranellales > Reyranellaceae > Reyranella. The sequence continues at coordinate 18,351 of MKRV01000101.1, read as the reverse complement.
GCGCAGCGCGTTGGTCTTGTAGTCGGGATTCGTCGCCATGTCGGAGCGGCCGAGCGCCTCGCAGGTCTTGACGAAGAGGCCGTCATTGCCGGCCGCGATGATCATCGAGCCGTCCGAGGTCTTGAAGGCCTGGAAGGGGGTGATCGTGGGATGGCGCGCACCCAGCGGGCCGGGAACCTCACCCTCGACTGTGTAGCGCATGATGGCATTCTCAAGCAGGGCGAGCTGGCAGTCGAACATGCCGATATCGACCTTGGTCGACTCACCGGTCTTGAGGCGGTGGACCAGCGCGGCGTTCACCGCAACGGCCGTATAGAGGCCCGCGCCGATGTCGCCGATCGACATGCCGACGCGGCTCGGCGGCTGACCCTCGTTGCCGGTGATGCTCATGATGCCGCCCATGCCCTGCATGACCATGTCGTAGGCGGGATCCTTGGAGTTCGGGCCGGTGTGGCCGAAGCCCGATGCCGAAGCATAGATCAGCTTCGGGTACCTGGCGTGCAAAGTCTCCCAGCCGTAGCCCAGCTTCTCCATCGTGCCGGGGCGGAAGTTCTCGACAACGACGTCGGCCTTCTCCAGCAGCTTCTCGAAGACCTTGCGGTCGGCGTCGGCCTTGAGGTCGAGCGCGATGCTCTCCTTGCCGCGATTGACCGAGGCGAAGTAGGTCGACTTGCCCTTGACGAAAGGCCCGTAGGCACGCGCATCGTCACCCCCCTTGGGCGGCTCGACCTTGATCACCCGCGCCCCCATCTCGGCCATCAGCAGGGTGCAGTAGGGGCCCGCCAGGATGCGGGAGAGATCGACGACGACGATGCCCGAGAGCGGGCCCTTTACATTCTGGGTCATGCTCGGTTCTTAGCCAGTGGGCCGGCGCGAATCCAGCCACACGTTGGCCGCAGCAGCACCGATCACGACGGCACCGCCGATCAGGGTCAGGTCGCCCGGCTTTTCGCCATCGAACAGCCATACCCAGATGGGACCCAGAACGAGCTCGAGCAGGCCGAGAAGAGCCGCCCGGCCGGCGGGGATCCGCTTCAGACTGGCCATGTAGAGCAGCAGGCCGACGGCGAGCTGGCCAGGACTGAGGGCAAACAGCCAGGGAAGCTGTCCCCAGGTGACATTTTCGGGATGCGCAAATGGCAGGGCTACCAGGGCGGAGATGACGCCGGCCAGCCAGATCGACGGTGCCATACCGACATCGCGACGATGCCGAACGACCACGTAATTGCCGCTCATGCACAGCACGACGACGAGGGCCATTGCCATGCCGGCAAGTGCGCCGGCCTGCAGCGAGCCCGCGACACTGAGAGCGAGTCCCACGACGGCTGCGAGCATGGCCAGAATCGTATGGCCGTGCAGAGGCTCTCCGAGGAAGACGCGGGCGGCGATGGCGGTGATGAAAGGCGTCGCGCCGAACATGATCAGCACATTGGCGACGGGCGCGAGGCCAAGCGCCAGGATGAAGGAGACGAAGCTGCCGGCAAGCAATACGGCGCTCATCAGCAATGCGGAGCCGGCGTTGCGCGAATCGACGAGGATGCTGCGCCGTTGCCAGATCATTAATGGCAACATCGTGACAACCAAAAGGACACTTCGCCAGAAAGACACATCCCAAGCGGGAAGGTCGATGCGCCGCACAATGACACCAGCCGTGCTGAAAGCGATTGCGGCGCTGACGGCATAGAGCGCACCGAGCAGCGCGGAACTCGGTGGGGCGTTCGGCGTTTTCATCTCGAAGGTTTGCTGAATACGGTCCTGTCGTGCCCCCGTCCATCGATTCTCTCGATCTGCCGCCGTTTCGGCCACGTTTTCCCTGGTGGGGGCCAGACCTGCAGACGATCGCCATCCGATTGACCGCGCCGCGGGTTCCTGACCTTGCGCCGCACAATAGTGAGCGGCTGGCGTTTCCCATGGCCGACCGCACCGGTGACATTCTTCTCGGCATGCTCGACCGGCCGGTCGAGGAAGTCGAGGGGCGGCCGTTGGTGGTGCTGATCCATGGCCTCACCGGCAGCGAAGACAGTCCCTACATATTGAACGCCGCCCGGCATCTGCTCGATCGCGGCTATTGCGTGCTGCGACTGAACCTGCGTGGCTGCGGACCGTCGCGCCTCTATTGTCACGAGCATTACCATCTCGGCCGCACCGCGGACTTCCGACGCGTGCTGTGGCAGATTCCCGAGGAACTCACCGGCAACGGCATCGTCGCCGTCGGCTATTCGATGGGCGGTGCGATGCTGCTCAAGTATCTCGGTGAAGAGGGGACCTTCACGCCGCTACGGGGCGCGGCGACGATCTGTGCGCCGATCGACCTGGCGCGCAACACGCGTCACATGATGCGCCCGCGCAACTGGCTCTATCACGCCTATCTACTGCACGGCATGAAGGCCGAGGCGCTGGGCGAGGGGGCCCGCAATTCGCCGGAGGAATGCGAGACGATCCGCAGCGCGCGCAGCGTCTGGGATTTCAACGACAAGTTCATCGCGCCACGCTACGGCTTTCGGGGCATCGACGACTACCACGGGCTTTGCACCCCGCTCGCCTTCATGCCGGAGATCCGGGTGCCGACCATGGTCTTGGCCTCGTGCGACGACCCCTGGATTCCAGTCGAGTACTATCGGGAGGTCAACTGGTCGGACAATCCGGCGCTGCTGCCGCTGATGCCGCCGGCGGGCGGGCATATCGGCTTTCATGCCCATGATAGCGCGCAACCGTGGTGCGACCTCGTGGTGGAGAAATTCATCGACCGGCTTGCTACGATGCAAGGGTGAGCCTCGATCCGCCGTCTTTCGATCCATCGTCCTTTCGTCCACGCTTCCCCTGGTGGGGTGGCGATCTGCAGACCGTCGCCAATGTCCTCATACCGCCACGTATCGACTTGGCGCCGCATGTGAGTGAAAGGCTGGAAGTCGACCTGAAGGACGGAACGGGGGATCGGCTTGTCTGCACGCTCGACCGCCCGCAGACGCCGAAAGCCGGCACGCCGCTCTGCCTCCTGATCCACGGGCTGACGGGATCGCAGGAGAGCCACTACATCTACAGCATGGCGCGCACGCTGCTGGACCGTGGGTGCCGCGTGTTGCGGGTGAACTTGCGCGGGGCGGGGCCGTCACGGCCGACCTGCAAAGGCCAGTACTATGCCGGACGCAGCCAGGATTTCCGGGCTCTGCTGGCGGAGCTTCCGATTGCACTGTCCGCCGAAGGGATGGTGGCTGTCGGCTACTCGCTCGGGGGTGCGATGCTGCTGAAATTCCTGGGGGAAGAGGGCGGGACCTGCGGCTTGGAAGCGGCGGCCAGCGTTTCCGCCCCCATCGACCTCTCGCTCACCTGCCGCAACATGATGCGGCCGCGCAACACGCTCTATCATCGTCACATCCTCGGACAGATGAAGATCGAAGCGCTGGCCCCAGCAGCCGAAGTGAGCGCCGCCGAACGGGAGGCCGTCCTCGGGGCGCGTTCGGTCTGGGCGTACGACGAGGTGTTCATTGCCCCGCGCCATGGCTTTGCCGGGGCAGAGGACTACTACGAGCAATGCAAGCCCCTGCGTTTCATGCAGGGCATCCGCGTCCCAACCCTGGTGATCGCCGCCCTCGACGACCCTTGGATTCCCGGTCCGCTCTATAGCGGCTATGATTGGGCGCAGAACCCTTCGCTGACGCCGCTGCTGCCGCGGCATGGTGGACATGTCGGCTTCCACGGCAGTGGCGGCCGGAAGCCCTGGAGCGACCTGATGGTGGCCGAGTTCTTCAGCCATGGCCGAAACTGAACCGATGACCCTGATCCTGGGCGTGGCCTGTTCGCTGGTTGCCCTCGTTCTGGCGTGGCGTGCCTATCGCAGTGCATCGGCCGAGGACGAGGCCCGCAAGCGCGATCGCAAGGATCGCGATCGACAATGAAGCGTCGTCGGCGTCCTGTGCTCAGGATGGCGGCTTCTTTCCGGGTTTTGGCTTCTCCGTGAGCAGTGCCAGCAGAGCGAGGGCGGCCGGGCTGAGATAGCCCTTGCTGCGGTGGACGGCAGTGATGGGAATGGCGGCCCGCAGTGTGGGGACGTCGAGGGCCACCAGGGTGCCCTGGTGCAGTTCGTCGCGCACGCTGGTCTCGGGGACCAGGGCCAGGCCGAAACCCGCCTGAACGAGACGTTTCTGGGCCGTCAGACTGTCGATCACGGTGAAGTCGGCATCGTCCAGTCCGGCTTTGATCAGCAACCGCCGCAGGACGTGGCCGGAGGAATCCCGCTCGGCTTGGGCAGGCGGAAAGCCGATCCAACGCTCGCCGGCCAACGCGCGCGCCTGGCGGATACGATGTCCGGCCAGGCGATGCCCGGCGGCGGCGATCACCAGCATCGCCTCGGCGCCGGCTTCGAATGAGACGAGGCCGGGCCGATTGCCGGTGAAGTAGCGCAGGCCGAGCGTCGCCTCTCCGCGACCCACGAGGTCGCTGACCTCGGCGCTGCTGGCCGTGCGAAGCTGCAGCCGCATGCCGGGGGCCCGCTGCGTGAAGCGCCGGAGGAGGCCGACGATATGCGAATCGGCCAAGGTGCCGACAAGGGCGAGGGAAATCGCCCCCTGCAGGCCGGCCTGCAATCCACGCACGGCCTGTCGGGCATCGTCGAGGGAGGCAAGGGCCGCTTCGGCATGCGGCAGGAACGCCCGGCCGGCTTCGGTCAGCCGCGCCCGCTCGCGCAGGCGCTCGAAGAGGGGAACGCCCAACTCCTGCTCCAGCAGGCTGAGCCGTCGGCTGATGGCGGGTTGCGAGCGATGCAGGCGGTGTCCGGCCTGGGTGAAATTTCCAAGGGCAGCAACGGTCACGAAGGTCCGCAGTTCGTCGAAATCCATGGATCAGGAATCCTGATGGAAGATAGAGATACTATGCATTTTACAACACATGGCGAGGCAGCAAAGCTTGGGTTGAACGATGTCACATGTGCGAGGAGCAAGATCATGCGCAGCCAGACGGAGAAGGCCTCGGCGTTTCGAGCGCTGCACGAACGAGCCGGTGCTTTCGTCATTCCCAATCCCTGGGATGCCGGCACGGCGCGTCTCCTGGAAGCGCTCGGCTTCGAGGCCCTGGCGACCACCAGCCTGGGACTGGCCAACATGCTCGGGCGGGCAGACAGCAAGGTGAGCCGAGGCGAAGTCGTCGCCAACTGCCGGGCCATCGTCGAGGCGAGTGATCTGCCGGTCAATATCGACCTGGAAAACTGCTTCGCGCACGAACCCGAGGCGGCGGCCGACGCCATCCGCCTGGCGGCCGAAGCCGGCGCTGTCGGCGGCTCGATCGAAGATTTCACGGGCGATCCCGAGGCACCGATCTATGATTTCGACCTGGCGGTGGAGCGCGTGCGCATCGCGGCGAAGGTGGCCCACGCCTTGCCGGTGCCGTTCATGCTTACGGCCCGCGCCGAAAACCTGCTGCACGGTCGCAACGACATGGGCGACACGATCCGGCGCCTGCAGGCCTACGAAGCGGCCGGTGCGGATGTCCTCTATGCCCCGGGTTTGCGCAACGTCGCCGAGGTGCGCAAGGTCGTGGGCGCCTTGAAGCGGCCCTTCAACGTGGTGACCGGCTGGCTCGACCCCGATATCACGGTGGCTCAGTTGGCCGATGCCGGTGCCAAGCGAATCAGTGTCGGCGGTGCGCTGTCGCGCCTGGCCTTTGCCGCTGTTGTCGGAGCTGGGCGGGCGATGAGGGAGCAGGGCTCCTTCGCCTGGATGCGGGAGATGATGCCATTTGCCGATGTGCGCCGGATGCTCAGGGGCTCGCCGGCCGCCTGACGGCAGGCGTCCGCTCAGGCCAGGACGATCGGTTCGTCCGGGACACCATCGCGCAGGAGCGCCTGCAGGCGGATACCGAGGTCGAGCGGCTCGAAGCGTTCCGTCGAGGCCAGGATCTCGTCGACTGTCCACCAGCGGTGACCGCGGGTCCAGCTTCGCTCGCGCTCGTCGAGGCCCGATGTGTCGACGTCGGTACGGTTGGTCCGGGCGAGGAAAAACCGCTCCTTGTGCATCACGTCCTTGCCGCGCCAGCTCATGCGCCGCTCGCGCGTCCATACCCAGTGCGGCGCGCCGGCCACCGGAAGCTTGGTTTCTTCCCCGGCTTCACGGACGGCGGCTTCGGCGAAATCTTCACCGGGGTCGACCATGCCGCCGATCATGACCCAGAAAGGATCGAAGTAGGGCTGGGCGGGGTCGAAGACCGCTGGGTCGTGGACGTTGAACAGGAAAAGGCGCTCCTGCGGGTCGAGCAGGATCAGGCGAGCCGACGGACGTTCGATCATGTCAGTCGGTCACTTGGCCTTGAGCAGTCGCGCCGCGTCGATCGCGCCATAGGTCAGGATGCCGTCGCAGCCGGCGCGCTTGAAGCCGGTCAGGGTCTCGATCAGGACCTTGTTCCAGTCGAGCCAGCCGCGGTCGGCGGCGCCGCGCAGCATCGCGTATTCGCCGCTCACCTGATAGGCGTAGGTCGGTACTCCGAACGTGTCCTTCACGCGGCGCACGATGTCGAGGTAGGGCAGGCCCGGCTTCACCATGACCATGTCCGCGCCTTCCTCGATGTCGAAGCCGACCTCGCGCAGCGCCTCGTCGGAATTGGCGTAATCCATCTGGTAGGTCTTCTTGTCGCCCTTCAAGGCACCCGAACTGCCGATGGCGTCGCGGAACGGATTGTAGAAGGCCGAGGCGTACTTGGCGGCATAGGACATGATCTGGGCATGGAGGTAGCCCTTGCCGTCGAGCGCGCGGCGAATGGCGCCGATGCGGCCATCCATCATGTCCGAAGGCGCCTGTATGTCGGCGCCGGCTTCGGTCTGCACGACCGCCTGCTTGATCAGCGCCTCGACCGATTCGTCGTTCTGCACGTAGCCATCGCGCACGATGCCGTCATGGCCGTCGCTGTTGAAGGGATCGAGCGCCACGTCGCAGACGATGCCCACGTCGGGGACCGCCTGTTTGACCGCCCGGATGGCGCGGCAGACGAGATTGTCCGGATTGTAGGCCTCACGGGCGTCTGGCGTTTTGGCCTTCGGATCCGTCTCGGGAAAGATCGCGATGGCGGGAATGCCGAGGTCGCGCGCCGCCTTGGCGGCTTCGACGAAGAGATCGACGCTGAGACGGTCGACGCCGGGCATGGAGGCGACCGGCGTGCGCTGGTTCTGCCCCTCCTGCACGAATACCGGCCAGATCAGGTCGTCAACCGAAAGCTTGGTTTCGGCGACGAGGCGGCGGGACCAATCCTCGCGACGGTTGCGGCGCAGCCGCGTCGTCGGATAGCGACCGAGGGTCGTAAAGCGTTTCGGCATGGCGGCTTCTTATAGCGGCTCAGGGGACGGGTAGGCGACGGCGATAATAGGCATTGGGTCGCACCGCCGTGGCCATATAGCCGCAGAAGCCCGCGGCGAGCATCGCCTCGGCGGCCATGTCCACGAGCAGGGGCCAAAGCTCCACCGGGCTGCCCGAAAGCACGACGCTGGTGCGCCAGCCGATCCACAGCACCAGGCCGGCGCTCGCGACGACAGGCGTGTGGCGCCAGCGCAGGGCCGTCAGGACGAGGAAGCCCGCCGACCAGATCGTCACAAAACCGACGGCAATCGCGTAGCGCAGGCCGATGGCAGGTAACCGTTGGAATGCCAAAGTGGAGCCGAGGAGCGCGACGAGGCAGAGGACGAAGGCGGCGATGACGATCCAGAGCAGCGCCCCTCCCAGGCGCGCCTCGGGAAGTGTTGCTGCTTCTTCCTCAGTGAGAGTGCGCCAACCCATGGCGCAAGTCTAAAGCAGCGCCGATGCTGCGGCCATCGTCATCGACGCCGACGGGTTGACCGGGGGAGACCCCCCGATATGATCCGCCTCGCATGGATTTTACGCTTTCTGAGGACCAACAGGCTTTTCGCGACACGGCTCGGCAATTCGCGACCGAGCGGATGTTGCCCGAGGCTGCCCGATGGGACGCTGAAAAGATCTTCCCGGAGGCCGTTCTGCGGGAGGCGGCGGCGCTGGGGTTCGGCGGCATCTACGTGAAGGACGATGTCGGCGGCAGTGGCCTCAGCCGTTTCGATGCCGCGCTGATCATGGAGGAGCTGGCCGCGGCGTGCCCGAGCACGGCGGCCTACATCTCCATCCACAACATGGCCGCCTGGATGATCGACGGCTTCGGCAGCGACGAGCAGCGGCAGCGTTTCCTGCCCAAGCTCTGCTCGATGGAGCATTTCGCGAGCTACTGCCTCACTGAGCCAGGCGCTGGCTCCGACGCGGCAGCCCTGGCGACGCGGGCCGAACTGCACGGCGATCATTACGTGCTGAACGGCACCAAGGCCTTCATTTCCGGGGGCGGCCGCAGCGACATCTATGTCGTGATGCTGCGGACCGGCGGCCCGGGGGCGGGCGGGGTGTCGACCTTGGTGGTCGAAGCCGGCACGCCAGGCCTGTCGTTCGGCAAGCAGGAGAACAAGCTCGGCTGGAACAGCCAGCCGACGGCCGCCGTGATCTTCGACAACTGCAAGGTGCCGGTCGCCAACCGGCTGGGCCCCGAGGGGCACGGCTTCAAGATCGCGATGATGGGTCTGGATGGTGGGCGCATCAATATCGGTGCCTGCTCGCTGGGCGGAGCGCGGGCCTGCCTGGAAACGGCGTCGCGCTACGTCGTCGAGCGCAAGCAGTTCGGCAAGCCGCTTGCCGACTTCCAGGCGACCCAGTTCAAGCTCGCTGACATGGCGACCGAACTCGACGCGGCTCGGCTGATGATCTGGCGGGCGGCCTCTCTGCTCGACGCCAAGTCGCCCGAAGCGACACAGGCGGCGGCCATGGGCAAGCGCTTCGCCACCGACGTCGGCTTCCGTGTGGTTAACGAGGCGCTGCAACTGCATGGCGGTTACGGCTACTTGAAGGATTTCCCCATCGAGCGCTATCTCCGCGACCTGCGTGTGCACCAAATCCTCGAAGGCACCAACGAGATCATGAGGGTGATCATTTCGCGCAGGCTTTTGGTGGGGTAACCACATCCCCGTCATCCCGAGCGCAGCGAGGGACCTTTACTGATCAGGAAGGATCCCCTCGGGATGACAAAAATCGTCGACTTTGGAGTGATGATGTCTTCTGAAGCAGAGATTCTGTTCGAGGTGAAAGACGGTCTGGGCATCATGACGCTCAACCGGCCGAAGGTCCTCAATTCGTTGTCGCACGGCATCATCCTGGAGATGGAACGAGTGATGCCGCAGTGGGAGAAGGATCCCGCGATCAAGGCCGTGATCCTGCGCGGCGCCGGAGACCGTGCCTTCTGCGCCGGTGGCGACGTGGCCGGCCTCTACCGCGAAATGCGCGACAATCCGTCGGGTACGCTGCGCCGCGACTTCTTCCGCGACGAGTACATCGTCAACCGCCGCATCTACCGTTACGCCAAGCCCTGGATCTCACTGATCGACGGCATCAACATGGGCGGCGGCGTCGGCCTGTCGGCGCACGGCTCGCACTCGGTGGCGAGCGAGAAGTTCCTGTTCGCCATGCCGGAGACCACGATCGGGCTCTTCCCCGACGTCGGTGGCGGCTACTTCCTGACGCGCCTGCCGGGGGCGTTGGGCACTTTCCTGGCGCTCACCAGCTACCGCCTGAAGGTGGCAGATGCACTGTGGGCCGGCATCGTGCAGGCGCATGTGCCGAGCGCCAAGATCGGCGATCTGCAGGCCGCGCTCGGTGCTGCCGACCTGTCGGGGCCGCGCGCCAACGAGAAGGTCGATGCGGTGATCGCCAAGTTCACCGCCGATCCGGGCGAGGCGACCCTGCCGGCGCTGATGCCCGAGATCGATCGCTGCTTCTCGGCCGAGACGCTGCAGGAGATCGTCGCCCAGCTCAAGAAGTCGAACAGCGAGTTCGCCCAGAAGCAGCTGGCGGCGCTGATGAAGCTCTCGCCGCTCTCCATGGCGATCACCCTCGAGCAGCTGCGCCGCTGCGCGGTGCGCTCGTTCGAGGACACGATGACCATCGAATACCGCATGTCGCAGCGCTGCATGCAGAAGGGGCACGACTTCTTCGAGGGCGTGCGGGCGCTGCTGATCGACAAGGACCAGAAGCCGAAATGGAGCCCGGCCACCATCGAAGGCGTGACCCGCGAGATGGTCGAGGAGCATTTCCGCCCGGTATCGAACGACCTGTTCTTCGACTGAGCGGCCAGTATTTTCGACTAAGCGGCCAACAAGGGAGGAAACCATGGCGAAGATCGCCTTCATCGGCCTCGGCAACATGGGCGGACCGATGGCCGCCAATCTGGCCAAGGCCCAACATCATGTGACGGCCTTCGATCTTTCGGAGGCCGCGGTGAAAACGGCCGTCGAGAAGGGCGCCCACAAGGCGGCGTCGGCGGCCGAGGCGGTCAAGGGTGCCGAGGTGGTCGTCACCATGCTGCCGGCCGGCAAGCACGTCCGCGAGGTCTACGAGAAGGACGTGCTGCCCAACATCGCCAAGGGCACCGTGCTGATCGACTGCTCGACGATCGACGTCGAGAGCGCCCGGCATGTCGCTCAGCTCGCCGAGAAGGCGGGCATGGAAATGATCGACGCGCCGGTCTCCGGGGGCGTCGGGGGCGCCACAGCCGGCACGCTCACTTTCATGGTGGGCGGCAAGGATGGCGCTTTCGCCAAGGCCAAGCCGATCCTGGAGAAGATGGGCAAGAACATCGTCCATGCCGGTGGCAGCGGCAATGGGCAGGCCGCCAAGATCTGCAACAACATGGTCCTGGGCGTTTCCATGATCGCGGTCAGCGAGGCGTTCATGCTGGCCAAGCGGCTTGGCCTCGATGCCCAGAAGCTGTTCGACGTGGCTTCGACCTCGTCAGGACAGTGCTGGTCGCTCACCAACTATTGTCCGGTGCCGGGCCCGGTGCCGGCATCGCCGGCGAATCGCGACTACCAGCCGGGTTTCACGGCGGCGATGATGCTGAAGGACCTGCTGCTGGCGCAGCAGGCGGCCAATGCCGCTGGCGCCAGCACGCCGCTGGGCGCCGAGGCGGCACAGCTCTTCAATTTGTTCGTCAACGGCGGCAACGGCGGCAAGGATTTCTCCGGCATCGTCAAAATGCTGGATGGAAAGTAATCCACGGGCAGGGGGTCGCACCCTCTACGATCTGAAGTCGCTGGACGGGCGGCAACTCAGCCCGTTCGGCCAGCGCGCGCACCTCGCGCTTCGCCACAAAGGCCTTGCTGTCGACCGCGTCATTCCCGTGCGCTTCGTCGACAAGGAAACGATCGCCTTCGCCAAGTCGCAGACCGTGCCGGTGCTGGTCGACGGTGACGCTGTGGTGGCCGATTCCTGGCGCATCGCGCATTACCTCGAAGAGACCTATCCGGATCGGCCTTCGCTGTTCGGTGGCGACGCGGGACGGGCGCTGGCGCGCTACTTCAACAACTGGTGTGGCCTCTGGCTGACGCCGGAGATCGCGAGCTTCATCCTGTTCGACATGCTCGATCACGTCGACGAGGAGGATCGCGACTATCTCCGGCGGACGCGCGAGCCGCGTTTTGGACCGCTGGCAAAACTCAACGAGACGCGTGAGGCGCGGTTGCCTGCCTTTCGGAAAGCGTTGGATCCGTTGCGTCTTACGGTGAAGCAGAACGGCAACCTGCATGGCGCAACGCCCGGCATGGCGGATTTCATGGTCGCTGCGGCGTTCCATTGGGCGGAGCAGTCGAGCCGATTTGCGCTGCTCGACGCGGACGATCCGCTTTACTCTTGGAGCCAACGCCTCAACGCCAAACTCCAGACGGACAAGAGCAAATGATCACCCTCTACGACCTCGTGTTCCAGAACGATCGCCGCCCCAGCCCGTTCTGCTGGCGCGCCAAGTTCGCGCTCGCCCACAAGGGATTGCCCTGGAAGGACGAGCCCACGGGATTCACCGAGAAGCACAAGATCGCCTTCGCCGATTCCCAGCTCCTGCCGGTGCTCAAGGACAGCGAGACGGCCGTGAAGGACAGCTGGGCCATCGCCTGCCATCTCGACAAGGCCTATCCGGACAAGCCTCTGTTCGCCACCGAGCAGGAACTTCTGGCCGCACAACTCGCCAACGGCTGGGTGGACATCGCCATCAATGGCGCGATCTTCCCGATTGTGGTCGCGGACCTGGTCGAGCGCGTGCGGCCCGAGGACAAGGCCTACATCATCGAGTCGCGCGGCAAGCGGCTCGGCACGGCCGACTTTGGCGGCTTCCAGGCACGGGCACGCGAGAAAGGCGTGGCGACCTTGCGGACGGCCCTGGAGCCGGCACGGCGGGTGCTGCGCGAGCGGAAGTTCCTGGGGGGTACGCGGTCCAATTATGCCGACTATGCCCTGTTCGGGTCGTTCATGTGGGCTCACGTAACCAGCCCGCTGGCGCTGCTGGAAAGCGACGACCCGATCTATACTTGGCGTGAGCGCATGTTCGATGCATTCGACGGCATGGGGCGCAAGGCAAAGGCCGCCTAGGGCGGAAGAAGAGGGAGAGAAGACGTGGCGGATGCCAACACCAAGCCGTTCGATCCGGCCGAGCATCGCTTCGGCCCGGCACATTGGTTCGAAGATCTGAAGGTCGGCCAGAAATTCTACATCAACTCGCGGACCCAGACGGAGGCCCTGTTCTCGGCCTTCCAGCTGGCCAGCGGCGACAATCACCCAATTCACTACGACCGCGAGTACTGCAAGGCGCTGGGGCATCGTGACATGCTGGCCCACGGTCTGCAGGTTGCCATCCAGGGCGCGGCCGGCGCCGGCATCTTCCCCCATGTGGTGGGCGAATCGCTGGTAGGCTTCCTCGAGCAATCCTCGCGTTTCCTGAAGCCGGTCTATGTCGGCGACACGCTCTACCCCATGCTCGAAATCACCGAGCTCAAGCCCGGCCGGACCACCGGGGTGGCGATCCTGAAACTCACGATCCACAATCAGTCCGGCGAACTGGTGTGCGACGGCGAGCACAAGTACCTTGTCAAGAAGCGGCCGCAATAGTCGGCAGAGGAGAGGATATGATCGGCGTAATCGCGAAGCTCACCATCAAGCCCGGCACCAATGCCGAATTCGAGGCGACGATGAAGGCGCTGCAGGCCAGGGTTCATGCCGACGAGCCGGGCAACAAGCTCTACGCGCTGCACAAGACGGCGGACGTTAATGTTTATGTCATGTTGGAAAGATACGAGAACCAGGCGGCACTGGAGGCCCATCGGGCCGCGCCGCACTTCAAGGAACTCGGCCGCAAGCTCGGGGATTACCTGGCTGGCCGCCCCGACGTGCAGGTGATGGAAGAGGTCTGAGACCCTGAATCGGGGACAAGCCAGGGGGACGCATGGACGGCATCATCCATCGGCATACCAAGCCCGGTACCGCTCCTGGAACGCTCGCCGGACGTGCCCCGGTCCCCGACGAGGCCCTCGACTTCACCCTGGTTGAATACACCCAGGACGACGTTCAGGTGATGCATGGGGTGGAGGTCGACGAATGTCGCTTCCACCTCGGAACGCCCGGCCACACCTGGATCGACGTCGCCGGCCGGCCCAGTTCCGAGATGCTGCGCAACCTCGGCATGGCCTTCAACCTCCATCCGCTCGCGATGGAGGACGTCTTCCATGCCAACCAGCGCAGCAAGCTCGATCTCTACGAAGGCCAAGGCTTCGTCGTCCTGAACGATCCGAGCTACGAAGACGGTGTGCTGATCCCGCGCCAGGTCAGCATCTTCTTCGGCGATAACTACGTGATCTCGTTCCACGACCACAAGGTCGACATGTTCAAGCCGGTGCGTGACCGCATCCAGACGGCCGGCTCCCGGCTCCGCACGTTCGGGGTCGACTATCTCGTCTATGCCCTGATCGATCTCGTGGTCGATCGCAAGTTCCCGCTGATCGAGGCCGTGTCAAACCACCTCGAAGAGCTCGAGGACGAAGCGCTGGAGCGACCGACCCAGGACACGCTCTACCATATCCACCAGGCGCGAAGGGCGCTGGTTGCCTTCCATCGCATCCAATGGGCAGAGCGCGAGACGGTGCTGGCAGTCATGCGGCCGGACGTGCCGTTCATCATGCCGGAGACGCGCACTTACTTGCGCGACTGTTTCGACCATGCCGTCGCGGTGCTCGAGCTGGTCGAGAGCTACCGGGAAATGACGAACAGCCTGATGGAAGTCTATCTCATGGACTCCTCGAACCGCATGTCCGAGGTGATGAAGACGATGGCGATCATCACCGTCTTCTTCATGCCCTTGAGCTTTCTCGCCGGCATCTACGGCATGAATTTCGAGCGCGACGTCGGCAACATGCCCGAGCTCGGCTGGAAATACGGCTATTATTTCTTCTGGGTGATGGTCGTCGTGATCGTGGGCGGCATCTTCCTGTGGCTGAAGCGCAAACGTTGGATCTGAGATCGTGACGAACACATACCGCCTTTTCGGCTCGGAACTCTCACCCTACTCGGTGAAAGTCCGCTCGTTCTTCCGCTTCAAGGGCATCGAGCATCAATGGATCCCGCGATCAGCGGCGGTGCAGGCGGAGTTCCAGAAATACGCCAAGCTGCCATTGATCCCGCTGGTGGTGACGCCGCCTGGTGCGAGCGGCGAAGCCGAGGGACTGCAGGATTCGACGCCGATCCTCGAACGCTTCGAGGCATCGCATCGTGAGCCATCGGCGACACCGGAGGATCCCGCACTTGCCTTCGTCTCGGCGCTGCTCGAAGAGTATGGCGACGAGTGGGGCAATAAGTGGATGTTCCACTATCGCTGGCACTATCAGCCGGACGCCTGGGCCACCGCCGAGCGTATTGCTCTGCAGGCGGCGGGGGCAGAGGGGGCATTGGCTGTCGCCCAGACGCGGGCCGCCATTGCCGAGCGCATGATGGGACGGCTGGGCTTTGTCGGTTCCAACGACAAGACCCAGCCGGTGATCGAGGCGTCGTTCAAGAAGGCGCTGGCCCTGTTCGACGCGCACCTTGCGGGGCGGCCCTATGTGCTGGGTGCACGGCCGGCGATGGCCGACTTCGGGCTCTGGGGCCAGTTCTACGAAGCCGCGACCGATCCGACGCCAGGAGCCCTGATGCGTGCCTCGGCCCCCAACGTGATGGCCTGGGTGAAGCGCATGCTCATGCCCAAGGTCGAAGGGCCGTTCGAGGCGCTCACGGCTCTGGCACCGACCCTCAGGCCGATCCTGAAGGAGGAGGTGGCCGGCCTCTTCCTGCCTTGGTCTCAGGCCAATGCCCAGGCCATCGGCCGAGGCGACAAGAGCTTCTCGATGAGCCTCGCCGGCGCGGCGTGGACGCAGGAGCCGCAAAAGTACCATGCGCGCTCCCTGGCGGAGATTCGGCGCAAGTATGCTGCGGCCAAGGGGGCTCCAGGGCTGGAGGCGATCCTGGCCGAGACCGGCTGTCAGGCAGGATTGGCCTAGCGCTCGGGGCCAGGCGGACGCGGCTGGGCGCGCAGATAGGCCACCACGTCCCAGGCCTGCTGCAGGCTGAGCTGCGGATGCGCCGGATCGACACCACGCGGCATGTTGTGTCGGATGAAGCCCACCGCGCGGTCAAACCGGTCCATTCCGGCGCCGTCGTTGAAGCTGTCGGGCCCCCAGAGCGGCGGAAAGCTGTAGCCGTCGGCGTCACCCTTGGAGCCCACACGCACGCCGAGGCCGTCCGGCTTGTGGCAGAGGGCGCAGACGTCGGCGTAGACCACCGCCCCACGCTCGACGCTGGCGGGAACCGGCGGAGGAGGTGCGGGTTCGGCGTGCACGGCCTCCGGTCCACCGATGAACTTAAAATAGGCCAGGAACGCTGCCATCTCGGGGGAATCGTCCGGCAGCGGCCGGCCGTTCATCGACCGCGTCATGCACTGGTTCACGCGCTCGGGCAGCGACACCACGCGGCCGGAGCGGGTAAGGAACCTTGGATAGATGTTGAAGACGCCGACCAGCGGCAGCGCATGGCGGTTGGTGCCGCCGTCGATATGGCAGTTCTGGCAGGAGAGGTTGTTGCCTGCGAAGCGCCTCGCAGGATCGGCCACTTCGGGGCCGATCTCGGCAAAGGTCTGACTGACCTGACGGTAGCCCTGGGCGATCAGTTCACCGTCCGGCCGGGCCGGTGTCTGGAACCCAAGACCGTTGGCGCTGTAGTCGGGCCACGCGATCGCAGACGTCGACGGGCTCGCCTTGGTGGAGGGGCCGCCCGCCGCGATTTCGGGTGCGCGGGCCATGTCCCTGGAAAACAGCACGGCCGCCAGAACGCCGAACAGCAGCGTGAGGAAGACAGTCGTGAAGAGTGCCCGGCTCGTCATCGTAGCGACGACAGGATAAGTGTCGCCCCCGAGAAAGCAAGGAGAGCGAGCAGGATCCGTCGGAATTGCACGTCGTTGATGCGGCCGTAGAGAGCGAGGCCGATCCGCGCCCCGATCAAGGTCGACGGCACGGTGATTGCGGCCCAGACGAAGAAGGTTCGATCGAGGTAGCCGGCGATGCCGGCCGAGGCCAGGGCGAGGACGAGAACGGTCATGTTGAACGGCTGGTTGATGCCGCGCTGCTCGTTCTTGCTGTAACCGCGAAGCTGGGCCCAGATGGTGGGGGCAGGGCCGCTCAGGCTCGCCATGCCGCCCATCACGCCGCCGAGCAGGCCCACGAATGCATCGGCGGTGCGACCGCCGCCAGCGACGATTGGGGGACGGCGCACGAACGCCATCCAGGCGCTATAGACGATCAACAGGATCCCCACGCCGATCTTGAGCGGCTGCGGGCGGAGGTCTCCGAGAAACATCGTGCCGAGTGGCACGCCGATCGCGCCGGCCAGCAGGAAAGGCCAGAGCCTCGGCCACTGGACGCCACTCCAGATACGCGGCAGGGACTGGATGTGGCCGGCGACGCTCGATAAGGCAGTCAGCGGCGCCGCCGTCACTGGCGACATGGCCTGCAGCCAGAAGCCCAGCGCCACCAGCGCATAGCCGGTGCCGCTCAACCCGTTGACGAAGCCGGCGGCCAGCGCCCCGGCGACGACGATTGCGATGTCGCCGGGGGGCGGCAGATCCACGCCGGTTAGGATCCGGCGCTAAAGGCCTGGATGCCGGTCATGGCGCGGCCGAGGATCAGGGCATGCACGTCGTGCGTGCCTTCGTAGGTGTTCACCGCCTCGAGGTTCATGACGTGGCGGATCACGTGGTACTCGTCCGAGACGCCGTTGCCGCCATGCATGTCGCGAGCGACGCGGGCGATGTCCAGCGCTTTGCCGCAGTTGTTGCGCTTGATCAGGGAGATCATCTCCGGCTGGGCGTGGCCCTGGTCCTTGAGGCGGCCGACCCGGAGGCAGCCCTGCAGGCCGATCGCGATCTCGGTCTGCATGTCGGCAAGCTTCTTCTGGATGAGCTGGTTGGCGGCCAACGGCCGGCCGAACTGCTTGCGATCGAGCGTGTAGTTCCGCGCCTGCTTCCAGCAGAATTCGGCGGCACCCATGGCACCCCAGGCGATGCCGTAGCGGGCGCTGTTGAGGCAGCCGAATGGCCCGCCGAGGCCCGCGACGTTGGGCATCAGGTTCTCGGCCGGCACGAAGACCTCGTCGAGCATGATGGCGCCCGTCACCGAGGCGCGCAGGCTGAACTTGCCCTCGATCTTGGGGGTCTCGATGCCCTTCCAGGTGCGCTCCAGGATGAACCCACGGATCGCCCCGCCGTCCAGCTTGGCCCAGATCACCAGCACGTCGGCGATCGGTGAGTTGGTGATCCACATCTTGGAACCGGAGAGCTTGAAGCCACCCGGCACGGTCACGGCGCGAGTCTTCATGCTGCCGGGATCGGAGCCGTGGTCGGGCTCGGTGAGGCCGAAGCAGCCGACCCACTCGCCGGTGGCGAGCTTGGGCAGGTACTTCATGCGCTGCTCTTCGCTGCCGTAGGTGTAGATCGGGTGCATGACCAGGGAGGACTGCACGCTCATCGCCGAGCGATAGCCGGAATCGACCCGCTCGACCTCGCGCGCCACCAGGCCGTAGGTCGTGTAGTTGGCGCCGGCGCAGCCGTACTTCTCGGGGATCGTCGCGCCCAGCAGGCCGAGGGCGCCGAACTCGTTCATGATCTCGCGGTCGAATTTCTCATGGCGGTTGGCCATCAGGACGCGCGGCATCAGCTTGTCCTGGCAGTAGTCGCGCGCAGCGTCGCGGATCGCGATTTCCTCCTCGGTAAGCTGGTCGTCGAGGAAGAAGGGATCCTCCCAGTCGAACGGCTTGGCGTCGGCGGTGATGCCCTTGGCGGCACTCTTCATCGGGGTCGCGGCGGTGGCCATGTCTTCTCCTGCTGTATCAGCGGGGTCTTAACAGGGCGGGCGGGCGGCGCCAACCGTTGCGGCGAACGATCCTGGCAGTACAAATGCGCAATGATCGTTCGCGACCTACAGCC
>MKRV01000100.1 GCA_001897995.1 Alphaproteobacteria bacterium 65-37 | reverse complement strand
TGGCCAGCATGATCTTGGACGAGGTCCGCTCGACTCCCGACACCGCGACGATCTCGCCGATCGTCGCGTCGATGGCAGCGGTGTCGGCGCCGTCGACGATGGCCAGGAAGTCGTCGTTCTCGCCGGCCGTCTTGTAGAGCTCACGGATCCCCTTGATCCGCGACAGGCTGCGCCCCACCGCGGCGCTGGCCTTGAGGTTCACTTTCACGAACACGCAGGCGGTGATCTGCGGCCCGGCCGTGCCGGCACCGACGGCGACCGTGAATTTCGCGATGACGCCGTTGCGTTTCAGCCGATCGATCCGCTCCTGCACGGTGGCGCGGCCGAGCCCGAGCTTGCGCGCCAGGGTCGTGACCGGTTCGCGGGCATCCACCGTCAGCAAGCGCAGCAGCTCCCGGTCGGCGCCGTCCAATCCATCCCGCTGCCTGCTGCCCACTGATTGCACTCCAAACCGGCGATCTGCCGGAACACTAGCACAATGGCCGGTCGAAAGGCCGACGCCCGGCGCATTGCGACCTACAAGCCGGCAGAACGCGCCGCTACCAAGAAGGGAGGCGAACGAAGCGGAGAAGCGTGATGAACGTGCAGGACCTCAAGGGCAAAAAGATTGCCTTCGCCGCCTCCGGTGGGCTCGACAGCTGCACCATCACGCATTGGCTCGCCCGTCAGGGCGTCGATGTCGTCTGCATGACCGCCGATCTCGGCCAACCCGACGAGGCGAGCTTCGAGGAGATCGAAACCCGCATGCGGGCAAGTGGTGCGGCCGACTTCGTCGGCCTGCCGCTGCAGGAGACGCTCGCCGAAATCGGCCTCGACGTCGTGCAGGCCCAGGCCTGCTACGAAGGCCGCTACTGGAACACGACGGGCGCGGGACGGCAGGCCATCGTCCAGGGCGTGGTCGCGGAGATGCAGAAGCGCGGCCTCACGATCATGAGCCACGGCGCCACGGGTCGCGGCAACGACCAGGTCCGCTTCCAGATCGCCGCCGCCATGCTCGATCCCGCGATCGAAGTCTACGCGCCTTGGCGCGATCCGGCCTTCCTGCAGCGCTTCCGCGGTCGCCAACAGATGATCGACTACTGCGAGCAGCACGGCATTCCGATCAAGGCGACGCGCGGCAAGCCCTACTCCACCGACGCCAACCTGCTGGGCCTCACCCATGAAGGCGGGCTGCTCGAAGCGCTGACAACGCCCGCCGACCTCGTCGTACCGGCGATGGGCCAGTGGCCGGAAGCGGCCCGCGACACGGCAGCGGCCGTCACCTTGCGTTTCGAGAAAGGCCGGCCGGTCGCCCTCGATGGCGAGGCCTTACCGCTCGCAGATGTCTTCCGGCGCCTCAATCTGCTGGCCGGCCGGCATGCCGTGGGCATCGGCCTGCACATGGTCGAGAACCGGTTCGTCGGCGTGAAGTCGCGCGGCGTCTACGAGGCGCCCGGCATGGAATTGCTGGCCACCGCCTATGCCCTGCTGACGCAGATCGTGCTCGACCGCCGGGCGACCGAGCTCTTCGCGACCTTATCGGGATACCTCGCCCGCCAGCTCTATCAGGGCTACTGGCACGACCTGGGCTCACGCATGGCCCGCACTGCCGTCGCCGAAAGCGCGGCCCTGATGACCGGCACGATCACGATGTCGCTCTATCGCGGCACGGTCCGCTTCGTCTCGGCGTCCGACGTCGTGCATTCCCTGTTCAATGCCGATGGATCGATGGAAGCGGAGGGGTCGTTCGACCACGACGACGCCGAAGGCCTGCTGCGGATCCTGACCTTGAATGCCCGGACACTCGCCCGCGCCGGCCAGACCAAAGGAGCTAAATCTTCTGCAGTTGCCTAGAATTGGAGCAGAATTTCCTTCTGGCCGTTTGCGAATTTGGTAATCTCCTCTGTGTAACTGACGCAGTTATTTGACCATATCTCTGGCCCGCACGGGCGAGCTTCGGTCCAATTACTGCATGGCGACTCCTGTGCCGAACGGCAGAGAGGAGAAGTCGTGTTCCAGATCCAGTCTCGGCGTTTCATCATCGGCGCCGCCGCGTCGCTCGCCACCCTGTCACTCGCTGGCTTGGCGCTGGGCAGCGGCAACGCCTTCGCCCAGGCGCCGGTCAAAGGGGGCGTGCTGATCTATCTGGAGCAGCAGCCGCACGACAATCTCTACCCGCCGGCCGGCGGCTTCTATCCCAACGGCGGCGTGCTCAACCAGATCACCGACAAGCTCACCTACCAGAATCCCAAGACGCTCGAGATCGAGCCCTGGATCGCCGAGAGCTGGACGGTCAACGCCGACGCCACAGAGTTCACCTTCAAGATCCGGCCGGGGGTCACCTTCTCCGACGGCACGCCGCTCGACGCCAACGCGGTTGCCAAGAATTTCGACACCTACGGCCTCGGCAACAAGGCGCAGAAGCTGCCGATCTCCGAGGTGCTCACCAACTACAAGGGGAGCGAGGTCGTCGACCCGTTGACGGTGAAGTTCTTCTTCTCCAGGCCCTCGGTCGGTTTCCTGCAGGGCACGTCGGTGATCGGCTCCGGCCTGGTCTCGCTCAAGACCCTGTCGCTGCCGTTCGAGGCGCTGGGTGACGCCACCAAGATCATCGGCTCCGGGCCGTTCGTCGTGACCAACGAAGTGCTGGGCCGCGAGCTCACCATGACGGCGCGCCAGGACTATGCCTGGGGTCCGAAGAACCTGGAGCACCAGGGTCGCGCCCATCTCGACGGCATCAAGTATGTCGTGACGCCGGAGGACAGCGTGCGCATCGGGGCCCTGCTGGCCGGCCAGGCCCAGGTCATCCGCCAGGTCCAGGCCTATGACGAGAAGCAGGTCCAGTCCAAGGGCTTCATCATCTATGCCCCCTCGACGCGCGGCATCAATAACAGCATCGTCTTCCGCCCCGACAATCCCCTGGTGTCCGACGTGCGGGTGCGCCGCGCGCTCCTGCACGCCACCAACACCAAGGAGATCGTGGCCACGCTGTTCTCGGAGAACTATCCGCAGGCCAAGTCGATCATCGCCTCGACGGCGCAGGGCTTTGTCGACAATTCGGGCAAGCTCGCCTACGACCCGGCGCTCGCCGCCAAGCTGCTCGACGAGGCCGGCTGGACAGTCGGGCCGCGCAACCTGCGCCAGAAGGACGGCAAGGAGCTCGTGCTCACCGCCTACGAGTCGCTGCCGCAGCCGCAGAACAAGGAGACCCTGCAGCTCGTCGCCCAACAATGGGCCAAGGTCGGCGTGAAGCTGAACGTGCTGGCGGGCGATGCCGGCAGCCGCGTTGCCGACAATCTCGATCCGGCCAAGACGCCGGTCGCACCGGCGATGGTCGGCCGCGCCGATCCCGACGTGATCCGCAGCCAATACTATCCCACCACGCGCAACGTGCTGCTGCAGAAGGGCGGCGTCAGCCAGAAGGTGCAGAACTTCAGCGACGAGAAGCTGAACAAGCTGCTGGAGGACATCGCCGTCGCGACCGACCCGGTGAAGCGCCTGGCGCTGGTCGGTGAGGTCCAAGCTTATGTGATCGACCAGGGCTACGCGATCCCGGTCTTCGAGGAGCCGCAGGCCTTCGCCGCCTCGCCGCGGGTCAAGGGCTTCACCTTCGAAGCGGTCGGCCGGCCGAGCTTCTATTCGACCTGGATCGCGCCCAAATGACAGGGCCGCGGTTGACGATACGATCGCCTGAGCATCACTGATGGTCCACTACCTTCTTGGCCGGTTCGGGCAGGCGCTGGCGGTGCTGGCGCTGACCTTCACGGCGGCCTTCCTGCTGCTGCAGGTGCTGCCGGGCGATGCGATCATGATCAAGTTCATGGCGCCGGAAATGGCGCTGACGCCCGAACAGATCGCCGATATCCGCGCCGCCTACGGCGCCGACCTGCCGCTATGGGAACGCTATCTCAGCACGGTCGGCCAGTTCCTCACCGGCAATTTCGGCTACTCGATCCAGGCCGGCGTGCCGGTGAGCAAGCTGCTGCTCACCAACCTGCCGTCCACCCTGCTGCTGGCGTCGCTGGGCTTCACGGCGGCACTGATCCTGACGATCCTCCTCGCTGCCGCCTCGAACATGACCGGGATGGGCTGGCTGCGCGCCGGCCTGCAGGCACTGCCGTCGCTCTTCATCTCGGTGCCGGTCTTCTGGCTCGGCATCATGCTGATCCAGATCTTTTCGTTTCAGCTCGGCCTGGTATCGGTGATCAGCCCCGGTCCCGTCGAGAAACTGGTGCTGCCGGTGATGACGCTTGCCATCCCGATCTCTGCGCCGCTGGCGCAGATCCTGATGCGCAACATCGACCAGGTGCTGACGCAGCCTTTCGTTGCCGTCGCGCGCGCCAAGGGTGCGTCACGCAGCTGGGTGCTGTGGCGGCATGTGGCGCGCAACGCGCTCCTGCCGACCCTGACCATCGCGGGCGTGCTGTTCGGCGAGCTTCTTGCCGGCGCCGTCGTCACCGAAGCGGTGTTCGGCCTGAGTGGACTGGGCGGCCTCACCTACCAGGCGGTCGGCAATCACGACACGGCCGTGCTGCAGGCCATCGTGGTCATCTCCGCGCTCGCCTTCGTCACCATCAACCTGATCGTCGACCTGCTCTACCCCGTCCTCGACCCACGGCTCGGCAGCAAAGTCGGAGCCACGGCATGAGCAGCGAAACCGCAAACGGCGCCGGCGCCTCGCTCTCGGCCGACCTCCCCGTCGGCTGGGTCTCGCGGATCAAGCGCCTCTCGCCGACCCTGGCGCTGGCCTGGACAGTGGTGCTGATCGTGCTGCTGTGGGCGGTCTTTCCGTCGGCCTTCACCTCCTACAGCGGCACCGAAGGCGTCCCGGGCACGCAACTGCGAGCGCCCAGCGAGGAGCATGTGCTGGGCACCGACGGTCTCGGCCGCGATCTCTATGCCCGCATCGTCTATGGTGCCCGCCATTCGCTGACCGGCGCCTTCGTCGCCGTCAGCGTCGGCCTGCTGCTCGGCACCCTGCTCGGCCTGATCGCCGGGGCGCGCAGCGGCTGGCTCGACGCCGCCATCATGCGGCTGGTCGATTCCCTGCTGGCCGTCCCGTCGCTGCTGCTGTCGCTCAGCATCATCGTGATCCTGGGCTTCGGCACGGTGAACGTCGCCATTGCCGTCGGCGCGGTCTCCATCGCGCGCTTCGCGCGCCTTGCCCGCTCCGAGGTCGTGCGCGTTCGGCGCAGCGACTATGTCGAGGCGGCCTTCGGCAGCGGCGGCACCTTCTGGGCGGTGCTCTACCGTCATGTGCTGCCCAATTCGCTGACCTCGGTGATCGCGCTCGCCGCCCTGCAGTTCGGCTCGGCCATCCTCGCCATCTCGACCCTGGGCTTCCTGGGCTACGGCGCGCCGCCACCGACGCCGGAATGGGGCCTGCTGATCGCCGAGGGCCGCAACTATCTCTCGCGTGCCTGGTGGCTCACCGCAGCGCCCGGCCTTGTCGTCGTCCTGGTCGTGCTTTCCGCCGACCGCATCTCCAAGGCCATCGGCCGTACCGAGCCATGAGCACAACACCCCTTCTCGAGGTCGACGACCTCGCCATCTCCTACCGCACGAACGATCGCGACCAGCGTGTGGTCCACGGCGTCTCTTTCAAGGTCATGCCGGGCGAAGTGGTCGCCCTGGTGGGCGAATCGGGATCGGGCAAGACCACGACGGCGCAGGCCGTGCTCGGCCTGCTGGCCGGCAACGGCAAGGTCGACGGCGGCGTCATCCGGCTCAACGGCACGGACATTTCGCGCTGGTCGCAGAAGCGGCTGGACGGTATCCGCGGCGCAGTGGTGAGCCTGATCCCGCAGGATCCTGGCAGCTCGCTCAACCCCGTGCGCACCATTGGCTCGCAGCTCGCCGAGGTGATGCAGATCCACAAGCGGGGCGACCGCCGAACGATCCAAAAGCGGGTGATCGAGCTGCTGGAGCGCGTCGGCCTGACGCCGGCCGAGATGCGCGCGCAGCAGTATCCGCACGAGCTTTCGGGCGGCATGCGGCAGCGCGTGCTGATCGCCATTGCCGTCGCTCTCAATCCCGCCCTGATCGTGGCCGACGAGCCGACCAGCGCGCTCGACGTCACCGTGCAGCGGCGCATCCTCGACCTGATCGACGAGCTGCGCCGCGAGAACGGCACGGCCGTGCTGCTGGTGACGCACGATCTCGGCGTCGCGGCCGACCGCGCCGATCGGCTGGTGGTTCTGCAGGGTGGCCGCATCCAGGAGCAGGGCGCCGTCAAGGAGGTGCTGGCCGCGCCCAGCAGCGCCTATACGCGCCGACTGCTCTCGGACGCGCCGTCGCTCGGCAAGCCGCGGCCGGTGCGCATCCTCACCGACAACCAGGACTTCGCCATCGACGTCGAGGGGCTCAGCCACGACTTTCCGCTGACCGGCGGCGAGGCCAAGACCTTCCGCGCGCTGGACGGCGTCTCCTTCAAGGTCCGCCGCGGCAGCACGCACGCCATCGTGGGCGAGTCGGGCTCGGGCAAGACCACGGCGGTGCGCAGCGTCGTCGGCTTTCTGAAGCCGACCGCCGGCCGCATCCTGGTCGACGGCGTCGACCTCACCACGCTCAAGGGCGAGCCCCTGCGGCGCTTCCGCAAGCACATCCAGCTCGTCTACCAGAACCCCTACGGTTCGCTCGATCCACGCCAGACCATCGCGCGTATCGTCGAGGAGCCTCTGTTGAACTTCGAGCCCATCCCGGCGGCCGACCGCGCCCGCAAGGTGCGCGACATGCTGAACCGGGTCGGCCTGTCGGAGAGCTTCCTCGACCGTCCTCCGCGCGCCCTGTCGGGCGGCCAGCGCCAGCGCGTGGCGATCGCCCGCGCCCTGGTGCTCGATCCGCGGGTGCTGGTGCTCGACGAAGCGGTCTCGGCCCTCGACGTCACGGTGCAGGCGCAGATCCTCGCCCTGCTCGACGAGCTGCAGAAGACGCTGGGCCTCACCTATCTCTTCGTTTCGCACGATCTCGCCGTAGTCCGGCAGATCTCCGACACGGTCTCGGTCATGCACAAAGGGCGGCAGGTCGATGGCGGCCCGATCGAGACGGTGTTCGGCCGGCCCGACAGTGCCTATACGCGCGAGCTGATCGACGCCATCCCCGGCCGCAGCATGCCTGCAGCCGCGGCCCTTGCTTCCGAACCCGCTCTTCACGCAAGGTTGACCCCATGACGACGTTCCCGATCAAGCGCCTCGGCTTCTTCACCCGCCTGCTCGACCAGACGACAGCCGCCGAACGCTATCGACTCGCCACCGAACAGATCGTCCACGCCGAGAAGCACGGCTTCGATTCGGCCTGGATCGCCCAGCATCATTTCCACGAAGGAGAAGGCGGCCTGCCCGCGCCCTTCGTCTTCCTGTCGCATGTCGCGGCCCACACCTCGCGCATTCGCCTGGGCACCGGCATCGTCACCCTGCCGCTGGAGCTGCCGATCCGCGTCGCCGAGGATGCCGTCGTCACCGACCTGCTGAGTGGCGGCCGCCTCGAAGTCGGCGTTGGCCCGGGCGGCAATCTGACGGCCTTCACGGCCTTCGGCCTCGACAGCAACGACCGTCACAAGCTTTTCGACAGTCATCTCGAGACGCTGAAGACCGCCTGGTCAGGACGCGAACTCGACGGCGGCGACAAGCTCTATCCGGCGAGCACCAGCCTGGTCGACCGCATCTGGCAGGCCACGTTTACCGTCTCCGGGGCACGACGTGCCGGCGCTGCAGGCGACGGGCTGATGCTGTCGCGGACCCAGCCACGGCCGCCGGAAGCGCCGCAGGCCTCCTTGGCCGATATCCAGAACCCGATGCTCGATGCCTATCTCGAGGCCCTGCCCAAGGGCTGCGAACCGCGCATCCTCGCCTCGCGCACGGTGTTCATCGCCGACGACCACGACGAGGCGATGCGGCTTGCCGAGGTCGGCCTGTCGCGCATGCGCCATCGGCTGGCCGCCACCGGCAACCTCTCCTCGGGCAACCTGGTGGGCGACCTGATCGCCGCCATGGACGTGCATATCGGCACGCCCGACGAAGTCATCGCCTCGCTGCAGGGCGATTCCACCCTGCAGCGCGCCACCGACCTCACCATGCAGGTTCACTCGATCGATCCGCCGCATCCCTATATCCTGCGCTCGATCGAACTCTTCGCCGGCAAGGTCGCGCCGGCCCTGGGCTGGACGCCCCACAAGGAAACGGGAGCACGACAAGTCGCATGACCGATGTGATCGACACGCTGGTGGGCATCGCGCCCGGCTCGAAGCTGGATGCGATCCGCGCCCAGCGGTCCGAGGCGCGCAAGCACGCCCAGGCGAGCTACGCGTCTCTGTTCGAACCAAAGGACCAGGGCAGCGTCACCGCCGACGAACGCCATGCCATCGCGGCGTTTGTCGCAGGCCTGCATGGCGAGCCCAAGACCAGCGCCTTCTACGCCGCCAAGCTGCCCGCGGCACTGGGCGCTGCCGTTGCGGCCGAAGTCGCCGCCGCCAGAAGCAAAGGCCCCTATGGCCTCTTTCCCAAGGGGCCGCTTTCGAGCGAAGACGCGCCGGGTCCGACCTGGAAGGTGAGCGAGGCCGGCCGCAAGGCGCTGGGCGCCCGTCTGTCGGCGGCGTTTGAGCACACGCACATGCTGGTCTTCCATCCGCGCGATGCCTCGGCGCCCTCGCTGCAGGCGCTGCTGGATGCCGGCTGGTCGACGACCGATGTCGTGACGGTCTCCCAGCTCGTCTCCTTCCTGGCCTACCAGATTCGGGTCGTTGCCGGCCTGAGCACGCTTGCGAGCACACTATGAGCACCAAGACGACAGAGAAGACGCTGACGCCGCCGCCGCACACCGAGCCGGTGGTTTTCACCCGCGACATGCTCGACTGGCTGCCCTGGCTGGAGCCGCTGGCGGAAGGCGAGATGACGGAGCGGCATGTCGCCAGCCTGGTCGACGCGGCGCGCATCAAGTCACCCTACTTCCGGCTGCTGGCGCGCGATCCCGCCGTGCTCGAAGCGCGGACCCGCACCGACAAGGACATCTTCTACAATCCGGAAGCGGGCCTGCCGCGCGCCGAACGCGAACTCGCGGCCGCCGCGACCTCGCGGCTGAACGGCTGCATCTACTGCGCTTCGGTCCATGCCCGCTTTGCCGCCACCTACTCCAAGCGGGTCGACGACGTGCAGCGCCTGCTCGACGAAGGCGTCGACGCCAAGCTCGACGAGCGCTGGGAGGCGATCGTCGCGGCCTCGGTCGCGCTCACGGCGCTCCCCCTGACCTTCGGCAAGGAGCATGTCGAGCGCCTGCGCAAAGTCGGCCTCGACGACGCGGCGATCGCCGACCTGATCGGCGCCGCCTCGTTCTTCAACTGGGCCAACCGGCTGATGCTCTCGCTGGGCGTCCCGGCGACGCAGGCTTCCGCGGCAAAAAGCTCATAGCTCACCATTGGCAAGACGCAGCTCACCGGATCGCGGGCCTCCAGGCCCGCGATCCGGTGAAGGCGACCGCTGCTAGCGCCCTCCCGCGATCCGGCGGGCATATTCCAGGTGCTGCTCGGAGATCGGGAACATGCGCTGGGCATAGCGGCGCAGGGCACCGTTCTCGCCGTTCTGCGAGAAGGCACCGTATTGCGCATTGGCCTCGGTCTGGATCGCGAGCTGGGAATTGGCATAGGCCGTATCGAATTCCGGCCCGGTGAGGTTGTTGAGGCGCTGTAGCACCGCCACCGTATTCGGCGGGTTGGATGGGTCGGGCGCATAGGAGACACCGGCCTCCGCGCGTGCCTTGACCAGATACTGTGCCGCCTCGTTGTATTCGGCCACCATGCGCGAGGCATAGCCGCGGACATTCTCGTTGGCCGACTTGGCCAGCGCGAGGCGACCGGAGGCGATCTCGAAATCGTTCACCGTCTGACAGAAGCCGACGAACCGGGCGTCGGGAAGCGCATCCACGGCAAGAACGGCCGAGGCGTGAAAACGGAACGGCGGGCAAGCATCGAATTCTCCATGGTGTGTGTCATGAAAACGCTCGCCTTTTCGTCGAGTTCCCCATGGTATTTCCCTCGGGTTTCCTCGCGCGCCGGGACCTGCTAGGAGCGCCGGCATGACTCCCGTCCCCCGGCGCAAGCTCGAGGCCCTGGCCTATTTTCTGGGCTTTATCGCCTGTATCCCCCTCGCCAACTGGATGATCGGCCATGTCGGCACGGTCTGCGTGCCGCAGGGCCCCTGCCTGGTCCCTGTCGCCCCCGCCTGGGGTCCCAGCGGGCATGCCATCATGGCCCCCTCGGGCGTGCTGATGATCGGCCTCGCGCTGGTGCTGCGCGACATGGTGCAGCGCCGCCTCGGCCGCGGCGTAGCGCTGATGGCCATCGTCGCCGGCGCGGCGCTCTCCGGCGCCATTGCGCCGCCGCAGCTTCTGATCGCCTCGGCTACGGCCTTCCTGCTGTCGGAACTCGCCGACTTTGCCGTCTACACGCCGCTGCAGTCGCGCGGCCTGGTGCTGGCGGTGCTGGCCAGCAGCGTGGTTGGTCTGGTGGCCGACAGTCTTCTGTTCCTGTG
>MKRV01000099.1 GCA_001897995.1 Alphaproteobacteria bacterium 65-37 | reverse complement strand
ACGCTATGAAAAAACCGCCCGAAACTATCTCGCCGTCGTCACCATCGCCGCCATCGCACTATGGATCCGATAAGTGTCCACAGAGCCTAGCCCAAAGTAGCGGCATGTTGTCTCTGAAGGATGTCGAAGATGCCGCGGCCATCGTGATGGCTGCCATGCTGCCCACGGCGCAGTACGCTTGGCCGCTGCTCGCCGGCCGCACTGGTTGCGAGGTCTGGGTGAAACACGAGAACCACACCCCGACCGGCGCCTTCAAGGTCCGCGGCGGGCTGGTCTTCATGGACCGGCTGAAGCACGAGCGGCCGGGCCTCAAGGGCGTGATCAGCGCCACCCGCGGCAATCACGGCCAGAGCATCGCACTGGCCGCCGCCCGGGCCGGCACCGCCGCCACCATCGTCGTGCCGCACGGCAACTCGGTCGAGAAGAATGCCGCCATGCGGGCGTTCGGCGCCGAACTGGTCGAGGCCGGGCACGATTTCGACGCCGCCAAGGAAACCGCGATGCACCTGGCCGACGAGCGCGGGCTTGCCATGGTGCCCTCCTTCCATCGCGACCTGGTGCGCGGCGTGGCGACCTATGCGCTCGAACTCTTTCGCGGTGCCCCTGCCCTGGACACGGTCTATGTGCCGATCGGCCTGGGTTCGGGCATCTGCGGCACCATCGCCGTCCGCGATGCGCTGGGGCTCGCCACCAAGGTGGTGGGCGTGGTCTCGACCGAAGCGGCGGCCTACGCCCTCTCCTTCGCCGCCCGCAAGGTGGTGGCGACCAACAGCGCCAACACCATGGCCGACGGCATGGCGGTGCGCGTGCCCGATCCCGAGGCGCTGGAGATCATCCTGAAGGGGGCCGACCGCATCGTGCAGGTGAGCGACGCCGAGGTCGGGGCGGCCATGCGCGCCTACTACGAGGACACGCACCAGCTCACCGAAGGTGCAGGCGCCGCCTCGCTCGCCGCCTTGTTGCAGGAGCGCGAGCGTATGAAGGGCCGAAGGGTCGGGCTGATCCTGAGCGGGGGCAACATCGACCGGCCGCTCTATCTCAAGGTCCTCGGCGAACGGCCCCTTTAGCCGGCCTTCGACAATGGCGCGGCCGCCTCTTCCGAGGCCGACGCCATGGCGCGGCGCCTCGACGGCTTTTTCTTCATCACACGGATGATGGCCTTGCGCTTCAGCCAGTAGAACGCCGACGGAAATCGGGACTCTATGAACAGGACGGCCCTGTTCTCGAAAGAGGAGAGGTCCTTGGGGCGAAAGATCGAGGTCCCGTTGATGTCGCTTACCTTCAGCTTCATCACGCGCGTCTGAAACTGCAGGAAATCCCTCGAGAGCGGAATCGCGTGGCAGGTGATGGAAGAGCGCGAGTTGTGCGGATCCTGGCTCTTCAACGAGCCATGTATGGTCAAGGCATTGAAGAACAGGACATCGCCCTTCTGCAGAAAGGGGGCTCGAATCTCCAGGGCGCTGCTTCTGATCTCCTCGACCACGGACAGGATGTAGGCCTCGTGATTCTCCGCGATATTGTTCGAGAGCGAATGATCCTTCAGCTTGATGCGCTGTGAGCCCGGGCAAACGAAAAGCCGGCCAGCTCTCGCACCGATGTCTTCGACCGCAATCCAGGCGGCGCACATTTCGCCGATCTTTTCGGAATCGAGATAGTAGCTGTCCTGGTGCTCCCAGGTCGCCGAATTGCCCTCGAAGTACATGGATTGCACGATCTTGGGGGCGTCATCCAGCAGGGCCGAAAGCGCGTCGCGCAAGTTGGAATCGGCCAGGATGCTGTTGGTCGCGAACTCGCGAAAGCGCGGAAACCGGGACGGATCGAGGCTTTGCAGATTGAGGATTGGATTCATGATCCAACCGTTCTCGTTCTTCGAATGCCTCTCGGCCCTCGCCGTCTCCTGCCGGTACATGAAGCCGGTGAACGGCTTTACTTCTTCGTTCCACAGACTTCTGATGCGATCGCACGCTTCCGGGGCGAATACGCCGCTGAAAATGACATAGCCATTCTCTTCATAGGATTTCTTTGCGGCCCGCCATTCGCTCGTCGTGAAGCGATCGGACACATCCTCGGATAGCGTTTCGGGTACCTTCACAGGCAAACCACGCGGCGTCGTCAATTCGATCATGCTCGTTCTCGCAGGCCGATGCCCGCGAGAATCGTTGAGATGTTCGACGCCCGTCGCGTGTCAACATTGTGATCCGCCGATGCGGAATATTCATTGAGTGTGTACTTAACGCGGGTTCCGCAACCCTTTCGTCATCGTGTCACGAACAGGCGCCCAGACGAGATCGCTCTTCACGGACTGCATGATGAACGAGGAGCGCGTGCCGCGGACACCAGGCATGCGCAGCAGCGCCTTCATCGCGAACTCACTGAAGCCCGCGAGATCGGGCGTCAGCACATGCAGCAGAAAATCCATGTCGCCGGTCACGGCGTAGCAGGCGACCACTTCAGGCCGCGCGCGGATCGCCGCCTCGAAGGCCTCGACCGTCTTCTCCGAATGGTCGTCGAGGCTCACCTGCACCAGCGCCTGCAGAGAGAGGCCCAGTGCGGCCGGTGAGACCAGGGCCGCGTAGCGCTCGACAACACCCTCCTCCTCCAGCCGTTTCACCCGCCGCTGGCAGGGCGTGGGCGACAGGCCGACCCGATCGGCCAGCTCGACCATAGGCAGGCGGCCATCGGCCTGCAGCACGCCCAGGATGCGCTTATCTATGTCGTCGAGCTCAATCATAGGTATATTCTCCAAATAATAGACAAGAAATAGAGAATATCCCTATTATGGACTATTCCGAAGGCCAACTTTGCAGGGATTCGCCAGCCCAGGCGCCCCATATTCGCTGCATGAACATGGCTCCCCTCGACAGCCTGCGTGGCGACTATGCCGGCATGGCGCCGGACTGGACGGTGACGCAGACCCCCGACCTCTACAGCGACGAGGAACAGGCAGTGTGGCGCCTGCTGCTGGAGCGCCAGAGCGCGCTCGCCCGCCGCTACGCCTGCACGGAGTTCCTGCAGGGCCTCGAGACGCTGGGTATCGGCGAGACCATCCCCGACTTCGCTGCGGTGAACGCCAAGCTCGAGCCGCTAACCGGCTGGCGCGTCGTCGCCGTGCCGGGCCTGATCCCCGACGCCGCCTTCTACGATCACCTCGCCCATCGGCGCTTTCCGGTGACGGTGTGGATCCGCAAGCGTGAGGAGCTCGATTACCTGGTCGAGCCCGACCTGTTTCATGATTTCTTCGGCCACGTGCCGCTGCTCACCGATCCGGTGTTCGCCGACTACATGCAGGAGTATGGCCGCCGTGGCGTCGAAGCTGGACCGAACGTGCATCTGCTGGCGCGACTCTACTGGTTCACCGTCGAGTTCGGGCTGATCCGCACGGCGCAGGGCTTGAAGGTCTACGGCGCCGGCATCGTCTCCTCGGCGGCCGAGATCAGGCACGCGATCGAGGGTGACGGCGTCGAACGCCTGCCTTTCGATGCGGCGACGGTGATGCACCGGCCCTACGAGATCGACCGGCTGCAGAACACCTACTTCGTGCTCGACGATTTCCGCCAGCTCTTCGACGCCGCGCAGACGCGCATCGCGTAAGAGTCAGCGCAGCACGACCAGCCCGTCGACGGCGACGACGCCTTCGCCGTCGCGCTTCACCAGGAGCGGATTGATCTCGGCTTCGGCCACGCTCTCGAAAGCCTTGTGCGCGAGCCCCGAGAAGGCCGCGATCGTGCGCGCCAGCGCGCCGAGATCCCCCTTGGGCAGGTTGCGATAGCCGCGCAGGGTCGCCAGACCCTTCACTTCCTCGATCATCTGCCGCGCTTCGGCCTCGTCGACTGGCGCCAGCCGGGTCGCGGCGTCCTTATAGATCTCGGCCAGCACACCGCCCAGGCCGACCGTTATCGTGGGCCCGACCAGCGGATCGCGGCGGAAGCCCAGGATCACTTCGCCGAGGCCGCGCTCCATTTTCTGCACCAGGAAACCGTCGAGCTTCGCCTGCGGGGAATGCCGCTTCACGCGCTTCTCCATCTCGCGCGCCGCGACGGCAGCGGTCGGGCCGTCGGCGAGCCCCAGCGCGACGCCGCCCGCTTCGGTCTTGTGCGCAATATCCGCGGAGAGAATCTTCAGCACCACCGGCGCGCCGACCTCGGCGACGGCGGCGGCGATGCGCTTGGCATCGGGCACGGCCATTGACCTTGCCATTGGCACGCCGAGGGCAGCGAAGAGATCGGCGGCGCGGCGCTCGTCGAAGCCCGAGACGCGCCCCGCCTCCAAGGCGCCCAGGGCATTGGCCGAGGGTTCCAAGGCGGCCGTGACCTGCCGTGGCGGCTGGCGCAGCAGGCAGAGCGCCATCGCCTCGGCGCAGGATTCGGGATGGCGAAAGGCCGGCACACCGGCCGCCGTCAGCAGCGCCAGCGATTTTTCCGCCGCCGGTGTCAGGGCGACGGCGAACGGCTTGGCCGATCCGGCGAAGCGCAGCAGAGGCTCGACCGCAAGCTCGGGATTGAACTGCGCCGAGGAGCCGACGACGAAGATCACCGCATCGTTGGCCTCGTCGGCCAGCAGCCGCTCGATCGTGCCGGCCACGATCTCGGGCTTGGCACCGGCCAGGGTGAGATCGACCAGCTTGCCGTCGCCGGCGGTGATGCCGAGCGGTTTCAGCCAGTCGACCAGGACACGCGGCGGGCCGGCGATATCGAGGCCGGCCATCGCCATGTTGTCGACCACCATCGCCGCCCCGCCGCCGGTCGTGGTCGCGACAGCAACGCGCTTGCCGCGTGTCGACGGCCGGTTGACCAGCAGAGACGGCACGTCGATCAGCGATTCGAACATGGCGACCCGCGCGATGCCATGGCGCTGGCAGAAGGCATCGAAGGTGGCGTCCGATCCGGCGATCGCACCGGTATGCGACTTGGCGAGTTCCTGGCCGATCGAGGACCGGCCGAGCTTGTAGGCGATCACTGGCTTGCCGACGGCATGGGCACGCCGCGCCGCCCGCGCCAGACGCTCGCCGTCGCGCAGGGTTTCCATGAACAGCAGGATGGCGTCGGTGTTGGGATCGTCCACCAGCAGGTCGGCGATCTCGCCGACCGCGAGATCGACCTCGTTGCCGACCGAGACCAGCCGCGAGAAGCCGATGCCGCGCGCATCGGCGCGCGACAGCAGCGCACCGATCAGGCTGCCGCTCTGGCTGACCACGGCCCAACGTCCGCGCCGCAGGGTCTCGACGGCAAAGGCGGCGTTGGCCGTCAGCGCCACGGCGGGCTCAGTGCTCACCGTGCCGATGCTGTTGGGGCCGACCAGGCGTATCCCCGTCTCGCGCACGATGCGCGAAAGCTCATCCTGCAGCGAGGCGCCCGCCGCGCCGGCATCGGCAAAGCCGCCGGCCAGGATCGAGGCCACCTTGACGCCGCGCCGCGCACAATCGGCCAAGGCTGCGACCGCGGCGGCACCGTTCAGCAGGATATACGCATGATCGATCTCGCCTGGGATCGCATCGAGGTTCTTGTAGGCCGTCTCGCCGAGAATTTCGCCGCGCGAGGGATTCACCGGCAGAATTTCTCCGGTAAAGCCGTGCTTGCGCAAGAAACGCTGCGGCCGCGAGGTCGTCTTCGTCGGATCGGCGGAAGCGCCGATCAAAGCGATGCGGCGCGGCTCGAAAAGGGCTTGGAAGAGTGACGTCATGAGGGGGCGAACAATACAGGTGTCATCCCGAGCGACGCGAGGGATCTTTGCGGAAACAAGAAAGGTTCCTCGCTTCGCTCGGAATGACAAGGGTGGCTATACTCCGCGCATGTTATCTCGCCGCTCCTTCGTTGCGACAGCGTTCGCAACCGCCGCCTTGCCGGCTTATGCCCAGACGACCCCGGCTCCCACGAGCACGACATCGTGGCCCAGCAAGCCGATCCGGCTCGTCGTGCCTTATGCCCCTGGCGGCACGACCGATGTCGTGGCGCGCGTGGTGGCGGAATATCTCGGCAAGCGGCTCGGCCAGAACATCATCGTCGACAACAAGCCCGGCAAGGGCGCGATGGTCGGCACCGCCATGGTCGCCAAGGCACTGCCCGACGGCTACACCTTGCTGATGTCGGTGATCTCCGGCCTCACCATCTCGCCCACGCTCTATGGCGGCGGCGAATTCGATCCGATGGCCGATTTCATCCATGTCTCGATCGCCTCGACCAACCCCAGCGTGCTGGTGGTCAATCCGAGCTTCGAGGCCAAGACGTTCAAGGACTACGTCGCCTACGCCAAGGCCAATCCCGGCAAGCTCGCCTATGCCACCTCGGGCGCCGGCTCCAGCAACCACCTGCTGGGCGCACGCATGTCGCAGGTGATCGGCTCGGAGATGGTGCACATCCCCTATCGCGGCGCAGGCCCGGCCATGGTCGACACGATTGCCGGCAACGTGCCCTCGATGTTCGATTCGCTGCCCTCGGCTGCGCCGCACATCAAGGCCGGCAAGGTCATTGCGCTTGCCGTCAGCGGCGAGAAGCGCAGCCCTGCCTTCCCCGACGTGCCGACGATGAAGGAACTGGGCTATCCCGACCTCGTCTCCTATTCCTGGTTCGGCATCTCGGTGCCGGCCAAGACGCCGGCGCCGATCGTCGAGCGAATCGCGGCCGACATGCAGGCCATCCTGAAGGAGCCTGCCGTCGTCAAGCGCTGGGACGAGATCGGCGCCGAGCCCAGCACCATGACTCCGGCCGAGGTGACGCGCTTCGTGAAGGACGAAATCGACAAATGGACGCCGGTCGTGAAGGCATCTGGCGCTCGACCTGAATAAGCAAGGCCCGGGGAGACAGGGCCGATCCAGGAGGAATGCTCATGGCCATTCGTCGCGTGATATCGCCCGCCGTTGCCGAACCGCCGCCCGAGCGCTGGTCGAACTGCCTGGTGGTCGACGGCGTCGCCTATGTCTCCGGCATGACCGCCCGCGGCGGTGACGCCAAGGAATTGCGCGGGCTCGACGAGTACGAGCAGGCCAAGATCATCTTCGGCAAGATCAAGTCGCTGGTCGAAGCAGCGGGTGGCGCCATGGCCGACGTGGTCAAGATCACGGTGTTCGTCACCGAGATCGCCAACAACACCAAGGTGTGGGCGGCACGCCGCGAGTTCTTTACGGGCGACTTCCCCGCCTCGACCCTGGTCGAAGTGAGCGCGCTCGCCGCCCCCGAGATCCTGGTCGAGATCGAGGCGGTGGCTCATCTCGGCAAGGGCAAGCGGTAGCGACTCCAGCCGCAAGCCAAGGCGTCAGCGCTTCCCGCCGCTAGAGCACGTTCCGCTCGACTGGACTCAGTCGAGCGGAAGGTCATGCTCTAGATTCTATCGATTCTAGAGCAGCTTATGCCCGGGAAGAGGGAGCCGCATGCGACTCCCTCTTCCCGGGCGCCGCTCTAGACGGCAGCGGCGACATCGCTTCGAACACGCCGTCGCGGCGGATCAAGGCATGGAACAGGCCTGCCGCGAGGTGCAACAGGATCAGCGCGAAGAAGGCGAGCGCCAGCCAGTGATGGGCGCTGCGCAGCAATGTATGCAGGGCGTCGCTCTGCGGCAGGATCGCCGGCAGGCGGATGCCGCCATAGAGTACGATCGGATAGTCGCCAGCCGACAGCATCGCCCAGCCGATCAACGGCATGGCGATCATGAGCGCGTACAATGCGTAGTGAGAGAGGACCGCGCCCAGCCGCATCAGCGGCGGCAAGCTTGCCGGAAGCGGCGGCGCACCCCGCACGAGACGCACGCCAAGGCGCAGCAGCGCCAGGACGAGGATCACGGCACCCAGGGTCTTGTGCGTCTCCAGCAGGGGCACGTAGCGCGGCGCCGTCGTCGAGACCATGCCGATGCCGATGAACAGCATCGCCACGATGCACACGGCCATCAGCCAGTGCAGCAGGCGCTGCAGGCCGGTGAAGCGGGTCAGGCGGGTCGCTTGTCCGGTCATGGCTTGGCGCTCCCGGAAGTCTGAGGTGCCGAGGTTCGAGGATAGTATTTCGACTCCGCCGTGCGCCGGTCGTACGACCTCGCATAGGCGGCGGAACGGGCGGCGGGGAACGGATCGTCCGAAACGGACATGCCCTTGGGCAGGATCGTCGGATCGAAGTTGATCTCGCGGCAAGGGCCGTCGGCCTCCGCCTCGATCCGCTGCACCACCAGGGTGCCCACCTCGACAGTGCGGCGCTCGGCCGGCCAGGCCTTGCTGGGATCGGCCGTGACGTCGCCCGGCTCGGCCACGGTCACCGCCATCGTCCAGCGCTGCGGCCCGGCGGCGACGCGCTGCGTGATCTCCTGCTCGAGATAGTTGGGGCCGCGCTTGGCCAGCTCGTCGGGCGCGATCGGCACAGGCTCGGCCGCCGGCCGCAGCGACCAGCGCACCGCGCGCGCGACACCGGCCCGATCGACGAACAGGAAGGCATTGAGGCTGTTGTACGGGTCCTCGGCATAACTCGACGTCCAGGGCGTGGTGGTGGCCCATTTGCCGAAGGCCGCGATCTCCGGGTGCGCGGCCACCACGTTCTTCATCGCCGCGGGATCCTTGCTGTGCGCGGCCGTCTGCAGCTCGTAGAAGGCCTGCGGTGTCGCCACCGGGAAGAACGGCGGATCGATCATCGCGCTGCGCCAGACGCCGCCATCCGGTGTCGTGATCTGCAATCCCAGGCCGCGCACCCGAACGGTAGCGTCGGCCGCGCCGGGGTTCGGTGTCGCGAGATTGAAACGGCCGACCACCGGATAGGCACCGGCCGCCAAGACCTGCGCGACCGAAAGGTCCGCGCCCTTGCCGTTCGATTCGAAGATACCGGTGAAGCAGATGCCCTTGGCGTGATTGCGCCGATAGCCGAGCGCAGGGCCATCTGCCGGCGCCAGAACATCGACCAGCTTGGCCGGCGTCAGGCGGTCGGGCGAGAACCAGCCCGCCGTGTAGGCAAACGCGCCTGCACCGACCGCCACGACGGCAGCGATCACAACGAATGAAGCGAGGGGCGATCGGGACGATGGAGGCGAAGGCTCGGGCATGATGCACCATGGGTAGTGATGCCGATGTCGCCGCTCGCGGGTCGCGGCAGCGACTGCGGAGTCGAGTAACCTTAGCGCAAATACCGCGCGAGTGACATTCCCGTGGGGTGTACGTGAGCAGGGCGCCTGCTTCTTTCGCAACGGCACGGTTGCGTTGCCGACCTGACACTCCCTATGACAGCAGAGACGTGCGCCTTACGCGCCGAGGTCGATATCGTAGCGAATGAAACCGCGATTGACGGCGACCTTGTCGTAGAGAAGCCGCGCCGTCGCATTGCTCTCGTGGGTCTGCCAGTAGAGGCGCGAACAGTTGCGCTGGCGCGCCCAGTCGGCGACCGCCTCGATCAGCGCCCGCGCCACGCCCTTGCCGCGCACGTCCGCCGCCGTGAACAGATCCTGCAGGTAACAGACATCCGGCGCCGAGGTATTGGCGTGGATCAGGAAATGCGTGATGCCGACCAGGCGGCCGTCGAGCCTGGCACCCAGCGCATGCATGCGCGTGTCCTGGCGGAACTCGTTCCAGGCACGGTCGTACATCTTCTGCGGCAGGGTACGCTTGTAGAAGTCCATGTAGCCACGGAACAGGACTTCCCAGGCCGCGCGGTCGGCCTCCTCGAGCTTGGCGATTGCGAGCTTGCCTTGCGTAAGCATCCGATCGTGGCCTCAGCTATGGCTGAACATGGGCTTGCCGGCGACCGGCATGGTCGCCTTGAGGATGGTGCCGCCCACGACCTTGGCGCTGCGGCGCGAGACGACGAGATGAAGGTCACGGCCGGCGAAGGCGATGTTGGTGCAGAAGATATCGTCGCCGCAGTCGACATGGTGGGTCGGCCGGCCGAGCGCATCGAAGCGCCAGGCCGTGGTGCTGGGATGGGCGATCACCAGCCCGCCCTCCTCGTCCAGCGCCAGCCCGTCGGGGCCTGCATGGCCGCCGCTCATCTGGATGAAGAGCCCGACCTTGCTCGCCGTCCCGTCGCCCAGCAGCGGCAGGCGCCACACGGCATTGCCGCGCGTCACGGCGACATAGAGCACGGTCTCTGCCTTGTTCATGACGAGGCCGTTGGGGCTCGGCACGGTGCCGACCAGCAGGGTGAGCTTGCCGGCGGTGTCGTAGCGGTAGACCCGGCCGGTCGGATCGTGCAGGCCGGTCTGGCCCTGGTCGGTGAAATAGAGATCGCCGTTGGCGGCAAAGAAGAGATCATTGACGCCCTTGAAACTCTCCGAGCCGCGCGTCTCCAGGAGCGGCGTCACGGTGCCGGTCGCAGGATCGAGCAGCAGGACGCCCCGCTTGTAGTCGGTGATGAAGATCCGCCCGTCCTTGTGGATCTTGAGCCCGTTCGGCCAGCCGTCGTACTCGCTCACCAGGGTCCAGTCGCCCGCCGGATCGATGCGGAAGATACGACCGAAGGGAATATCGGTGACGTAGAGGTTGCCGGCGCGATCGAAGCTCGGCCCTTCGAGGAAGGAATCGAGTTCCTGGCCGGCAGCGTTGGCATCGCCCCACGCCGTCCGCCGCGGCTTGCGGAACCGTTCCGGCAGCCGCGTGAACTCAGTCGCAGAGACGGGCTTGGTAAGACCGTACATGAAATCTTCCTGCTCTCGATGGCAACGATCCTGTCATCCTGAGCGCAGCGAAGGATCTCATGCCGGTTGCAAGCGGCGACGAGATCCTTCGGCTTCGCCTCAGGATGACCCTTCGGGTCACGCCGCTTTCACTTCACGCTCGGCCTTGAGTGCCCGTACCGTCTGCCGCAGCGCGTGCACGGTCTTCTCGATCTCGGCCGCGCCATGCGTTGCCGAGACGAAGCCGCCGGGTGAACCCATCACGTCGACGCCATGGGTCATCAGCCCCATGCGGATCTTGCCGGCGAGCGGGCCCGAGCGGGCGCCCTTCAGCTTGGCGAAGCCGAGCTTCAGCGGATCGAAATTCGCGGGATCGATCTTCTCGCCCGTGGGATTGGGATAGATCAGGAAGGTCGAGGATTGGCCGTAGATGCCCCAGGCAATCCCCTCCTCGACCAGCACCTCCGTCAGCGCGCGACGCAGCTCGGCGGCGGTGCGGTTGGCCTTCTCGGCGAGATCCTCGTCACGCAGCAGCGACAGCGCCGTCACCGCCGCAGCGGCCGACAGGGGGTTGGCGTTGAAGGTACCGGGATGGGCGATCTTCTCGCGCTTGGCGGCCGTCGTGGCGGCATGGTCGATCAGGTCGAGGATCTCGCGCTTGCCCGCCACCGCGCCACCCGGCAGGCCGCCGGCCACGATCTTGGCCAGGATGCAGAGGTCGGGCGTGATGCCGAAGGCCTTCTGCGCGCCGCCCGAGGACCAGCGGAAGCCGGTGATCACCTCGTCCATCAGCATGACGACGCCGCGTTTGGCCGTGACGTCGCGCACCGCCTGGATGAAGCCTTGAGGCAGCGGCACCTGGCCCCACGAAGCCCCCGACGGCTCGAACATCACGGCGGCGATGTCGTCGCGGCTTTCGATCAGCTTCACCACGGCGCCGACATCGTCGGCCGGCATCAGGATGGTGAGATCGGCGACGTCCTGCGGCACGCCGGGGGTCGTGGTGCCGTCGTAATGCGAGGTAGCGCCGGCAGCGACCGTGTCGTGCCAGCCATGGAAGTGGCCGACGAAGCGCACGATCTTGTCCTTGCCGGTGTAAGCGCGCGCCAGGCGAATCGCCATGTGCGAGGCCTCGGTGCCCGAGGCCGTGAAGCGCACCTTCTCGGCCGAAGGGATCAGCTCGCATACCAGCTCGGCCCAGCGCACCTCGAGCTCGTGACTCGACCCGTAATGCGTGCCGAGATCCATCTGACGCTTCACCGCCTCGATCACCGCAGGATGCGAATGGCCGAGCAGCATCGCGCCATGACCGCCGAAATAGTCGACATACTCGTTGCCGTCGACGTCCCACTTGCGCGGGCCGACAGCGCGCGAGACGTGGATCGAATACGGGTCGAGGTAGCGCGCGTCGTGCGTGATGCCGCTCGGCAGCACCTTGCGGGCGCGCTCGTAGAGCGCCGCCGAACCACCGGTGCGCGCGCGATAGTCAGCGACGATGGCGGAGTTCGTCGGCGATGAATCGTTCTTTTGCGTGGTCATACTTGCCCTCAACCCAGCTAATGGCCGAGCATCGCTTGTCTCGCTTGTCTCGCCAAGGGGCGCGCGCGAAAGTTCTGCCTTCGAGAGCGGAGGAGACGCAGTGAACGCCAAGCCCCGTGGCCGTCAATTCTTCAACAATCCCGGACCGACCAACATTCCCGACCGCATCCTGCGGGCGATGGACCGGCCGGTGATCGACTTCATGTCCGACGAGTTCGTCGCCATCCATCACGCCTGCCATAGCGGCGTGAAGCGCGTGCTGAAGACCGACCAGAACCTGTTCCTCTACTCCTCGACCGGTCACGGCGCCTGGGAAGCCGCCCTCGCCAACCTGTTTTCTCCCGGCGAAACCGTACTGATGGTCGAGACCGGCTACTTCTCCGACAGCTGGACGGAGATGGCCCAGCATCTCGGCCTCAAGGTCGAGATGATCGCCGCCGACATCCGCAAGGGCGCCGACGTCGCCAAGATCACCGAGCGTCTGGTCAAGGACAAGGCGCACGAGATCAAGGCCGTGCTCACCGTGCACAACGAGACGGCGACCGGCATGGTCCTGCCGCTCGCCGAAGTGCGCCGCGCGCTCGACGAGGCCAAGCATCCCGCCCTGCTGCTCACCGACACGATCTCCTCGCTCGCCAGCATCGACTTCAAGATGGACGCCTGGGGCATCGATCTCACCGTCGGCGGCAGCCAGAAGGGCCTGATGCTGCCCACCGGCATGGCGCTGACCGGCGTCAGCAACAA
This sequence comes from Alphaproteobacteria bacterium 65-37, assembly GCA_001897995.1. GTDB lineage: Bacteria > Pseudomonadota > Alphaproteobacteria > Reyranellales > Reyranellaceae > Reyranella. The sequence continues at coordinate 1,172 of MKRV01000099.1, read as the reverse complement.
GGCGCTGGAAGTATCGCGCAAGGCCAAGACGCCGCGGCACTACTGGAGCTGGGACATGATGACCGGCCGCGCGCCGCAGAAGTTCGTCGGCACGGCGCCGGTGCACATGTTCTTCGGCCTGCAGGAATCGCTCAAGATGCTGGAGGAAGAAGGCCTCGACGCAGTGTTCGCACGCCATGCCCGCCTCGCCGATGCAACCCGCGCCGCCGTGCAGGTCTGGGGCTCCGACGGCAAGGGCCCGCAGCTCTTCTGCCAGACGCCCGACCGCCTCTCCAATTCGGTCACGGCGGTGGTCATGCCCGAGGGCGTGAGCTCCGATCCGCTGCGCAAGACTGCGGTCGATCGCTTCAACCTGTCTCTGGGCGGCGGGCTCGGCAAGATGATGGGCAAGATGTTCCGCATCGGCCACATGGGCGACCTGAACGAGCCCATGCTGCTGGGCTGCCTCGCCACCACCGAGCTCGCAATGAAGGCCAGCGGCGTGCCCTTCGTGGCCGGCGGCGTCGACGCTGCGATCGAGTCGCTGGCGGCGTAGGCCCTCTTCTCTCCGCCCCCGCGTAGCGGGGGCGGACTCATGAACGTCAGAACTCCGGCGTCTTGCCGGCGAGGGCGGCGACGAAGCGCTCGGGCTTCAGTGCCGAGAGGCGCGTGTCGCGGCTGACGGCGGGCGTGAGCTCGAGGCCGCGCACGGGATCGAAGGTCGCCGTCTCGGGATGAAAGGCGTAGAGCTGGCCCTCGGTGAGGTTGAACCACCAGGCATGCAGGACCAGCTTACCGGCGGCCACGCGCTCGGCGAGCCAGGGGAAGCCCATCAGGTTCTTCACGCTGTTGACCACGGCGGCCTGCTCGACGGCGCGCAAGACCTCGGCGCGCGGGCGGCCGGCCATCTCGCGCACCACCACGTCGCGCGTCTCGCGCGCCACGCTGGTCCAGGTCGAGAGATAGTCGAAGCTCGCGTAGGCACCGTCGGCGCCATCGACCAGCGCGGCGATGCCGCCGCAGAGCGCGTGGCCCAGGATGACGACATGCTCGACCTCGAGCCCACGAACGGCAAACTCGATCGCCGCCGACGTGCCGTGCTGGCGTTGGTCGGGGGGAATCTGCGCCGGCGGCACCATGGCCGCGACGTTGCGCACGGTGAAGATGTCGCCGGGCTGGGTCTGGGTCAGAAT
>MKRV01000098.1 GCA_001897995.1 Alphaproteobacteria bacterium 65-37 | reverse complement strand
CGATCGTCGGCGGCCTGATCGCCGGTTTCGCCTACGGACTGCTCGGTCGCAGGGACTGACGCCGCCGGCCTGCCCCTGTAGAGTGCGGGCGGGATCGGAGGAACCGAGCGATGAAGATGAAGATACTGGCCGCTCTCGCCTTTGTGGGAGCGGTTCCGATGGCGGCGTCGGCGCAGGATGCGGACGTGAAGTTCTGGCTGAAGGCCGATCCGCGCAACATTCAGGGCTGCATCTCGGCCGATCCGTCCTTCACGCGGGAACACACGTTTCTCATGGTGAACGGCCAGGCCGAGATCAAGTCGGCCGGCGGCATCAATCTGAAGCTGAAGCAGCGGGCGAATGGCGTCTATACCGGCGACTTCGACCTCGGCCGAATGAACCTTGATATCGTGGCCAATGTCGCCTCCCAGCCGAAGATGCTGACCGTGTCGTCGCGGAATCTCGGCTGCAAATGGTCCGCCGTGAGAGAGTAGCCCGATCGGGCGCTGCTTTCCGTTTCGTATGAGATGAAGTCGATCCGTCGTTCGGTCCCGTTCAGCATCACCATCCTGACTTTGATGGCGCTGATCGTGGTGCCGCTTGCCTGGGCATTGCTATGGCTCGGCTGGCGGTCGGTTGGCTCGCTGGAGCAGCGCAACGCTGACCAGCGTGTGATGGCGCTCGAAGCGGCCGTCGAGCGTTTCCTGACGGAAGGGCTTCGGGTCGTCGTTTCGGTCGGCCAGACACTGGCCGATGGGCCGAGCTTCAACGCCACCGACAACCCGCTGATCGACGAGGAGCGCCGGCGGCAGCTGATCGCCATGCTTTCGCGCCATGAGGCGGTGCAGGCCGGCTTCGTCGGCTACGACGACGGCAACTTCATCTATGCCGGCCGGTTGGGGTCCTTCTCGATCGCCCAGCGCCTCGAGTTCGATGCCCCCGACGGCGAATCGATCATCGTGCGGATCATCACCGACGGCCGGGAGAGCTGGTGGTTCTATGCGCCGGACGGCAGCCACGGTCCGGCACAATCGCGCCTGACGGATTTCGATCCGCGCACCCGCCCCTGGTACATCGACGCGATGAAGGCGCAACAGGCGATCCTGACCGATCCCTATCGCTTCGCCCAGACCAGCGACATCGGCATATCGGCCGGTATTCCGCTGCACAACGGCCACGGCGTCGTGGGCTTCGATTTCACCTTGTCGACCCTGTCGCAGCTCCTGACCTCCTACAAGATCACCGGCAATTCGGTGATCATGATCGGGACCGGCCAGGGCTCGGTCGAGATCCAATCCGAACCCTGCGCCCCCCAGTCGCCGGACTGCCTGCCCGGCGATAGCGCCGTGCGCGAGAAGCTGCGCCAGTCGAGCCGTGATGCGATGGCGACCGGCGACCGGATCGATCGCGTGACCGAGATCGCCGGTCGCAGCTATCGCGTCATCTCCCATCGCATGCGGGAAACGCTCGGCCAACGTTTCGTCATCGCGGTGGCCGTGCCGATCACCGAGCTGGCCGCCGATTCGCGAACCCTGCTGGAACGGGCGGCCCTCGCGGCAGGTGTTGCGGTTCTGCTGGCGATCCTGGCGGCCCTTGTCGCCTCGCTGCTGGTCTCGCGGTCGATTGCGCGAATTGCCGCCAAGACCGAGCAGATCCGCCAGCTCGACTTCTCCGACAGCGCGTCGGTCAGCAGCCGCATCACCGAGATCGTGCGCCTGTCCGATGCGGTCGAGCGCATGCGCGAAGGCCTGGAGATCTTCGGCCGCTACGTGTCGAAGGATCTGGTTCACCAGATCATGCGGTCGCCCGCAACGTCCGGTGTCGGCGGCACGCGCCGCGAAGTCACCGTGATGTTCACCGACATCGAAGGCTTCTCGCGGATCAGCGAGACGATGGAGCCGGAGCTCCTGACCAGCCGCCTGTCGCGCTACTTCGAGGCGTTGGGCTCGGCGATCTCCGCCAACCACGGCATGATCGACAAGTATATCGGCGACAGCATCATGGCGTTCTGGAACGCACCCGAGCCCGATCCCGACCATGTCGCCAACGCCTGCCGCGGGGCGTTGCAGGCGGCGGCGGCGGGCCGCGCTCTGTCGGAGAAGTGGCGCCAGCTCGGTCGTCCGGGATTTCGCACCCGTTTCGGTCTGCATACCGGGCTGGCCATCGTCGGCAATGTCGGGGCCCGCGAACGCATCAACTACACCCTGGTCGGCCAGGTCGCCAATCAGGCCTCGCGCCTCGAGGGCATGAACAAGGTGTACGGCACCGAGATCCTGGCGAGCGGCGAGGTCGCCCAGGCGACCGCCGGCCTGTTCGTGTGGCGCCACATCGACCGGGTGGTCGCCGTCGGCACGACCGAAGCGCACGACATCTATCAGCCGCTGGGCGAGGCCGCCGGCCTTCCCGGACACCGGGACTTCCTCGCGACATGGGAAAAGGCGCGCGAGGCCTATGTCGCGGGGCGCTTCGAGGAGGCGCTTGCGGGGTTCCGGGCGGCTGCGCAGCAGTGGCCGGCCGATACGGCCTGCGGCGTCTTCATCCGGCGCTGTGAGGCGTTCCTGCGCGACGGTACGCCGGCCGGGTGGGACGGCACCTGGCACATGGACAGGAAGTAGGCGCGGTCAGATATTTCTAGAAGCGAACGGTCACGCCCATGGTGATGAACTGGGTCGTGACGTCGTCGAAGGTCGTGCCGACCAGCAGGTCGAAGTCGAACCGGCCGTTGTTGGGCGTATAGCGTATGCCGAGCTGGTTGCCGGTCAGACCCGGCCTGCGGCCAAAGACTTCCAGCATGAGCGAGAAGTCGTTGCCCATGTCGATTTCCATCTGACCGCCCCAGAAGAAGGCGTTGGGGGCGTCGCTGTCGAGGTAGCTCCAGCCGGCATTGAGGTTGATCCGCAGGCTCTTGCCGACGGGAATCGTCATCAGGCCGATCACCGATCCCAGGTTCAGCTTGCCGGTGGTGCTGTTGACCGCGGCATTGAAACCCAGCCCGAATCCGACGCCGTTGGTGTCGCTCTGGATGGTGGTCTTGACCTGAAGGCCCAGCAGCGGCGCGGCGATGGTCTGGTCCCAGTAGTGCTGATAGGGGACGCCGATTTCCAGCCAGGGAACTCGTTCCAGGGTGCAGGCCGGTTCGACGTTGGCATAGCCGTCACCCGGAACGAACCGCGTCACCCAGCTTTCGATATGGCAGGTGCCCGGCGTCTCGACCTCCGAGTCGTCGACGATATGGGCACCGCCGGCCGTCCAGCCGGGCGACGATGCGAACAGCAGAGCGACGACGAGCAAGATCCCGGCGACGGTGTCGGAGACATGTCTTCTCATGCCTGCGACTATCGTCGGCCATTATTTCGTCCCGGTGTCTGCAGCGTTTGTTTTCATGTTCCTCTCCCCCCTTGGGGGAGAGGTTAGGTGAGGGGGCGACCGCGACCGCACGCTGCTGTGATCTGCGTCCCTCACTTCCCCCTCACCCGTCCTCTCCCCCAAGGGGGAGAGGAGAATGAAGAGAAGAAAGACCCGTTCTCAAAACCTCGCCGACAGGCGGCCGCTGAAGACATGCACGGGGCCGCGCACGGTGTTGTAGGCGGGGTTGACGAGGAGCTGGTAGTCGGCGGTCGCCGTCAGTCCTTTGGCGATCTGGAAGGCGTAGTAGGCTTCGACCACGCCTTCGGAGCCGTAGCTGAGGTTGCCGTCGCCCACCAGGACGCCCAGCCCGCCGGCCTGCAGGAACGTGCTGTGGTCGCGGGAGATCGAGTTCAGCGCTCCGGCAATGCCGACACGGTCCTGCTCGCGGCCCCAGCGTGTTCCCTTGATCGACAGGCCGAGCGACAGGCTGGTGTCGATGTCGGTGAAGGCCATGATTTCCGAGGCGCCGTTGTTCCAGCTGAAGCGGCCGAACAGGCCGATATCGTCTGTGAGCTCCTGCTCGAGGTTGAGGTAGAGGCCGTACTTGATGCGGCCGCGCCGCGTCTGGGCGATCGTTTCGTCGGCCGTGACGCCGTAGGCGGCGGCCAGTGCCACGGCCTCGGTGTAGGACCCGGAGAAGGCACTGTTCATCCAGGTGCCGAGGCGCACCGCGCCGGGACGGTCGAACGGCCGATAGCGCAGCTCGAGCTCGCCGACATAGCCGCCGCGCGAGAACAGCGCGAGGTCGAAGATGTTGGCGTTCGGCTCGTTGCCCACCAGGAAATAACCGGCCCGCACTGCCCAGCTCGGGCGGTTGAGCTCGGCCATGAAGCCCCAGGTGAGGCCCAGCCGATCGGCCGGATAGTCGAAGGCGCCGGCCGCCCAGATCGACCAGTTGAGGAAGTCCGACCGTGGATCCTCGGCATAGCTGTTGCCGTCGAAGACGTCCTTCACCGAGAACTTGCCGATCTGCAGGGTGATCCGCGACACGTCGCGTTCGCCCGAGAGCTGGCCGTACTCGCCCTCGACCTTCTCGCGTTCGCCGCCGAGGCCGATCTCCTGGCGCAGGAACAGGCGCGACGTGTTGTAGCGCGGGTAGGGGAAGTTCGACTTCTGCGCCTCGCCGTTGGGATAGCCGCCGGCGCCGGTCGTGTTGGCGACGCCGAAGCCCTGCAGCAATTCGGGATTGTAGTAGAGCTCGGCACCCTTCCAGAGCCGCACGCCCAGGAAGGCCGATGCCGTCCAGGTCTCGCGGCTCTGTCCTTCGGGCGGCAGGCTGTTGGCGCCGGAGTAGGGCGCGCTGAAGGGCGGGTAGCCCTGGTAGATGAAGGTCGTCTGGCCGTGGATCTCCCAGGATCCGAAACCGCGATCGGGCTTTTCGTCCTGGGCGCTCTCCTTAGCGCCGAACTTGTAGTTCAGGCCGAGGCGAAGACGATGCAGGTCGTAGAGAGAATCGTAGCGCGCCGGCGTGTTGAAGGTGAAACCGTTGAGCGGCAGGCTGGTGTAGAGATACTCCGCGCGCGCCGACCAGCTCGAATCGAGTTGATAGTCGACGCCGGCGCCCACCACCCAGCCGGCCCGGACATTGCCGGGGCTCGTGTCCTGGTCGCCGGTGGTGAGGTCGGTGCGGCTCGACCGCACGCTCGCCCAGGCGATGCCGCCGGTCAGGAAGGGCGTCCAGCGGCCGAAATCGTAGCCGACGCGGCCGCGCAGGCTGGCGAGATATTCGAGCTGCTGGTTGGCCGTCCCCGCCTCGGTCGCCCGGTAGGACAGGACCTGCGCCAAGTCCTCGGCGCCGGCGAAGGACATGTCGAGCTCGACGCCCAGCATCAGGCGGGACGCAAAATGGTGCTCGTAACCGACCTGCACGCCGCCGAAGAACGCACCGTAGGGCGTCGTACCGCCAGCCGTCGCGACGCCGATCGGGTCGGCGAAGGTCGCCGTCGCATTGCCGAACAGGTAGCCGACATGGCCGCCGACATAGAAGCCCGACGCCGGTGAAGCCGGCTCTTCTGCAAGCGCGGGCAACGCCCCCAAAGCCGTCGCCGCGGCCGCGACGCGGCCGAGGATCCTGCGTGCTGCTCTTGCTCTATTCTTCATTCCTAGGCCCACATCATGCCCCGTGCCGTTCGGTTCCGCATCTTTGGTTTGCGACCCATCTTCGTCGGACGGCGTTACGCTCCCGTGTAACGCCCCGGAAATACGGTCGGGCCTGAGACGCACGACATTACCGCTCTGCTCGGGCAAGTATTCCCAGGAGCAGGCCAGGCGGCCATCGGGAGCCCGCCGCCAGCGGCAGACGAGCTGGGGGCGAGCCGTTGTTTCGGCGCGGCGGGTCGAGTTGACGGTGCCCGGAAAGGTAGCCGGGCGGATCTTGCGGACGATGGTCATCCGCGCCTCCTTCAGTCTGATCGGTTGCACCGACCGGGAGGGGCACGGATCAGGGAGAGGTCAGGTCAGGCCGACCCTCGAGGACCCGCGGCCGCCGCTCGTGCCGGCGTCGACGTCGAAAACAGTCGAGCGACGACTGTGTCCTTCCGTCGAGTTGTCGCTAGATCGCGGGTTCATCGGGACCTTGGCTTCGGGGATGGATCGGCCACAAGCTGCCCGTAATTGGACAGTGCGCGCCGACGGGGCGTATATACCCCCCTCCAGGATAGGATCAAGCACGAATGTCGACGACCATACGAGAAAAAGAAAAGAGAAAACTCCTGATGCGTGTGCGGCGCATCCGGGGCCAGCTCGATGCCGTCGAGCGGCGCCTGGAGGAAGATGCGAGCTGCTCGGCCATCCTGCAGCAGGCGACGGCATGTCGCGGCGCCCTCGACGGCTTCATCGCCGAAGTGATCGAGGACCATATTCTGGAGCATTTCGTCGACGGCACGTCGAAGCGCGACGGCGCCCGCGCGCAGGCGGCGGAAGAGCTGGTCGAGATCGTCCATTCCTATTTCAAGTGATGTCTTCGAGCGACGGGCGCTTGACCGAAGCTGAGGTCGAGGCGTATTGGGCGCTCGCGACACTACCGCCCGGAATTCAATTGGGGACTCGATGAACCCGCGATCTAGCAACACCTCGTCCGACTATCACAGTTGCTCTGCGACTGTGACGGCGGCCGGGATTCTTGCCCGGGAGATCGAGATCCCGAGAATGAGCCGGTCCTAGGCTTTTTCTCCGGTCGCGCCTCCCGGGTCGATACCAACGATCTGATGTGAAGGAGGCGCGGATGAAGGCAATCCGCAACATCCGTCCTCTACTAGAGCGCTGCATGGTGGCGAGCTCCGAGGGCGACAATGGCAAAGCGTAACGAACCAGCCGGGATTCCGGCGCCGCTCGGCGTGGCCAGCGCAGCGGGCGCGGCGCGGCTGTGGCCCAATTTCTACGATATCGCGATCTTCGTCCTGATCGCCGGTGTGTTCGCCGCCGTGGCCCACGGGGCGCGCGGCATGGTGGCGCCTGCGGCGTGGCTGGCCAGTGACCCGGTGACGCTCGATCCGGCCAACCTGCCCGACTATGCGTTGCGCACCACCTTGCGCATGTTCGCGGCCATTGCCGCCTCTCTTCTCTTCACTTTCGTGGTGGCGACACTGGCCGCCAAGAGCCGGCGGGCCGAGTTGGTGATCCTGCCGGCACTGGACATCCTGCAGTCGGTGCCGGTCCTGGGCTTTCTCACCTTCACGGTCGTCTTCTTCGTCGGGCTCTTTCCGCAAAGCCAGCTCGGCGCCGAATGCGCGGCGATCTTCGCCATCTTCACCAGCCAGGCCTGGAACATGGCCTTCAGCTTCTACCAGTCGCTGCGCACCGTGCCGCCCGACCTCGACGAGGCGTCGCGCCACTTCCGCCTGTCGCCCTGGCTGCGCTTCTGGCGCCTGGAAGTGCCGTTCGCGGCGCCTGGTCTGATCTGGAACACCATGATGTCGATGTCGGGCGGCTGGTTCTTCGTCGTCGCGTCCGAGGCCATCACGGTCGGCGATACGACCATCAAGCTGCCGGGCATCGGCTCGTGGCTGGCGCTCGCCATTGCCGAGCGCAACGTGCCGGCGGTGCTGATGGCGGTCGCCACGATGGGCGCGGTGATCCTGGCCTACGATCAGCTTCTATTCCGGCCGATCGTGGCCTGGGCGGACAAGTTCCGTTTCGAGCAGACGGCGGCACAGCAGCGGCCGCGCTCCTGGGTCTACAATCTGTGGCGGCGCGGCCGCCTGACCCAGCGCCTGACCATGTTGGCCAGTTCCCTCTATGCACGCCTCTATGCCGTCGTGCCGCGCCGTGCGCCGACGCCGCAGAGCGTGGCGCCGGTCAGTGCCGGAAGAGCGGCCGACATGGTGTGGCTGGCCGTGGTCCTCGTCCTGGTCGGCTGGGCCTTGTGGCGCATCACCCTTTTCGTCGACCAGACGCTGTCCTTCCACGATGTCGCAGAAGCCATCGGGCTTGGCTTCCTCACCTTGCTGCGCGTCGCCGTGCTGATCGCACTCGCCAGCCTGGTCTGGGTGCCGATCGGCGTCTGGATCGGCTTGCGTCCGGCGATCGCGACGCGCGTGCAGCCCGTGGCGCAGTTCCTCGCGGCCTTCCCGGCCAATGTGCTGTTCCCCATCGCCGTCGTGGCGATCGTGTCGTGGAAGCTCGATCCCGACATCTGGCTCAGCCCGCTCATGGTGCTGGGCACGCAATGGTACATCCTGTTCAACGTGATCGCCGGCGCCAGCGCCTTCCCCACCGACATGCGTGAGGTCGCGACGCTGTTCCGCCTGCGATCCTGGCAATGGTGGCGCAAGGTCATCATCCCGGGAATCCTACCCTACTACGTCACCGGCGCGCTGACCGCGTCGGGAGGGTCGTGGAACGCCAGCATCGTGGCCGAGGTCGCGAGCTGGGGCGACACCAGGCTCGAAGCGGCCGGGCTCGGCGCCTATATCGCACAGGCGACCGAGGCGGGCGATTTTCCGCGCGTCGTTCTCGGCATCGCCGTCATGTCGATCATGGTGGTCGCCTGCAATCGCCTGATCTGGCGGCCGCTCTATCGCCTCGCCGAGAAGCGCTTCCGGCTGAACTGAAGGAGACGACGATGGATACCAACCTGAACGCGCGCTCCTTGTCGCCGACCTCCTCGCCGCTGGTGGTCGTCGACGGCGTCCGCCAGCGCTACCCCAAGGGCAGCGGCGAGAGCCTGCTCGTCCTCGACGGCATCTCGCTGAAGCTCGGCACCAACGAGATCGTCTCGCTGCTTGGGCGCTCGGGCTGCGGCAAGTCCTCCTTGCTGCGCATCATTGCCGGTCTCCTGCCGGCCAGCGAAGGCAAGGTGTCGATCGCCGGCCGCCCTGTCGCGGGACCGGCGAACGATGTCGCCATGGTGTTCCAGACCTTCGCGCTCTTTCCCTGGCTCACGGTGCAGGAGAATGTCGAAATCGGCCTGGAGGCGCAGGGTATCGCACCGGCCGAGCGGCATCGGCGGGCGCTGGCGGCGATCGACCTGATCGGCCTCGACGGCTACGAGAGCGCCTATCCGAAGGAGCTGTCGGGCGGGATGCGACAGCGCGTCGGCCTGGCGCGGGCGCTGGTCGTTCATCCCAAGCTTCTGCTGATGGACGAGCCGTTCTCGGCCCTCGACGTGCTGACGGCGGAGACCCTGCGCACTGACCTGCTCGATCTGTGGGGCGAGGGGCGCATGCCGATTTCCTCGATCCTGCTGGTCACGCACAACATCGAGGAAGCGGTGCTGATGTCCGATCGCATCCTGGTCTTCTCGTCCAATCCGGGACGGCTGGTGGCGGAGATCCCGGTCACCTTGCCGCAGCCGCGCAACCGCCTCGATCCGACATTCCGCCAGCTCGTCGACGACATCTATGCGCTGATGACGGCGCGACCGGCAGGCAAGACGTCGGGGGCCTTCGCCGGCAGCGGCATCTCGATGCTGCTGCCGCATTTGTCGCCCAACCTGCTGGCGGGCTTCCTGGAGGCCGTGGCGGGTGAGCCGTATCGCGGCCGCGCCGATCTGCCGGCGCTCGCAGGAACCTTGCAGATGGAGATCGACGATCTCTTTCCGATCGCCGAGACCCTGCAGCTTCTGCGCCTCGCCGAGCTGGCCGAAGGCGACATCCGGCTGACCGAGGCCGGCCGCCGCTTCGTCGACCTGGATTCGGACGATCGCAAGCGGCTGTTCGCCCAGCATCTTCTCGCCTATGTACCGTTGGCCGGTCACATCAAGCGGGTGCTCGACGAACGCGGCGCCCATCGCGCTCCGGCCAGCCGCTTTCGCGACGAGCTGGAGGACCACATGTCCGAACAGTTCGCCGACCAGACCCTGCAGGCCGTCACCTCGTGGGGCCGCTACGCCGAAGCCTTCGCCTATGACGAAGCCACCGGCGTCTTCAGCCTCGATAATCCGGTCTGACGGGTTTCATCGGGTTCGCACTTTGCGCTCATGAGTCCTCTCCGCCGCGCAGCGGGGGAGAGGAAGGGACCCGTTGCACAGCAACGGGGAGGTGAGGTGGTGTGGATCACGGAGATGGTGTGCGGGTTGAGAAATCCCCCTCACCCAGCCTCTCCCCCAAAGCGGGGGAGAGGAGGATGACGAGAAGATTGAGTAGTTCTCCGCTGCACCATCTGACGCCCCCGACTGTCATCAAAACGCAACCTGTCCGAGACATTGGAGAGCGGGTGATGTCCTTCGATTTCCTGGTTCTGGGCGACTCCGCCCTGCGTCTCGCGCTCGCCCTGGTGCTGGGCTGCATCATCGGCTTTGAACGGCAATGGCATCAGAAGATGGCCGGCCTGCGCACCAATGCGCTGGTGGCGCTGGGGGCTTCGGGCTTCGTCGTCTTCTCCGGCCTGGTCGGGCAGGGCGATCCCACCCGCGTCGCCGCCCAGATC
>MKRV01000097.1:27790-32534 GCA_001897995.1 Alphaproteobacteria bacterium 65-37 | reverse complement strand
TTCGGCGATCAGCTGCTCGACGACGGGGATCGCCTTGCCGGTCGATTTCTGCAGGATCTGCCGCGCCGCCTCGTCGACCGAAACGTTCAGCAGCGCAGCCAGGGGCGCCATGGCCGCCTTGGCCGCGTCGGGATTGCCATAGGCGTGAAGGCCGGGCTTGGCGTAGCCTGCCACGTTGGCGGCGCAGGTGTTGGTGAGCGCATAGCGCGTGCCATCCGCCGTCTGGATCGCCACATAATCGTCCGGGTCATCGGGCTTGGGACGAAAGAAGACCACCGTGGCGTCTGCGAATACCGCCGGATCGGCGAAGGCGGCATAGGGCAGACCGGCGATATGCGCGCTTCGCGGTCCGACATCGACCAGCTTGCCGTCCTTGACTCGCACCATGCTGCCGCCGGCGATGCCGATCACGCGCACGTCGAGGGAGCTGACATAGGTGTCGTGGCCGCCGACCCGGGCGTACTTCACGGTCGGCCGGCCGTTGCGGATCACGCCGATATTGGTGCTGGTCCCGCCGACCTCGAAGTAGATGCCGTCGGAGACACGCAGGTGCATCAGCGCCCCGGCGACGCTGGCGGCCGGTCCCGACAGCATGGTCATGGCGGGCCGCCGGCGCATCTCCTGGATGTCCATCACGCCGCCATCGCCGCGCATGATCATCAGCGGCGCCTGGATGCCGGCTTCGCGGACGCTGCCCTCGGTCATCGCCGCCGTGTCGATCATCTTCGGCAGGATGCTGGCGTTGATCACCGCCGTTCGCGTGCGGGTCGTGAGGCCGTAGAGCTTGGAGATCTCGTGGCCGCAGGTCACCGGGATCTCGATCCCGTTGGCCGCCTTGCGCACCGTCTCCTCGCAGGAATTGTCGTCGACGCCGAAGGCGCTGGTGGCGACGATCACGCGCATCCCCTCGTCGCGCAGCTCCTCGACGAGGGCCTGGGCACTCTGCTCGTTCAGGGTCTCCGTCGTGACGAAGCGATGCCCGGGACGCAGGAAACGGCCGGGCGCCAGCTCGATCTCGCCGATCTTGCTCTGGCCGCGCGCCAGCAGGGACTCGACCCGGCTCGCCATGCCCACGACACCGACCGAGGCCACGTCGCCTTCCAGCAGGGCGTTCGTCGCCTGGGTCGTCGAATGGGCGAGAAAGATCACGTCCCTGGGATCGACACCGGAACGGTCGAGCACGTTGCGGAAGACTTCGACCACGCCCTTCGCCACGCCGCGCTCGTCGGCATGCGTGGTCAGCACCGAGTAGCGGTCGACCACGTCATGCGTCGCATTGTCGATCAGGACGGCCTTGGTGAAGGTTCCCCCGACGTCGATCCCGATACGGTACGCTTTGCTCTCCATGGGGCGGCTCAAGTCGCCAGCATGAGGTAGGCGATGGTCGAGTTGATCGCGACCATCAGGCAGCCGAACGGCAGCGCCGTCTTCAGGAACTCGCCATGGGAGATCTTGGTGTAGCCGATGGTCCACAAGGTCCAGGAGTTCGTCGGATCGATGCTGCCCTGCATCACCGTCGGCGCCAGCCACAGCGAATAAAGCAGCGGCACCGGCAGGTCCTTGTTGGCCAGCACCAGCGCCAGCACCGCCGCCCCCGTGCCGATGACCACCAGCGGACCACGATAGATGCTGCAGATACCGCCCAGCAGGCCGAAGAAGACTGCTGCCTGCAGGGGCGTGTGCGGCAGGATCGGGCCGAAGATGGGTTTCAGCGCCGCCGAGACCTGGGGCATCTGCCCGCAGACGATGATCATGCCGCAGATCGTCCAGAGCGCGGCGATGGTAGCGATGTCAGGGAAGGCATCGAAAAAAGTCTTGTTGAACAGATTGACGTGCCCCTGGAGGCTGCGGTCCTTCCAGGTGAGCGCCAGCGCCAGCACGATGCTCAGCAGGAAGGTCGGGATGATCTCCCATTTGGCGAAGATGATCATCAGCACCGGGAAGATCGGCACGATGTAGGTATAGTAAGGCGTGCGCTTGCGCACCGGTGCCGCGGCGGCATCCACCGATGCCATCTGGCGCACACCGGACCGTTTCAGCACGATGGCGGTCATCAGCCAGGCGCACAGCACGTAGACGCAGCCGCCGACTGTCCAGTAGGCCAGCTCCTTGCCACCGTACTCGATGCCGGGGAAGAGCTTCTGGAAGGTGCCGAACTGCACCAGGTTCACCATCGTTCCGGCGCCGATGCCCATGGTGAAGGCGGGCGCGGCGAGCCGCGGCGGGATGCCCTGGCTCATCATGATCGGCAGTGCGATGACGCCGATGGCTATGGCGGCGCCGACGCCGTACATCGACGTGAAAAGGATGGCGGTCACCAGGGTCACGACCATGGCGGAAACCATTGGCCGGTCGCCGGCGAGCTCGACGGCGGATCTGATCACGCTTTCGGCGATGCCGGTCTGGATCAGCACCTGGGCGAACCAGGCACCGAAGACGATGATGATCACCGCACTGGCGAAGGTGACGCCGCCCGCCTGCAGGACCTTGGACTGGATGTCGTTGATGCCGATGCCCGCCAATGCCGCCCAGACGATCGCCAGGATCAGCAGCATGATGATCGGGCTCTGACCTCGGATGATCGCGACGACCACCACGAGAAACGCAAGCAGCAACGCTATGCCAGTGAGCATATCCATGGCGTTCTCTCCCCCGAGCTAGGCTTTTGTCTTCGTCTTGTGCGAGCGCGCACTCCCCTTTGCGGGTTCTTGTCTGCCGTCAGGGCCGGAAATGGTCCTGGCCGGTGCCGCGATAGAGGACCTGCACCTGCCGGCCGACAATGGCCGCATGCAAGGCCATGGACTCGGGCGTGGCATCGGCGGTCGGGCGCGGCTCGTGCTCGAAGGAGTTGTAGGTGTCGGTGCCGCGCACCAGGGTGGCGCTGTCCTTTTCGCCCACCGCCTGCTTCACGTAGGTCGGGATGTAACGGATGGCGAAGCCGATGCGGCGGTCGCTTGACTTGTTCGGCTCCGAGCCGTGCGCCAGCAGGACATGGTGCAACGAGGCCTGCCCGGGCTTGAGGATCGCATCGACGCCCTTGGATTCGTCGACCTTCACCGCAATCTCCTGGCCGCGGCTCAGCAGGTTGTTCTTGTCGAACGTATCCTTGTGCTCGAGCTGCTGGCGGTGCGACCCCGGCATGAACTTCATGCAGCCGTTCAACAGGTTGGCGGGCGTGAAGGCCACCCAGACTGTCATGACGTCGGGCGAGCTCAGCCCCCAGTAGGTCGCGTCCTGATGCCAGGACACGAAGCTGGGGTCGGACGCCTCCTTGATGAAGAAGCTCGTGCTCCAGCAGAGGATATTCGGGCCGAGCACGTCTTCCACGGCGTCGAGGATCCGCGGATGGCGGATCAGGTCGTTCAGCCAGGTGAGATAGAGATGCGCCTTGTGGCGAAGGTCCCCCTGGATGGGGCCCCCCGTTGTCGTCTCGTATTCTTCAAGCTTGCGGCGCAGTTCCCGCGTCTCGGCATCCGACAGGATGTCGAGAGGGAAATAGTAGCCGTCCCGCTGGTACTTCGCGACGGCGTCGTCGGACAAAAGCTTGGGCATGGTCGTTTCCTGTTCCCTGGTGTCCGTTTTCCGAATCGTCGGAAGAACACCAGGGCAGGTCAAGACCGAACTCGCAGGTGACATGCATCAGTGTCACCATGCGAACCTTCACATCGTCCGCTCTTTTGGGCGCTCCTCCGGCTGGCCGAACCTCGGCCAATCGAACCTTCAGGAGAGCCGTCCGCGGCCGGCGCTCAGTGGCCGCGCAGGATCGACGTGCCGGCGTAGCGCGCCTGCGTGCCGAGCTGCTCCTCGATGCGCAGGAGCTGGTTGTACTTGGCCAGGCGATCGGAGCGCGACAGCGAGCCGGTCTTGATCTGGCCGCAGTTGGTCGCGACCGCGAGATCGGCGATCGTGGCGTCCTCGGTCTCGCCGGAACGGTGGGACATCACCGCGCCGTAGCTGGCGTTGCGTGCCATCGACACCGCTTCCATGGTCTCGGTCAGGGTGCCGATCTGGTTCACCTTGACCAGGATCGCATTGGCGAGCCCGTCCTTGATGCCCTGGGCCAGGCGCTTCGGATTGGTGACGAAAAGGTCGTCGCCCACCAGCTGGACCTTCTTGCCGAGCTTGTCGGTGATGGCCTTCCAGCCCTTCATGTCGTCCTCGGCCATGCCGTCCTCGATCGACACGATCGGGTAGCGCTTCACGAGATCGGCGTAATAGTCGACCATGCCGGCGGCATCGAACGACTTGCCCTCGCCTTCCATCTCGTACTTGCCCTTCTTGAAGAACTCGGTCGATGCCGGGTCGAGCGCCAGCACGATGTCCTCGCCGGGCTTGTAGCCCGCCTTCTCGATCGCCTTCATGACGAAGCTCAAGGCCTCGTCGGCCGTGGCGAGGTTGGGCGCGAAGCCGCCTTCGTCGCCCACGTTGGTGTTGTGGCCGGCGTCCTTGAGCTGGCTGCGGAGCGCGTGGAACACCTCGGCGCCCATGCGCAGCGCATCGGCGAAGCGCTCGGCCTTCACCGGCATGATCATGAATTCCTGGATGTCGATCGGATTGTCGGCATGCGCGCCGCCATTGATGATGTTCATCAACGGCACCGGCAGCACCGACGCCTGGCTGCCGCCGACATAGCGGTAGAGCGGCAGGCCGCTATCCATCGCCGCTGCCTTGGCGACGGCGAGCGAGGCACCGAGGATCGCGTTGGCGCCCAGACGGCCCTTGTTCGGCGTGCCGTCGAGCTCGA
>MKRV01000097.1:4888-27767 GCA_001897995.1 Alphaproteobacteria bacterium 65-37 | reverse complement strand
CCTTCAGCACGCCCTTGCCGCCATAGCGCTTCTTGTCGCCGTCGCGCAGCTCGACCGCCTCGTGCGCGCCGGTCGAGGCGCCGGACGGCACCGCTGCACGGCCGATCGCACCGCTGTCGAGCTCGACCTCGACCTCGACGGTCGGATTGCCTCGGCTGTCGAGGATTTCGCGGCCGCGGACTTCGGCAATGGCGCTCATCGGCAAATCTCCCTTTGGCGGTGCAACAGGTGCGGTAGGCAGTGGGCGCGGCCTCTCTAGCCGTGCCCCCGCCTGGGAGCAAGTGACGCAGCGGCGCAGGTTTCCTATAGTGCAGACAAGCACCAAGCAGCCCATGTCCGATAGCGATCTTGTCCAGAGCTTCCTCACCGCAAAGGCCGATGCCCTGGTCCGCCGCTCGCGGGATGCGCTCGCGGGCTTGATCCACACTGATTTCGTCTACGTGAACGCCACGGGAAGCAGCTTCGACAAGGCGAGCTACATCGACACCTACTGTGCGTCCGGAAAAGTCGTGTTCCTCAGCCAGAAAGTCGAGGGACTCAAAGTTGTGAGATTTTCCGATACGCTTGTCGCGACGATGACCCTGCGGGATCATTTCAAGTCAGGCGACAACGAGATTCGGGCGACCTTCCGCTCAATCAGTGTCCTCGTCGAGGCCGACAGCGGGTGGCTGTGGGCCGCCGGGCAAACGATGAGTATCGAAGAAAGAGCCTAGCGCCAGGCGCTCTTGAGGGCCTGATCCGTCTTCCACTTCTCGACGGCCGCAACGTCGTCGCAGGAGAAGATCTGCGCGTTCTTGCGCGGGCTGCCTTCGATCCAGGCGAACATCAGGCATTGATTGTAGGTGTTCGTCCCCTGCTTGGTCTCGAAGCCGATCTCCGCGCTGGTCGCCGCGCCGGCCTTGGCGTCGCCGTAATCATCGACGACGGGAGCGATCGCGCCGAAGGTCCGGCTCGCCGCCTTGTTGTCGGCATACCATTTGGCAAAGCCCGCGAACTGATCGCCCGCCACGCCCTTTCCGTCGGCGGCGACATAGGCCTTGAGGTCGCCGACCAGGGCCTGCACCGCCGCATTCGCCTTGGGCTCGGCCGCCTTGCGGCGCTCGGCCAGCCTTGCCTGCAGCGCCTTCAGCTGATCGGCGTTGGACGGCGCGGCGGCCGGTGGCGTGGCGGCCTGGGCCGGCGGCTCGATGCGCCGGATCGGCGTCCGCGCCGCCTCGGCGTTGAGCTGGGCGGCTTCCGGCGGTGTCAGCTTGCCGACGGCCGGCGTGCCGCGGCCCTTCTGCCAGTCCGAAATCGCCTTCATCGTGGCCTCGGATTGCAGATTGCCGTCGATCGGGCCGTTGTACTTGTCGAGCGTGCGCAGCGACTCCTGGATCTTCTTGCGATCGGCGTCGGAGCTGTTCAGCACCGTCGCATAGTCCGGCGCCGGCGCTGCCGGCCGGGTCGCAACAGGCGCATGTGCAGCCGGTGGCGCTGCGCCGCCTCCACCGCCCCCCGAGGCGCAGGCCGACGGGTTCTGGAAGCAGCGCTCGACTTCGCCGGCACTCTGCGCGAAGGCCGCCGCCGGTCCGAGAAGCACGAGCACCGCCAGCCGCGGCCAGGCACTCCGGCAAGGCGCGCGCATGTCAGACGCCGCCGTAGGTGTTGGCCGCAAGCTGCGCCGGCAGGCCGATCACCATGACGACCGGCTGTCCGCGCCCGGTCTGTCCGCGGGCAATGACATGGTCGTTCGGCGCACCGGTCTTGCTTTCGTAGGAGCCGCGGCCACCGAACTTGCCGCCGAAACAGGACAGCGAAAACTGCCCGCTGGCCGGCCCTTCGTTGGTCATGGTGCCGTCGCAGACCCGCTCGCCGCGCGGATTGTCGACCGTGAAAGTGACGGAGCGATCCCGTCCGATCAGAGCGCCATAGCGGACCACGCCGTTGAGG
Organism: Alphaproteobacteria bacterium 65-37; assembly: GCA_001897995.1. Classification (GTDB taxonomy): domain Bacteria; phylum Pseudomonadota; class Alphaproteobacteria; order Reyranellales; family Reyranellaceae; genus Reyranella. The sequence goes on along the minus strand of MKRV01000097.1, from coordinate 25,838 downwards.
CGGGCGATGTTGCCGCGATCGTCGCGATAGAAGATCGAGACCGGCCCATAGGCATCGTCGGGCAGCATGTCGCGCGGCACCAGGTAGTTGTCGTTGCTGATCACGACCTGGCAGCGGCAGTCGACGCTGTAATTCTCGCCGAGCGGTCCCAGCTCGGTGAGACGACGGTTGCAGGCGGAGAGCGCCGTGTCCTGCACTTCCTTGGGGCTCATCTGGCCGCGCGTATAGGAGTCGGCATAGAGGAAGGCACATTGCTTGGGCATCGGGATCGCCACCACCCGGTTGCTGGCGGTGCTGGTTTCCGAGCGTTCCCAATAGCGGTCGGCCATCTCGGGAAAGCGCAGGAAGAGCGGATCGCGGCGCTGCGCCTTGCCGTAGCTCTGCTGCGCCTCGGCTGTGACGCCGAGGCAGACAATTCCAATCAGGGCGAGAAAGAGGGTTCGGATCATGGCGGCTCGATTCTGCCGAGAAACATGACCGAAATACGACCCGGCGGCCACTCCTGCCTCACCGCCGCAAGTCGCCGAGGCGCAAGCCGCCTAGACGCAAGTCGCCTAGACCAGGCGGCTCTGCGTCTTGGCCGCGCCGATGAACGACGTGAACAGCGGATGCGGCGCGAACGGCCGCGACTTCAGCTCCGGATGGTACTGCACGCCGATGAACCAGGGATGGTCGGGGATCTCGACGATCTCGGGCAGGATGCCGTCGGGCGACATGCCCGAGAAGCGCAGCCCCACCTGCTCCAGCCGGTCCTTGTAGTTGACGTTGACCTCGTAGCGATGGCGATGGCGCTCGCTGATCACGTCCTGGCCGTAGATTTCGTGCACCTTGGTGCCGCGGCGAAGATGCGCCGGATAGGCGCCGAGCCGCATCGTGCCGCCGAGATCGCCGTCGGCCTGCCGCTTTTCGACCTGGTTGCCCTTCGTCCATTCGGTCATCAGGCCGACGATCGGGTTGATGCACGGGCCGAACTCGCTCGACGAGGCATCCTCGATGCCGAGCAGGTTGCGGGCCGCCTCGATCACCGCCATCTGCATGCCGAAGCAGATGCCGAAGAACGGCACGTCGCGTTCGCGGGCGAACTTCACCGCGTGGATCTTGCCTTCGGTGCCGCGCTCGCCGAAGCCGCCCGGGACCAGGATGCCGTGGACGTGCTCGAGACGGCTGACCGCGTCGTCGCGCTCGAAGATCTCGGAGTCCATCCACTCCAGGCCGACCTTCACGTTATTGGCGAAGCCGCCATGGGTCAGCGCTTCGGACAGCGACTTGTAGGCGTCGAGCAGCACCGTGTACTTGCCGACCACCGCGATCGTCACCTTGCCTTCGGGCTCGCGCACCGAACGCACGACACCGCGCCAGCGGTCGAGATTGGGCTCGGCGTCGGCCGGCAGGCCGAAGTAACGGCAGACCTCGGCGTCGAAGCCCTGCTCGTGATAGGCGATCGGCACCTGGTAGATGGTGTCGACGTCGCGCGCTTCGATGACCCGCTCCGGCTTCACGTTGCAGAACAGCGCGATCTTGCGCCGTTCGTTGGCCGGAATTTCCTTGTCGCCGCTGCGGCAGACCAGCAGGTCGGGCTGGATGCCGACGCTCAGCAGTTCCTTGACCGAATGCTGGGTCGGCTTGGTCTTGAGCTCGCCCGCCGTCGGCACCCAGGGCAGCAGGGTGAGATGCACGAACATGGTGCGCTCGCGCCCCAGTTCGTTGGCGACCTGACGGATCGCCTCGAGGAACGGCGTGCTCTCGATGTCACCGACAGTGCCGCCCACCTCGACCAGGACGAAGTCCTCCTTGTCGGTGTCGGCCAGCACGAAGTCCTTGATGGCGTCGGTGACGTGCGGGATCACCTGGACGGTGGCGCCGAGATACTCGCCGCGCCGCTCCTTGGCGATCACGGTCGCATAGATGCGGCCCGTGGTGATGTTGTCGCTCTGGCGGGCGTCGACGCCGGTGAACCGCTCGTAGTGGCCGAGGTCGAGGTCGGTCTCGGCGCCGTCGTCGGTCACGAAGACCTCGCCGTGCTGATAGGGGCTCATCGTGCCCGGATCGACGTTCAGATACGGATCGAGCTTGCGCAGGCGGACCCGATAGCCGCGGGTCTGCAGCAGCGCGCCCAGCGCCGCCGACGAGAGACCTTTACCAAGCGAGGAAACCACGCCGCCCGTTATGAAAATAAAGCGCGTCATGGGCTTACAGCATACTGAACGTCGTGGGACTCAGCCATGGGGATATCGTCTCGCCGGAGGTGCTTCGGCGAGGGGAACGACGGCCTTGCATGAGAGTTCCTAGCGGGTCGGTGCGGTGGGCTGCGCAGGCGCAGCGGGAGCAGCGGGCGTTCCTCCCGGGGCTGCCGGCACGGGTGCCATGCCGCCTCCCGGTGCGGGCGGCGCCGCGGGCACGCCGGTCGGCGCACGGTCCATGATCGACTTCGCGCCACGCGCCGGATCGGTGAGGCTCCACGCCATCACCAGGCTGAGGAACAGGAAGATGCTGGCGAAGATCGCCGTCATGCGCGACAGCACGTTGGCCTGTCCGCGCACCGAGAACAGCGCGTCGGTGCGGCCCATGCCGAGTCCGCCGCCTTCGCTGCGCTGAAGCAGGATCACGACGATCATCGCGGCCGTCACGCCGACATGGATGACGAGCAGCACCAGCCGCCATTCGTGAAGGAAGTGTCTTACGGCGTCCATTTCAGTCCAGCGCTAGGAGGGGTGTCTCCGCTCGCGGGGATTGCCCCGCAAGCGGGCGCTTCTAGCCGCTTTAGGCGGCCTTGGCGATAGCCAAAAATTCCGCAGCGTTCAGGCTGGCCCCGCCGACCAGGGCGCCGTCGACGTCGCCCGCTGCCAGAAGCTCGGCGGCGTTGCTGCCCTTCACCGAGCCGCCATAGAGCAGCCGCACGCCCGCCGCCTCCGCCGTCAGGCCGCCCAGCACCTTGCGAATATGCGCGTGGGCTGCGGCCACCTCGGCCACGGTCGGCGTCTTGCCCGTGCCGATCGCCCAGACCGGCTCGTAGGCGACCACCAGCCTGGCCGCCGTCGCGCCGTCCGGCACGCTGCCCTTGAGCTGCGTTTCCAGCACGGCCAGCGTCTTGCCCGCCTCGCGCTCGGCCAAGGTCTCGCCGATGCAGACGATCGGCAGCAGGCCGGCCCGCCAGGCCGCCTCGGCCTTGGCGCGCACGACCGCGTCGGTCTCGCCGCAGTCGCTGCGGCGCTCGGAATGGCCGACGATCACGCAGGCGGCGCCGGCGTCCTTCAGCATCTCGGCGGAGATGTCGCCGGTATGGGCGCCGCTCGCCTTGGCGTGGCAGTTCTGGCCGCCGACCAGCAGGCCGCTGCCCTTGACCGCATCGGCCACCGTGCGCACCAGGGTGGCCGGCGGACAGACCAGCAGCTCGCGATCGGTCCAGCCCGCCTGCTTCAGGCCGCCGGCGAGTTCTTTGACGAGCGCCAGGGAATCGCTTGCCAGACCGTTCATCTTCCAGTTGCCCGCAATCAGCGGCCGCCGTGCACGCGCCATGACGCTCCCCTTCGATTCGCTCGTCCAATTCGTTCGCTGGCGTGTCTAGCGGCGGGGACGTTTGCGGTAAAGGCCGCTTGGTTGCCTGTGCGGGGGGCCGGTGGTAGGCATGGCGCCCCGTCCGGACCCCCCAACAGCCCCTGTCGAGCCGTGAACAAGTTCACCAAATTCGCCCGCTTCATCGTCCTGTTCCTGCTCTCCAGCATGCTGATCGTCGCTTTCGCCTTCTGGGGGATCGGCGACATGATCCGAAGCGGCGGCCGCACCACCTCGGTGGCGCATGTCGGCGGCTACCACATACCGATCTACGGCTGGGTCGGCGGCGCGTCGGTCTCGGCGGCCGAGGTGCGCGACCGCTACAACCGGCAGATGGAGAATTTCGAGCGCCAGTACCGGCGGCGGCCGACATCGGAAGAAGCGATGGCCATGGGCCTGCATGTCAGCGCCCTCGAGGAGACCATCCAGCGCGCCGTGCTCGACTATGCCATCCGCGATTTTGGCCTGACGGCAAGCGACGCTCAGGTCGCCGCGACGATCGCCCGCAATCCGGCCTTCCAGGGCACCGGCGGCTCGTTCGATCCCCTGCTCTACCGCAACCGCCTGCAGCAGGCGCGCATCAGCGTGCCGGAATTCGAGAACGACGTGCGCCGCGAGATCGCCGCCTCGCAGCTCTTCAGCGTCGTGCAGCCCACCGGGCTCGCGCCCAAGGCGCTGCGCGACGACGTCTTCCGCCTCGACAACGAGAAGCGCGTCGCCGAGACGATCTACGTTCCCGACTCGATCGTGGTCGACGTCCCCAAGCCGACGCCCGAGCAGCTCAACGCCTATTTCGAGGCCAACAAGGCCAGGTTCCAGATCCCGGAGTTCCGCGCCTTCTCCTACGTGCTGTTCAGCGCCGACGACGTGAAGGCGCAGGTCGCCGTCACCGCCGATGCCGTGAAGCAGGAATACGACGCCCGCGCCGCCGAGTTCGGCACCCCGGAAAAGCGCGACGTCGACCAGGCGATGACCGACAGCGAGGATAAGGCCAAGGCCATCATCGCCGCCGCCCAGGGCGGCAAGTCGCTGGAGGACGCCGCCAAGGAAGTGACCGGCAATGCCGACGGCGTCATCAAGCTCGGCCTCGTCACCAAGAAGGACCTGCCGCCCGGCGCGCTGGCCGACGGCATCTTCGCCCTGCCCGTCGGCATGGGCGACAAGCCGATCCAGTCGCCGCTGGGCTGGCACGTCATCCGCATCAACAAGGTCGAGGCCGGCAAGTCCGTGCCCTTCGACGAGGTCAAGGCCAAGCTCGAGGATGAGCTCAAGGCGCAGCAGGTCCCCGACCTGCTGGCCAAGCTCGCCACCGACTTCGAGCGCGTGCTGAGCAAGACCCAGTCGATGAAGGCCGCCGCCGAAGATCTCGGGCTGAAGATCAGGACCTACGAGAATGTCGATGCCAGCGGCCAGGATCCCGCGGGCAAGCAGGTCGTGATCGGCCCGGCCGCCGCCGAGCTGGTGAAGGCCGCCTTCGCCACCCGCGAGGGCGCCGAAAGCGAGCTGCTCGACACCCAGCAGGGCGAGTACTTCATCGTCCATACCGACCGCATCACGCCGGCCCGCATCCCCGCGCTCAGCGAGGTCGAGGCCAAGGTGACCGACGCCTGGCAGGCGGCCGAGCGCCGCAAGCTGGCCGACGAGAAGGTCAAGGCGGCCGTCGAGAAGGCCAATGCCGGCACCGACTTCCCCACCCTGGCCAAGGAGCTGGGCCTCGAATCGCGCGTGGCCAAGGCGGTGACGCGGGCCGAGAACGACACCGGCAACTACCTCAACCAGGCGGCCGTCCTGGAGCTCTTCAAGCTCGCCCCCGACAAGACCGGCTCCGCGCGCACCGCCGAAGGCAGCGTGCTGGTGAGACTGAAGCAGGTCGAGAGCCCCGACCTCGCCAAGGAGCAGGAAGCGCTCGGCCGCTACGGCCAGCAGCTCGACACGATGATCGCCAACGATCTCATCCTGCAGCTCATCGCCGCGCTGCGCACGAAGTACGGCGTGTCGATCGACCAGGCCGCCTTCGCCGCGACCTTCCAGCAGCAGCAGCAATAGGTTCGTACAGGTTCGCCATGTCGATCTCGCCCGACTTCGCCGCCTTCGCTGCGGTCTATGACGCTGGCACGCCGCAGGTCGTCTCGACCACGCTGGTGGCCGATCTCGAAACGCCGGTCTCGGCCTACCTGAAGCTGGCCGACGGCCGCGCCAACTCCTTCCTGCTGGAATCGGTCGAAGGCGGCTCGGTGCGCGGCCGCTACTCGATCATCGGCTTCAAGCCCGACCTCGTCTGGCGCTGCACCAAGGGCCACGCCGAAATCAACCGCCGCGCCCGCAGCGACGCCCGCGCCTTCGAGAAGCTCGACGGCCGCCCGCTCGAGACCCTGCGTACCCTGATCCGCGAATGCCAGATGGAACTGCCGGCCGGCCTGCCCCCGATGGCCTCGGGCCTGTTCGGCTTCCTGGGCTACGACATGGTCCGCGACATGGAGCGGTTGCCCGACACCAACCCCGACCCGATCGGCCTGCCCGACGCGATCATGGTCCGGCCGACCATGATCTGCATCTTCGACCGGCTGGAAGACAACGTCACCCTGGTCACGCCGGCCTGGCCGCAGGCCGGCGTGTCGGCTCGCGCAGCCTACGAGGCCGCCCAGGAACGGCTGGGTGACACCGTCGCCGACTTCGAACGCACCTTGCCCTTCCGCCGCGAAAGCGCCGACTCCCTCGACGAGCTGCCCGAGCCGCAGGCCAACATGTCGAAGGACGATTTCAAGAAGATGGTCGAGACCTGCAAGGAGTACATCCGTGCCGGCGACGCCTTCCAGATCGTGCCCTCGCAACGCTTCTCGGTGCCGTTCACCCTGCCGCCGCTGTCGCTCTACCGGGCGCTGCGCCGCATCAATCCCTCGCCGTTCCTGATCTTCTTCGACTACGGCGACTTCTCGATCGTGGGCTCGAGCCCCGAGATCCTGGTGCGGCTGCGCGACGATACCGTCACCATCCGTCCGCTGGCCGGCACCATCCGGCGCGGCGCCACGCCGGAGGAGGACAAGGCGCTGGCCGACAAGCTGCTGGCCGATCCCAAGGAGCACGCCGAGCATCTGATGCTGCTCGATCTGGCGCGCAACGATGTCGGCCGCGTCGCCCGGATCGGATCGGTGCGCGTGGTCGAGCAGTTCACCATCGAGAAGTACAGCCACGTCCAGCACATCAGCAGCCACGTCGAGGGCAAGCTGGCCGAAGGCCTCGATGCGATCGACGCCCTGAAGGCCGGCTTCCCCGCCGGTACGCTGTCGGGCGCCCCCAAGGTGCGCGCCATGGAGATCATCGACGAGGTCGAACCGGTACGCCGCGGCATCTATGCCGGCTGCGCCGGCTACTTCGCGGCCAACGGCTCGATGGACACCTGCATCCTGCTGCGCACCGGCCTGGTGAAGGACAATACCCTGTACGTGCAGGCCGGCGTCGGCGTGGTGGCCGACTCCGACCTCGAAGCCGAATTCCAGGAGAGCGTGCTCAAGGCCGGCGCCCTGGTTCGCGCCGCGGAAGAAGCCGTGCGCTTCGCCAGTGCCGGTCAGTGGAGCGCCGGCAACACACGTCGTTGAGGCGGGTCGCCCGGACGGGCTAGGCTCTCCTCAACGGAGGAGAAGCTCATGTCCGATTGGCAAAAGCGATACCAGCGCCTGCTGTTCGATCGCCCGCACCCCAAGGTGCTGCGCGTCACGATGAACCGGCCCGAGAAGTACAACGCCACGGACGCGATCATGCATCGCGAGCTGGTCGACGTGTGGCGCGACATCGACGGCGACGACACCGTCAACTGCGTCATCATCCAGGGTGCCGGCGGCAAGGTGTTCTCGGCTGGCGGCGACTTCGACATCATCGAAAAGAACATCAAGGACTACAACGCGCTGCTCCGTACCTGGAAGGAAGCGCGCGACATCGTCTACAACGTCATCAACTGCTCCAAGCCGATCGTCAGCACCATGCGCGGCCCGGCGGTCGGTGCCGGCCTGGTCGCCGGCATCCTGGCCGACGTCTCGATCGCCTCGAAGAAGGCCAAGATCATCGACGGCCACACACGGCTCGGCGTGGCGGCCGGCGATCACGCTGTCATCGTCTGGCCGCTGCTCTGCGGCATGGCCAAGGCCAAGTACTACCTGCTGCTCTGCGAGGCGGTCGACGGCGAAGAAGCCGAGCGCATCGGCCTGGTCTCGCTCTGCGTCGAGGACGACCAGCTCGAAGCCAAGGGCCTGGAAGTGGCGACCAAGCTGGCCGAAGGCGCCCAGACCTCGATCCGCTTCACCAAGTACGCGCTGAACAACTGGCTGCGCATGATGGGCCCGTCCTTCGATGCCTCGACGGCGCTCGAGATGCTGGGCTTCCTCGGCCCCGAGGTGAAGGAAGGGCTCGCTTCCCATCTCGAGAAGCGCAAGCCTAAGTTCGATCCCTACTCGCCTCTCTGACGGAGCCGGACATGCGTGGACTGGACGGCAAGAACGTCATCGTCACCGGTGGTGGCGGCGCGATCGGCAGTGCGATCTGCCGGCGCTTCGCCTCCTACGGCGCAAAGGTCGGCGTGTTCGACCGCAATCTCGACGGCGCCAACAAGGTCGCAGCCGAGATCAAAGGCCATGCCTCGGGCGTCGACATCTCCGACTACGATGCCGTCGGCAGCGCCATCCTGCAGTTCGAGCGCGAGGTCGGCCCGACCGACATCCTGGTGAACAACGCCGGCTGGGACCGCTTCGTCAACTTCGTCGACACCACTCCCGACCTGTGGGACCAGCTGATCGCTATCAACCTGCGCGGTCCCCTCAACATGACCCACTTCGTGCTGAAGGGCATGGTGGCGCGCGGCAGCGGCCGCATCGTCAACATCGCCTCGGATGCCGGCCGGGTCGGCTCCTCGCAGGAAGCCGTCTATTCGGCCTGCAAGGGCGGCATCATCGCCTTCACCAAGACGGTCGCTCGCGAAGTGGCGCGCAAGGGCATCACCCTCAATGCCGTCTGCCCCGGCCCGACCGACACGCCCCTGCTGGCGGCCGCAGCGGGCGATGGCGAGCGCGGCCAGCGGATGCGCGAAGCCCTGGTCGGCGCCATCCCGATGAAGCGGGTCGGCCAGCCCGAGGATATCCCGGGCGCGGTGTGCTTCCTCGCCAGCGACGATGCCGCCTTCATCACCGGCCAGACGATCAGCGTGTCGGGCGGCTTGACCATGCACGGCTGACCGGCGGAAAGTCGCGACATGCCCGAATTCCAATGGCTGGTCGCGGCCTTCCCCAACTTCGTTCGTTACGTCGTGGTCGGCTTCGGCCTGACGGGGCTCTTCCTCTTCGTCTACACCCTGATCACGCCCTGGAAGGAGTTCACGCTGATCCGCGCCGGCAACTCGGCGGCGGCGACCGCGCTGGTCGGCGCCCTGCTGGGCTTCTGCCTGCCGCTTGCCAACACCATCGCCCATTCGGTCAGCCTGACCGACGTGGTCCTGTGGGCGCTGGTAGCCCTCGTCGTGCAGGTGATCGTGCATATCGGCCTGCGCCTGATGCTGCCGCAGCTCAAGGCCGCCATCGAGACCAACCAGGCCGCCGCCGGCATCACCGCCGGCGGGTTTGCCGCCTGCTTCGGCCTGATCAATGCGGCTTGCCTGACGAGCTGAGTGAGACCGCCTCATGCCCTCGCCCAGCACGCCCCCGCCCAACGCCCGCATGTCGCGCAGCGTCAAGCTCGTGGTCATGGGGGTTGCCGGTGCCGCCCTCCTTTATTCCTGCGCCCCCGGCGTCGGCGCCGGTCTCGGCGCGCTGCCCTATCTCTGGTTTTTCAGCAATCCGTTCTACCGCGGCGCCCCGACCGCGACGGCCTGTCCGCCCGGCACGCCCCCCGGCACCGCCTGCGGCCCGACGGGGAGCAGCAGCAGCAGCAGCAGCGGTTCCGGCTTCCGCTCCGGCAGCAGCAGCAGCTCGACCACGACGACCTCGCCGTCGGGCGACAGCAGCCACGCCACGCCCGGCACCAGCCAGCGCGGCGGCTTCGGCAGCTCGGCCTCGAGCAGCGGCTCCTCCAGCTCGAGCTGATCATGCGGCGCGAGACCATCACCCCGCGGCCGGGCTGGCAGCAGAAGCTCGAGCAGATCGGGTTCGACTTCTACGTCCTCGACGGCAAGACCTACTGGAACGAGCAGGCCTGCTACGCCTTCACGTCCGACCAGATCGACGAGCTCGAAGCCACCACCGAGGAGCTGCACGGACTCTGCCTCAAGGCGGTCGAGTACGTCGTCTCCAACCGGCTCTGGGAGCGTATGCGCATTCCACCGGCCTGGGCCGACTATATCGAGCGCGTCTGGCGTCGAACCGACCCGACCCTGGTCGGCCGCTTCGACCTCGCCTACGACGGCAAGAGTCCCCCGAAGCTCCTGGAATACAATGCCGACACGCCGACGGCGCTTTACGAAGCCGCCGTCGTGCAGTGGTACTGGCTGAAGGACGCCAAACCCGAGGCCGACCAGTTCAACTCCATCCACGAAAGGCTGATCGAGGCCTGGCGCGGCATCCTGCGGCGGCTGCCGCCGGAGGCGCTCGTCCATTTCGCGCGGTTCGCCGATCATCCCGAGGATCTCGCGACCTCGGAGTATCTGCGCGATACGGCCTTGCAGGCCGGCCTCGCCGGCAAGCCGCTGGGCGTCGCCGAGATCGGCTGGAACGGGCGCCGCTTCACCGATCCCGACGAAATGCCGATCCAGGTGCTGAGCAAGCTCTATCCCTGGGAATGGATGGTGCGCGAGGAGTTCGGCGTCCACGTGCTCACCGACACCACGGCGTTCCTCGAGCCCGCCTGGAAGATGATCCTCAGCAACAAGATGCTGCTGCCGCTTCTCTGGGAAGGCTTTCCCAACCATCGCAACCTGCTGCCCGCCTTCGACAGCGAGCATCCCGATCTTGGCCGGGCTTTCGTGAAGAAGCCGATCTTCGGCCGCGAGGGGCACAACGTCACCGTCGTCGGCCCAGGCGTCTTCGACACGGCCGGCGGCGACTACGGCACGGAAGGCTTCGTCTGGCAGGCCTACCAGCCGCTGCCGGTGTTCGACGGCAACCACGCCCTGGTCGGCTCCTGGGTGATCGAGGGCAAGCCGGCCGGCATCGGCATGCGCGAGGACGAACGCCGCATCACGCACAACAACAGCCGCTTCGTGCCGCATTACTTCGAACCGGCAAGCGACGGGTGACGCATGAGTGAGCTCTGGATCCAGCCGACCGGTGCGGCGCTCGGCGCCGACATATACGGTGTCGATCTGTCCGCGCCGATGGACAATGCGGTCTTCGCCAAAATTGCCGATGCCTGGGCGCAACATCTCGTCCTGCGCTTCTCCGGCCAGCGGCTCGACGATCGCCGGCTGATGGAATTCAGCGCCCGTTTCGGGGAGCTCGACCGCGTCCCGATCGCTGCCGCAAGTCTCGACCGCGCCGATTCCGATGTCGCGGCGGACGCCCGTGAGTGGGTCGCGGTGATCTCCAGCGTCCGGAAAGACGGCAAGGCGGTCGGCAGCCTCGGCGCTTACGAGCTCGTCTGGCACACCGACATGTCCTACAACCCGCTGCCGCCGCGCGCCTCGCTGCTCTATGCGCTCGAAGTGCCGCCCGACGGCGGCAACACCGGCTTTCTCAACATGTACGCTGCCTACGAGAGCTTGCCGGGCGACCTCAAGCGTGCCGTCGACGGCCGAAGCTGTATCCACGACTCCAGCCGCAACTCCGCTGGCGAGCTGCGCCGCGGCTTCCAGCGCACGCTCGATGTGCGGCAGACACCGGGGGCAGTGCATCCCCTCGTCCGCCGGCATCCCGTAACCGGACGCAAGGCCTTGTTCCTCGGCCGCCGCCCCGGCGCCTATGTTCACGGCCTCTCGGTCGAGGAGAGCGAAGCGCTGCTCGACGCGATCTGGGAGCACGCGACCGATGAGCGTTTCGCCTGGTATCAGAAATGGCGCATCGGCGATCTCGTGCTCTGGGACAATCGCTGCGTGATGCATCGCCGCGACGCCTTCGACGAAAGCCTGCGACGCCTGATGCATCGCACGCAGATTGTCGGTGAACCCGTACTTGCCGGATGACGATGGAAATGCGTTCCTTTTTCCTCACTTCACTTCTGATCGCCCTGCCGTTCGCCGCGCAGGCGGCGCCGACCACCACCCAGACCGAGGCGATGTGCCAGGGGCGCAAGACCTGCAAGGTCGAGAAGACCTACGACGCCGGAAAGTCCCCTGCGGGTGCGACGCTCGAGGTCGTGGAGGTGCGCCTCGGTCTCGCCGACAAGCCGCAGGACCAGGAAGACGGGTGCCGCACCGACAGCGGCGACAAGAACGGCGGCGTCGAATACTGGCTGCTCGACGGGACGGCCGCGCCGCGGCGGGTCCTGAAGCTCTGCAACGATGGCTACGGCGCTTCCGGCGTCGGTGAGGACGAGGTGAAAGTCGGCCCCGATCGCCTGTCCCACTGGCAGACCGGCGGTTCGTCGTGGCGCTGGTCGGGCACCGTCACCTACGCGCTCTCGCCCTGGCGGCCGCTCGCGGAAAAGAGCTGCAGCTACCACAACGTGACGGAAAACAGCGGCACGGCGACCGATCTCGACTATGCGACCATGGTCGTTCGCTCGATCGTCGAAGATCCACTCACCCAATTGGACCGCAGCATCGGCTGCGCCGAGTGGCCCAAGGACTCGACTGCCTTCTCGCCGCGTCCCGAGAAGGGCGTTCTCGGCGCCTACGACATCGTCGGACCGATCCTGGGCGACAATCCGAAGATCCCGAGCGGTACGGCGATCGGCAATTGCGTGGCGCCGATGACGACCGCGGGCACCAACGGTTTCGTCGTCTATGGCAAGCCGGCGCCGGCCGACCAGGCCGCCGAGATCAGGGCGATGGCGATCAGCCTGCAGTCGCTGCTGATCCAGGTCTACGACCCACTCGCGGCGGCACAGCCGGCACCGGCCGGCGGCTCGTGGATCAATCTGCCTCATATCGAGCTCTGGATCGGCCTGAACAAGGAAGAAGGACGGGCGAACCTGCCCCTCAACCAGTTGCAGCAGATCGGTGTCGGCCTCGACGGCAAGGTCTATCGCGGCGTCGGCGCGGCGGCAGCGCTGCCCACCGTCCAGCGCTGGCCGGCCCGCGACGCGGAGGGCCGCCCCGTCACCGTCCTGCGCCTCGACTGGAAGGACGAATATGCGCTGCTGAACGGCGTGGCGCTGGTCTACTCGCAGGCCGAGAATGGCAAACAGACGCGCCTCGTCTCGACGACCGGAATCGCCGGCAATCGCCCGCTCTACGTGCCGAGCATCGTTCAGCTCACCGACGACTCCGAAAAGAAGATCGGGCGCTGCCAACTGAAAAACGGCCGTCTTGCGATCGCCGAGTAGGAGCTCGCGGCACTGACAGGAAACAGCTCATCGGATCGCGGGCCTCCTGGCCCGCTCATGATCATGAGGCGGGCCAGGAGGCCCGCGATCCGGTCGACCGAGTCAGGTCGTGGCACCGCCCGTCTTCGGCATCTTGATCGCGGCATTGCGGCGCTCGACCATCGGGTCTTCGAACGCGCGCGGGTACCGGTAAGGTTGCCTGGAAATCGTGTTCAGCTTCTCGAGGGCGTCGGCCGGCAGGCGCCAGCTCCCCGCCTCCAAGGTCTCGCCGAGTTGCTGGGCGTTGCGGGCGCCCACGATCACGCTGGTCATGAAAGGCTGCTCGATACCCCAGCGCAAAGCCACTTCGGCCGGTCTGCGGCCGAGCTCCTTGGCGACGTCGAGCAGCGTCTGCAGGATGTCGCTGTGGTTGGGTGCAAAGAAGCGCGTCGGGAAACCCCAGCCTTCGGCCGATCGGGTGCCCTGCACCTTGAGGCTGCCCGGCAGGTACTTGCCCGCCAGATAGCCCCCGGCGAGCGGCGACCAGGCGACGACGCCGAGGCCCTCCGTCTGGCAGGCCGGAACGATCTCCTCGTCGATATCGCGGACGACCAGGCTGTATTGCGGCTGATACGCCGCGAAGCGCGTCCAGCCGCGCAGCTCGCTGATCGACAGCGCCTTCATCAGGCGCCAGGCCTCGTAGTTGGAGCAGCCGGTGTAGAGCACCTTGCCCTGGCGCACGAGATCGTCGAAGGCCCTCAGCATCTCGTCGAGCGGCGTCTGATGATCGACGTGATGGATGTAGTAGAGGTCGAGATAATCGGTCTGAAGCCGCCGCAGGCTGTCCTCGACCGCTTGCACGATGTGCAGCCGCGACATCCCCGAATCGTTGGGCCGGCCGCCCATCGGGTTGAACACCTTGGAGGCGACCACGGCGTCGGAGCGCCGCCCCTTCAGGGCCTTGCCCAGCATGGTCTCCGAGACACCGCCGACATAGGCATTGGCGGTGTCGAAGAAATTGACGCCGGCCGCAAAAGCCGTGTCGACCATGCGCCGGGCTTCCGCCTCGTCGGCGCCGTTGCCGAAGGTCATGGTCCCGAGACAGATCTCGGAGACCTTCAATCCGGCGCGGCCGAGGCGGCGATATTCCATCGTCAGAGCCCCAGCATCGCCTTGGCCAGCACATTGCGCTGCACTTCCGACGAACCGCCGTAGATCGTGGTCTTGCGGTTGTTGAAGTAACGCGGCGAAACGTCGTCGACATACTCGCCGCCGACCGGGACGATGTTGCTGTCGTAGTTGCGCAGCTCGGTGAACGGCACGCCGTACCAGCCGACCGCCTCGACCGCGAGTTCCGTCACCTTCTGGCCGACCTCGGTGCCGCGCATCTTGACGACCGAGCCCATGTTGCCCGGTGCGTCGCCGGTCTTGAGGCTCGAATAGAACATCAGCTCGTTCATCTCGACGGCGTCGATCTCCATCTCGATCGCCGCCATCTTCTCGCGCCAGCCGGCATCGCTCGACAGCGGCTCGCCGCCGCTCATCTGGCTGCGCGACAGGGTCTGCAGATGGCGGAACGCCTTGCGCAGCCGCGGCCCGAAGGCCTGGCCGCCGCGTTCGAACTCGAGCAGGAACTTGGCGTAGGTCCAGCCCTTGTTCTCCTCGCCCACCAGATTCTCGACCGGCACCTTCACGTCGGTGAAGAAGACCTGGTTGACCTCGTGGCGCATCGGCGTGCGGGTGCCGTCGACCAGGTAGATCGGGTCGATGGTGATGCCCGGCGACTTCATGTCGATCAGCAGGAAGGAGATGCCTTCCTGTCGCTTGCCCTCGTTCGAGGTGCGCACGAGGCAGAAGATCCAGTCGGCGAAATGGGCGTTGGTCGTCCAGATCTTCTGGCCGTTCACCAGGTAGTGGTCGCCCTGGCGCTCCGCCTTGGTCCTGAGCGACGCGAGGTCGGAACCCGAGCCCGGCTCGGAATAGCCCTGGCACCACAGCTCCTCGGCTGCAGCGATCTTGGGCAGGAAACGCTTCTTCTGCGCCTCGCTGCCGAACTTCATGATGACCGGCGCCACCATCTTGATGCTGAACGAGGAGAGGTAGGGCGAGTCGGCCCGGGCCATCTCCATCTCGAAGATGAATTTCTGCGTCGAGCTCCAGCCCGGCCCGCCATATTCCTTGGGCCAGTTGGGGCAGAGCCAGCCCCTGCTCGCCAGCTTCTTCTGCCACTGCACCAGCCGCTCCTTGGAGACGTGGCTGGTGCGGCTGCGGCGGCTTTCCTCCGCCACCTCGGCCGGCATATTGGCCGCGATCCACTCGCGAACCTCGTTCTGGAAGGCGAGCTCCTGCTCGCTGAACGCTAGACGCATTTATTTACCCTTCGCGTCATCCTGAGCGAAACGAAGGATCTCATGCCGGTTGCAATTGGCGATGAGGTCCTTCGCTGACGCTCCAGCGCGGGGGTTACCCCGCGCGAGACGACAAAATTAGAGTCCCAACATCACTTTCGACATGATCCCGCGCTGCACTTCCGACGAGCCACCGTAGATCGTCATCTTGCGGCCGTTGAAATAGCGCGGCGCGAACACGTCGACCCCTTCGGGGCCGATCGGCTCGACATTGGCGTTCCAGGCACGCTGCTCGGGGAACGGAATCGAGTAATAGCCCGCGGCCTCGACCGCGAACTCCTGCACCTGCTGCATCACCTCGGTGCCGCGCAGCTTGATCATCGACGAGAGGGGCCCCGGGTTCTGGCCCGCGGCGAGCTTGGAATAGAACTCCTGCTCGAACATCTCGAGACCGGAGATCTCGATGTCCATGCGCGCCAGCTTCTCGCGCCAGGCAGCATCGGCCAGGATCGAATCGTCACCTTCCGGCATGGCGTGAGCGATCCGCTTGAGGCGCTCGAAACCCGAGCGCAGGCGCGGGCTGTAGGGATTGCCGCCGCGCTCGAACTCGAGCAGGTACTTGGCGTAGGTCCAGCCCTTGTTCTCCTCGCCCACCCGGTTCTCGACCGGCACCTTCACATCGGTGAAGAAGACCGAGTTGACCTCCTGCGTGCCGGCACGGTTGCCGTCGGCCGTGATGATCGGCTCGACCGAGATGCCCGGCGTCTTCATGTCGATCAGCAGGAAGGAGATGCCCTCCTGCGGCTTGCCCTCGTTGGAGGTGCGGACCAGGCAGAAGATCCAGTCGGCGGTCTGAGCCAGGGTCGTCCAGGTCTTCTGGCCGTTGACGACGTAATGGTCCCCTTCGCGCACGGCCTTGGTGCGCAGGCTGGCCAGGTCGGAGCCCGACCCCGGCTCGGAGTAACCCTGGCACCAGATCAGGTCCGAGTTCAGCATCGGCGGCAGGTGCCGCGCCTTCTGCTCGGGCGAGCCGTACTTCATGATCACCGGCGCGCACATCTTGGGGCCGAACGGCGAGGTGCCCGGCGCACCGGCCTTGGCCATCTCCATCTCAAAGATGTACTTCTGCGTCGTCGTGAAGCCCGGGCCGCCGAATTCCTTGGGCCAACCGGTGCAGAGCCAGCCCTTCTTGGCCAGGCGCTTCTGCCAGTCGATCAGGCGCTCCTTCGGCATGTAGGCGTTACGGCCGACCTTGATCTCGCCCACGATCTCGGGCGTCAGGTTCTCCTTCAGCCAGTCGCGCACTTCCTGCTGGAAGGCCAGCTCTTCCTTGCCGAACGTCAGATCCATTGGGGGCTCCTTTTGTGGCTCGGAAAGTACCGCGGCGGGTTCCAGCCCGTAAAGCGTAGGCTACAGTAGCGCTCCAGCGTTTCGCCTCCAGGAAATAGGCCAGGAAATTTACATGTCTCCGCCCGTCCAGCGTGTCGTAAGTGATGAGAAGCTCCCCGCCTCGGCCGATATCGTCGTAATCGGGGCCGGCATTGCCGGTTCCGCCGCTGCCTACTGGCTCGCCAAGAAAGGTCATTCGGTGGCGCTTCTGGACAAGGGCAATGTCGGCGGCGAGCAGAGCAGCCGAAACTGGGGCTGGTGCCGCCAGCAGCATCGCGACCTGCGCGAACTGCCGCTCGCCATGAAGAGCCTGGAGATCTGGGGCGATCTCAATCACGAGCTGGGGCGGGAAACCGGCTTTCGCAGGACCGGCCTGGTCTACGTCACCGACAACCCTGCCGATTTCGCACAATGGGAGGACTGGACGCTCAAGGCGCGCGAGTACCAGATGCACAGCCACGTGCTGAGCGCCGCGGAGGCCAAGGAAATGACGCCCGGCAGCACGGGCAACTGGATCGGCGGCGTGCACTCACCAAGCGACGGGCGCGCCGAACCGTCGCTGGCCAGCCCGATGTTCGCCGAGGCCGCGCGCCGGCTCGGCGCCACGATCCATCAGAACTGCGCCGTCCGCGGCCTCGACATGGCGGCCGGCAAGGTTGCAGGCGTCGTCACCGAACAAGGCACCATCCGCGCGACTTCCGTGCTGTGTGCCGGCGGCGCCTGGAGCTCCCTGTTCCTGCGCCGCCACGGCCTCAGGCTGCCGCAGGCCGGCGTTCGGTCGACCTCGTTTGCCACGCCGTTCGTCCCCGACATGGTGACCAAGGGCGGCCTCTCCCTGCCCGGCGTCACGATCCGGCGGCGCCTCGACGGCGGCTACACGGTCGGCCTGGGCGGACGCGGCACCGTCGACCTCTCCTTCCAGGGCCTGCTCTACGCCTGGCAGTTCCTGCCGACCCTGAAGAAACGCTACCAGGGCGTGACCTTCGGCCTCAGCCGCCCGTTCTTCGATGGGCCGGAGTCCTTTGCGCGCTGGTCGTTTGACGAGGTCTCGCCCTTCGAGCGGCAACGCACGCTCGATCCTGCCGCCGATCCCAATCTCGTGCATGAAGGGCTCACCCGGCTCGCCGAGCACTATCCCGTCCTGAAGGGACTGAAGGTCGCGCGCTCCTGGGGCGGCTTGATCGATTCCACCCCCGACGGCATCCCGGTGATCTCGGCAGTCGATCCGATGCCCGGCCTCTATCTGTCGACCGGCTATACCGGGCATGGCTTCGGCATCGGACCGGCGGCCGGCCGCCTGGCCGCCGACATCGTCGCCGGCGACCCGCCGATCGTCGATCCGCAGCCCTACCGCTACAAGCGCATGATCGACGGCACGAAGCTCGGCGCCCCCGGCATGATGTAAGTTACTCTGGCTTGGCGCCGGACTCCTTGATGATGGGATCCCAGAAGGCCATCTGGCCGTCGTAGAAGGCCTTGGCCTGCGCCGGTGTCGAGTTGACCAGCTCGATCGCGAGCTCGTCGGCTTTTTTCACCATGTCGGGCTGCTTCAGCGCCTGATTGAAGGCGGCATTCAGCCTGTCGATGATCGGCCGCGGCGTCTTGGCCGGCGCATAGGCGGCGTACCAGGTGTTGATCGCATAGTCGAAGCCCGTCGCTTCCTTGATCGTCGGCACGTCGGGCAGTTGCGGCAGGCGCTTGTCGGCCGCCACGCCGATGACACGCACCTTGCCGCCGTCGATGAAGCCCTTGCTCGACTGCAGGGTATCAATCTGGAAACCGTGTCGGCCGGCGATCATGTCGACCATGCCCGGTGCCGAGCCGCGATAAGGCACATGCAGCGCGTCGCCGCCGGCCCGCTTGGCGAAGAGATAGCTCGCGAGGTGGATCATGCCGCCATTGCCGGATGACGCGTAGGAATACTTCCCCGGATCCTTGCGCAGCATCGCCACCAGCTCGGCTGTGCTCTTGGCGCCGTCGATTGGCGTCAGCAGGATCAGCGGCACGCTCGCGACATAGGCGATGGCGGCAAGCCCGTTCACCGGATCGTAGCCCAGTTGCGGGCCGTAGAGCGCTGGCGCCATCGCCATGGTCGAGGCGCTGAACAAGATCGTGTACCCATCCGGCCTGGCATCGGCGACCATCGCCGTACCGATATTGCCGGTGGCTCCCGGCTTGTTTTCGACAACGACCTGCTGGCCCAGGATTTCCGACAGCCGCGGCGCCAGCAGGCGACCGACGACATCGGTCGGCCCGCCCGCGGCGAAGGCGATGATCATGCGGATCGGCTTGTTCGGATAAGTCTCCTGCGCCAGGACCGGCGTCACCATTTGTGTCGTCGCGGCCAGCGCCGCACCGGCAGCCAGAAGCCGCCGCCTCCTCATCGTGATCATGTTGCTTCCTCCCTGATTATGTCCTTGTCGTTCTTACCCATCCTCCTCTCCCCCCTTGGGGGAGAGGCTGGGTGAGGGGGACGCTTCAACGCACACACCCTCTCCATTGCTGGCGCCCTCACCTCCCCCATGCTTCGCATGGGTCCCACTCCTCTCCCGCTAAAGCGGCTTGGTTACAAGCCGCGAAGCGGGAGAGGACACATGAGACAATGAGCAAATCAGACCGCGCTGTCGTCCAATCTAGACGTCCGCCTATCACAATCTTGACGTCGCCTACACAGCAATAACCACACCGTCATGCCCCGGATCGGCCCCGCCATCGAGCCCGTCCTCGTGGACGCGGATGGCATGAACAGCGGCAAAGCCGAACCCGTAGGGGCTGCGGACCACGGGATAGCCCAGCCCCTGCAGCTCACGTTCCACGCGGCCCTGGATGCGGTTGGAAATGTCGATCGTGTCCGAGGTGGCCGAGAAGCGCGGTGCGCTCACCGCTTCGACCATGGTCATGTCGAAATCGAGCGCGTTCAGGACGACATGCAGCACACCCATGGCGATCTGGGTGGCCCCCGGCGCCCCGATGATCAGGTGCGGCTTGCCGTCCTTGAAGAGGATCGAGGGCACGACCGAGCTGAAGCGCGCCTTGCCGGGCGCGATCGAGCCGGCGCGACCTGGCCGCGGGTCAAACACGCCCATGCAGCCGTTGTACATGAAGCCCAGCCCCGGCGAGACGACACCCGACGGCATGCCGAGCGAATGGGTCATGGTGAAACAGTTGCCGTCCTTGTCGAGCACGGAAATGTGTGTCGTGTCCTTGGAAACCGCGCCTGAGTTGAAGCGCGGCACCCTGGCCTGCACGCCGGCTTTGATCTCCGCCGCCATCTCCTTGGCGTAGGCCTTGGAGGTGAGCTTCTCGATCGGCACCTGGACGAATTTGGGATCGCCGACATGGGCATCCTTGTCGATGGTCGCCCGCTTCATGGCTTCGCTGACCACGCGCAGATACTCCGTCGAGCCGTGCTCCAGGCTGCGGAGGTCGAAGTGCTCCAGGATGTTCAGCATCTCGACCAGCATCACGCCGCCGCCTGGCGGTTGGTTGGTCGAAACCTTGTAGCCGCGATACTCGCCCCAGAGCGGCGCATTGCGCACCGGCGTCCAGGCCTTGAGGTCCTCGGCCGACAGCAGCGCGTCGTTCTTCTTCATGTCCTCGGCGATCGCGGCGGCGATCTCGCCAATATAGAAGACATCGGCCCCGCCCTTGGCGATGGCGCGCAAGGTCTGGCCATAGTCTCGGTTGACGACGCGGTCGCCCACACGCTTGGGGGTGCCGTCGGCGCGGCAGTAGAGATCGCCGGCCGCCTTGGTGAAATTGGTGCGCTCGTGGTTGGGGGCCCGCCCGAAGGCGCCGCCGTCGGACCACCAGTAGTGAACGTGCGGCCGCACCGTCCAGCCGCCCTCGGCCCAGGCAATGGCCGGTTCGACGATACGCGACCAGGGCAGCTTGCCGTGCTCCTTGTGCGCCTCGTAGTACATCTTGAGGTTGGCTGGAGCGCAGATCGATTTGTAGCCGATATCGTTGACCCGGCCCTTCAGGATGAAGCCGTAGCCGTCGCGTGCCTCGCTCTCGATCAGGTTGGCCCACATGTCCGGCCGGGCCCCCAGCGGCGCCGGGGCATGGGCATCGATATAGCCATGGAACTTCTTGCCCGGCATGTAGATGCCGCAGCTGCCGAAACCGGCAATGCCGCACATCAGCGGATCGACGACACCCTGGACGAGTGCGCAGGCGATGCCGGCATCGACCGCGTTGCCGCCCTCGCGCAGCACGTCCGCCCCCGCCTCTGTCGGCTCGGGCTGCGGCGCCACGATCATGGCCTGCTTCTTGTAACGCAC
>MKRV01000097.1:0-4877 GCA_001897995.1 Alphaproteobacteria bacterium 65-37 | reverse complement strand
TTTGAGATCAGTTGCCATCGCCGAACCGCCTGACGGTTCATCGGACCGCGGGTCTCCAGACCCGCCTCATGATCATGAGCGGGCCTGGAGGCCCGCGGTCCGATGAGCTCGTCGCTCCCAGCCCCTACTCCCAGCCGTTGCGCTTGCGCAGGACGGCCGAAGACGGCGCCAGCGCCAGCCCCTTGCCCTGGACGGTGGGCAGCCATTCAGCCAGCGCTTGGAGCGTGACGTCGTGAGGATGGCCGATCGCAACGGCGAAGCCCTGGCGGCGCGCCACGGCTTCGGCCTCGGCCAGCTTGCGCCGCACCGCCTCGAGCGTCTCTTCGTCGTCGAGGAAGACGTGGCGCACGATCGACGGCACGCCCATCTCCTGGGCCGTCTGATCGCCGACCGACTGGGCCGTGGTGCGCGAGTCGAGGAACATCACGCCGCGGCTCTTGAACTGCCGCATCACCGTTTCCATGCCCGGCCGGAACGCCGTGAAGCGACTGCCCATGTGGTTGTTGGCGCCGACATAGCCGTCGAAGCTGTCGAGCGCAGCATTGGTGCGCTGGCGCAGCTCGGCATCGGTCAATGATACCAGCAGAGCATTCGGGCCGGGATCGTTGCGGCCGTTGGGCTCCATGGGCAGATGCAGCATGAGTTCGTGGCCGCGCGCCCGCGCCGCCTTCGCCTGATCGCGCAGATCCTTGGCATAAGGCAGGAACGACATGGTGAGCGGCCCCGGCAGTTCCCAGGCGCGCCGGGAGCGCGGCCGGTCGAGGCCGACATCGTCGATGACGATCGCGATCAAGGGCCGGCTGCCCAGGTCTCGGAACGGCAAGGCGTTGCGCCGCCAGGTCTGCTCGGCCGAAGCCGCCGCAACCTGCGGCGGCTTCGGCCGTGGCTTCTCGTCGAGCGTGGCGCGCGGCTTGCCGGGCTCGGCTTCGGAATATTTAGGAAACTCGGGCAGATCTTCGAGGCGGGCATATTTCGGTTCGGGTTCGCGCTCGCGCGGCGTCGAAGCTCCACTGCGCTTCATGTCGTCCAGCGTGTCGCGCGCAGCGCGATTGCGGTCGCCCAGCTCGAAGCGCTCGGCGATCCAGTAGCCGCCGAACACGCTGACGATGAACAGGAGAAGCGCGCCCGCTGCGATCGCGGACCAGCGATGCGCCGCAGCCCACGCGAACAGTGGCTCGGCACGCAGGCGCAGACGCTCGAAGAGCCCCGGCGGCGCCTTCGGACTCCTTCTGTTCGCCTTCCCGCTTCTGTTCTTCCTAGACGCCATATCAGGCAATTGCCCTAAGCCCTTGGCACGACGTCATTCTTTTGCCCGGAGTTGAAGCAACCGGCAAAACAAAAGTTACAAGCTGCCGAGTGTCTTCACCAGGCGGACATCCGGCTCGCCCATACGGCCGCCGTCCCGGCGAAAGCCGAGATGCTTGGCAAGCCCCAGCATCTTGTTGTTCTCGCGCAGGACGTAGCCGATCACGCGTTTCATGCCGCGCGCCTTGCCGTAGTGCAGCACATGATTGAGCAGCAGCGCGCCGTAACCCTTGCCCTGCTGGTCCGATGCCACGACCAGGGCGAACTCGCCCTGCTCGAAACCGGGATCGGCGGCCAGTCGACCGACGCCCAGCAGTTCCTTTCGTTTGTGGTCGAGCAATAGGAAGGCCATGGCGCGGTCGTAGTCGATCTGCGTCAGGCGTGCGGCCATCTCGTGCGAAAGTTCGCGCATGGGGCCGAAGAAGCGCAGGCGCACGTCTTCGGGCGTGAGACGTTTGGTGAAGGACTGCAGCATCGGCTCGTCGTCGGGCCGGATCGGCCGGATGAAAAGCTTCTCGCCGCGATGCTCGATCTCGGTCTCGAGCTCCACCGGATAAGGCCGGATGGCGAAGCGCGCCGCCCTCTCCTGGCCGGGCTGCGGCTTGCGGACCACGATGCGGGCATCGAGTGCCAGCACACCGTCGGCATCGGCCAGCAAGGGGTTGATGTCGAGTTCGGCGATCTCGTTGACGTCGGCGATGAGCTGCGACAGCCGCACCATCGCATCGCCGACGGCGCCGCGGTCGGCTGGCGCGCGGTCGCGATAGCCGCGCAGCAGACGGTCGACCCGCGTACGGCTCAGCGCATCTTCGGCCAGCACGGGGTCGAGCGGCGGCAGGGCCAGTGCCTTGTCGTCGATCACCTCGGTGGCCGTCCCGCCATGGCCGACCAGCAGGATCGGTCCGAAGACCGGATCCTCGGCGGCCCCCAGGATCAGCTCCACGGCATGCGGACGCTTGATCATCGGCTGCACGACGAAGCCGTCGATCCTCGCCTTGTTGGCGTGTACCAGGAGCTTGCCCTTCATCTCGCGTACGGCATCGAGAACGGCCTGTTCCGAGACGAGATCGAGCGCCACGCCGCCTACGTCGCTCTTGTGGGTGATGTCCCGTGACAGGATCTTCACGGCAACGGGAAAGCCGATCCGGGTCGCCGCCGCCGCCGCTTCTGCGGCGTCGAGCACGATCTCGGTGGCTACGACGGGAATGCCGTAGGCTGCCAGCACGCGCTTGGCCTCGGGTTCGGTCAGGATCTCGCGCTTTTCCGCCAGCGCCCCGGCCACGATCGAGCGCACCAGGTGGGTGTCCGAGCGCGCTTCGGGCACCGAAGGAGGCGTGCGCTGCAGGGCGCGCTGACCACGTCGGTATTCGACGATGTGCATGAAGCCGCGCACGGCGCGCAGCGGCGTGTCGTAAGCCGGGATGCCGGCCTCGTGCAGGACCCGCCGACCCGCCTGCGCTTCGGGGCCGCCGACCCAGCAGCCGATCACCGGAACGACCTTCACGCCCTCCGCGGACGCGACGGCGCGTGCGGCCTCGACCGACGAGGTCAAAGCGGTGGGCACGTTCATCGCCAGCACCGCACCGACGCCGCGGTCGTCGGCCAGGGCATTCAACGCCGCGGCGTAACGCGGCCCGTCGGCGTCGCCCACGATGTCGACGGGATTGGCGCGGGACCAGGCCCGCGGCAGCTGCTTGTCGAGCTGCGCGATGGTGCGCGGCAGGATCGAGGCCATCTCACCCCCCTCGTCCATCAGCAGGTCGGTGGCCACGATGCCGGCGCCACCGCCGTTGGTCAGGATGGCGAGCCGGCTGTTGCGCGGCGCAAGGCCGTGCCCCAGGGTTTCGGCGGCGTCGAACAGCTCGCCCAATCCCAGCACGCGGACCAGGCCCGCGCGTGCGAAGGCTGCATCGTAGACGGCGGCGGAGCCCGCCATCGAGCCTGTGTGCGAGGCTGTGGCCGCAGCGGCGGCGGCATGGCGGCCGCCTTTCAGGACGATTACCGGCTTCACGCGCGCCACGCTGCGCGCGGCCGACATGAACTTGCGGGCCTGGCTGATACCTTCGACATACATCAGCACGGCGCGCGTGTCGTAGTCGCGAGACAGCATGTCGAGCACGTCGCCGAAATCGACATCGGCCATGTCGCCCATGGAGAACAGGTGCGAAAAGCCGATCCCCTGTGCCGCGCCCCAGTCGGCCAGCCCCGCCAGGACGGCGCCTGACTGCGCCACCGCAGCGATGCGGCCGGCCTTGAGGCCGGTCGGACCGAAGCTCGCATTCAACCCGACCCGCGGCGCCGCAAAGCCGATGCAGTTCGGCCCGACGATGCGCATCAGATAGGGCTTGGCCGCCCGCAGCAGGCGCTTGCGCCAGCGGGCATTGACCGCGCGGGCATCGGCGCCGTTGCCGGGGCCCGCGCTGATCACCACGGCGACGCGCGTGCCGAATTCACCCAATGCCGTGATCAGGCCCGGGATCGTCTCCGCAGGCGTCATGATCACCGCCAGATCCGGCACCGACGGCAGTTCGGAGACCTTGCGGAAGACGGTGCGGCCTTCGAGGGTGCCGCCCTTGATGTTGACCAGGTAGACGTCGCCCTGGAAGTCGGCGGTCAGCAGGTTACGGGTTACGGCATTGCCCACCGAATTCGGCCGCGTGCTGGCGCCAATCGCCACGACCGACCGCGGCGCCATCAGCTTGTCGAGGTTACGGGTAGACATGGCTTCATGCTCTCGCCGACAATCGTGTCCGAGCCATGACAGCGAATCAAATTGCGCACAAGGCCGCCCCCGCAACTGTAGAATTGCGGCTCGATCGCGTCTCCCGCCTCTACAATTCTCTCGATCCCTCGCCCTTTCAGGAGAAGGAGCTCGATGCGGCGGCCGACGACTACATCGTCGGATCGGCCGAGGATCTCGGGAATCGACCGATGCGGCTCGCGATTCTGCTTCCCGAGGACGAGCTGGCGCGGCCCGAAGCGGCGCATATCGCCGCCTCGATCCGCTATCATTTCACGCTGCGCCGGGACAGCGAACGGCGGCGGCTCCGCACCATGTTATGGCGCGGCCGGACGAGCCTCGCGATCGGGATTGTCTTTCTCGTTGTCTGCCTCGTCGCGCGCCATTTGCTCGCCGGATCTTCCTCGGCGATCGCCCAGATCTTCTCCGAAGGCCTGCTGATCGTCGGCTGGGTCGCCATGTGGGGTCCGCTCGACATCTTCCTTTACGGCTGGTGGCCGATCTATTCACGCCACAAGCTTCTGCAACGCCTTTCCAGCCTCGACGTCGAGCTGCGCCCGATCAAATGAGCGCTGTCGGCCTCACACGTCGCATCTTCGGATATCTCCTCCCCATTCAAATGCTAGGGAGTGGACACTTCTTCTCGTCGCCCGTTACAGCGGCTTGGTTACAAGCCGCGATGCGCTAACGGCACCCTCTCTCATTCTCCTCTCCCCCTTGGGGGAGAGGCTGGGTGAGGGTCCGGACCGGGTCGATGGGTGACAGATCAGACCGGGAGGATAGGTAACAGTTGAGGCATGCAGCTTGGAGGAGCTCATGCCCTGGCGGGAGA
>MKRV01000096.1 GCA_001897995.1 Alphaproteobacteria bacterium 65-37 | reverse complement strand
GCGAGCAGACCGGCGTGCCGACCCTGCCGATCGTGCCGCTCGAGATGCCGCTCGCCATCACGCGGCGGGCGCTCGAGACCGCCAAGCGCGAGGGCTTCGACGTCCTGATCCTCGATACGGCGGGCCGCCTCGCCATCGACGAGGAGCTGATGACGGAGGTCAAACAGATCTCCGATCTCGCCACCCCGAAGGAGACATTGCTCGTCGCCGACGCCATGACCGGCCAGGACGCCGTCAACGTGGCCAAGGCCTTCAACGAGCGGCTGGCCGTGACCGGCATCGTGCTGACCCGCGTCGACGGCGATGCGCGCGGCGGTGCGGCGCTCTCCATGCGCGCCGTCACCGGCCGTCCGGTCAAGCTGATCGGCGTCGGCGAAAAGTTCGATGCGCTGGAGCCGTTCCATCCCGACCGCATCGCCAGTCGCATCCTCGGCATGGGCGACATCGTCTCGCTGGTCGAGCGCGCTGCCGAGACGATCGAGAAGGAAGACGCCGAGAAGCTCGCCGCCAAGGTGCGCAAGGGTCAGTTCGACATGGACGACCTGCTGAGCCAGCTCCGGCAGCTGCGCAAGATGGGCGGCCTGTCGGGCCTGATGGGCATGTTGCCGGGCGCGCTGCAGGCCAAGGCCGCGATGTCCAAGGCCAAGATCGACGAGGGCCAGCTCAAGCGCCAGGAGGCGATCATCCTGTCGATGACGCCCAAGGAACGACGCAACCCCGACCTCATCCACGCATCGCGCAAGAAGCGCATCGCCAAGGGTTCGGGCGCGCAGGTGCAGGACGTCAACAAGCTGCTCAAGCAGCATGCCGACATGCTGAAGATGATGAAACGCGTCAACAAGCTCGGCGACAAGGGACTCATGCGCAGCCTCGGAGGCATGGGAATGCCGCCGGGGGGAATGCCGCCAGGTTTCCCACGCTGAAGGTTCAGTGAACTCACCCCTATCGGACGAATAGAAAGACAAGAGAGGACTTGAAGAATGCTAGCGATCCGCATGACCCGGCACGGCACCAAGAAGCGGCCCTACTTCCACATCGTCGTGGCGGACGCGCGCAGCCCGCGCGACGGCCGCTTCATCGAGAAGGTCGGGACCTACAACCCGCTGCTGCCGCGCGAGCATGCCCAGCGCATCACGCTGGTGACCGAGCGCATCGCCCATTGGCTGAAGGTCGGCGCTCAGCCGTCCGACCGCGTCGCGAAGTTCCTGTCGCAGGCCGAACTGATGGCCCCGCGCGAGCGCCGCGAGCAGACCAAGAAGAACCAGCCCCGCGCCAAGGCGCAGGAGCGCATGAAGGCCGAGGCCGCCGCCAAGGCAGCGCCGGCCGAAGGTGGGGCGGAGGCCGCGGCCTCCTGATGAAGGACGGCCGCGTCCTGCTGGGCGTCGTCGCGGCGCCGCACGGCGTACGCGGCCTGGTGCGCATCAGGAGCTTCACCGAGGATCCGATGGATATCGCCGCCTACGGCGAGCTATCGGACGAAACGGGGAAGAAGCGGTTCCGGGTCGAGGCTCTGAGCGCCGTCAAAGGCGCAGTCCTCGCCCGGCTGGAGGGCGTAGCCGATCGAACGGCGGCCGAGGCAGTACGGGGCTTGCGGCTCTATGTGGAGCGCGAGCGTCTGCCGGCGACGGGCGAGCGGGAGTGGTACGAGGCGGACCTGATCGGTCTCGCCGCGGTCGGCCGGGACGGCCGGGATTGGGGGAAGGTGATGGCCTTCCACGATTTCGGCGCCGGGTCGACGATGGAAGTGTCGGGAGGCAGCGCATCGAGGCATTCGGTGATGTTGCCCTTCACCGACGAGGCCGTGCCCGAGATCGATGTCCCGGGCGGCAAGATTGTGGTCGATCCACCGGCAGGAATCCTGTCCGGCGGGTCAGCGAAGGAGGCATGAGGCAAGGTGTGGCGCCCCCCGTGTGGACAGCTACGGCGCTGACGCTCTTTCCGGAGATGTTCCCGGGGCCGCTGGGCGAGAGCCTGGCCGGTCGGGCATTGAAGGAAGGGGTATGGTCGCTGGAGGCCGTCGACATCCGGCGGTTCGCCAAGGATCGCCATGGCACGGTCGACGATGCGCCCTTCGGGGGCGGCGCCGGCATGGTGCTGAAGCCCGACGTACTGTCGGCGGCGATCGAGGCGGTCGCCCAGGCACCGGGAATGGCGGGCGTGCCGAAGGTTCTGCTGTCGCCCCGAGGCGCGCCGTTCAGTCAGGCGCGCGGGCGGGAGCTGGCGGCGGGGCCGGGTGTGTTGTTGGTGTGCGGACGGTTCGAGGGCGTGGACGAGCGCGTCATCGAGGCCCATGCACTGGAGGAGATCTCGGTCGGTGATTTCGTGCTTTCGGGCGGCGAGATCGCGGCCATGGCGGTGATGGACTGCTGCGTGCGGCTGCTGCCCG
Organism: Alphaproteobacteria bacterium 65-37; assembly: GCA_001897995.1. Classification (GTDB taxonomy): domain Bacteria; phylum Pseudomonadota; class Alphaproteobacteria; order Reyranellales; family Reyranellaceae; genus Reyranella. Next base: position 23,080 of record MKRV01000096.1, on the reverse strand, counting down.
GAGTGATGGGCGCGCCGGACTCGGCGAGCGAGGAGAGTTTCGAGGACGGACTATTGGAGTACCCGCACTACACCCGGCCCGCGACCTGGGCGGGGCCCGACGGAACCGAACGGCGTGTGCCGGAAGTTCTGGTCTCGGGGCACCACGGCAAGGTCGCCACCTGGCGGATGCAGCAGCGGGAAGAGATCACGCGGCGGCGCCGGCCCGATCTATGGGCAGCGCGCCGGACCGCGGCGGGAAACGAAGAGAAGTGACGAAAGGATGGATGCGATGAACATTCTCGATACGCTGGGCCAGGCCCAGATGGAAAAGGTGATCGCCGAACGGCCGGTGCCGCGCTTCGAGCCGGGCGATACCCTCAAGGTGCACGTCAAGGTGCAGGAAGGAAGCCGCGAGCGCATTCAGGTCTACGAAGGCCTGTGCATCGGCCGCAAGAACGACGGCATCAACTCGTCGTTCACCGTGCGCAAGATCAGCTTCGGCGAAGGCGTGGAGCGCGTGTTCCCGCTCTACAGCCCGGGCATCTGGGAGATCGAGGTCGTCCGCAAGGGCATCGTGCGCCGCGCCAAGCTCTACTACCTGCGCGATCTGCGCGGCAAGGCGAGCCGCATCGCCGAGGACGTCGAGGCCCAGCGCGAGCTGATCGCCGTGCAGGCCGAGGAGCAGGCGAAGCGTCCGCGCCGCGAGCGCATCAAGAAGGAAAAGCCGAAGGCCGAGGGCAACGTCCGCGCCGCCAAGGGCGGCGGCAAGAAGTAGGTGCGCCATGGCGTTCCGCAAGAAGGCGGCTACGCCGCCCACTGAGCCGCCCAAGCCACGCACCCTCTTCGAGAAGATCTGGGATGCCCACGTCGTCGATCGTCAGGACGACGGCACCTGCGTGATCTACATCGACCGTCACCTCGTCCACGAGGTGACCAGCCCGCAGGCCTTCGAAGGCCTGCGCATGGCCGGCCGCCCGGTGCGCCGGCCCGATGCCACGGTCGCCGTGGCCGACCACAACACGCCGACCACCGACTTCAGCCAGGGCATCGACGATGAGGAGTCGCGCATCCAGGTCGAGACGCTGGGCAAGAACACGGCCGAGTTCGGCATCCCCTACTTCGACCTGAACGATCCGCGCCGCGGCATCGTGCATGTGATCGGCCCGGAGCAGGGCCTGACCCTGCCCGGCATGACGATCGTATGCGGCGACAGCCACACCTCGACGCACGGTGCGTTCGGCGCGCTGGCCTTTGGCATCGGCACCTCCGAGGTCGAGCACGTGCTCGCCACGCAGACGCTGATCCAGAAGCCGGCCCGCAACATGCGCGTGTCGGTCGAAGGTTCGCTGCCCGTCGGCGTCACGCCCAAGGACGTGATCCTCGCCATCATCGGCAAGCTCGGCACCGCCGGTGGCACCGGCTACGTGATCGAGTATGCCGGCCGCGCCATCCGCGAGATGACGATGGAAGGCCGCATGACGGTCTGCAACATGTCGATCGAAGCGGGCGCGCGTGCCGGCCTGATCGCGCCGGACGAGACGACCTTCAAGTACCTCACCGGCCGTCCCTTCTCGCCCAAGGGCGGCGCCTGGGACCTGGCGCTCAGCCACTGGCGGCGCCTGCCGAGCGACAAGGCGGCGAGCTTCGATACGCAGCTCGACCTCCTCGCGTCGGACATCCCGCCGATGGTGACCTGGGGCACCAGCCCGCAGGACGCGCTGCCGATCACCGACGTGATCCCCGATCCGGCCAATGCACCGGACGAGAACCGCCGCGAAGCCTGGGCGCGTTCGCTCGCCTATATGGGCCTGACGCCCGGCACCAAGCTGGTCGACGTGCCGATCGATCGCGTCTTCATCGGCTCGTGCACCAACGGCCGCATCGAAGACCTGCGCGCCGCAGCGGAGATCGCCAGGGGCCGCAAGGTGGCGCCGAACGTCTCGGCGATGGTCGTGCCGGGCTCCGGCCTGGTGAAGGCCGAAGCCGAGAAGGAAGGTCTCGACAAGATCTTCCTCGAAGCCGGTTTCGAATGGCGCCTGCAGGGCTGCTCGATGTGTCTGGCGATGAATGCCGACCGCCTCGAGCCCGGCCAACGCTGCGCGTCGACCTCGAACCGCAACTTCGAGGGACGTCAGGGCCGCGGTGGCCGCACGCATCTGGTGAGCCCGGCGATGGCGGCGGCGGCCGCGATCAGGGGGACACTGGCTGACGTCAGGGACTTCCAGTAGCCGCAAGCTCCAAGGAAGCGGCGTAAATTTCGCAGGCGGTGCAGTGATGCACCGCCTGTTTCATTGGTGCCCTTTCTCGTTTGTTCACGGGCGGCGGTGCACACGATGTGGTATGATTGCACCGCAAAAAACGAGGGAGACTGCCATGGCCAGCGTTCCTGACTCAGGTCCCGCCGCCCCGCCGCCGCCACCCGTCTGGAGTGCCCAGGCGGCCGGGCAGGCCCAGGTCACCTACGGCGGATTCTGGATTCGCCTCGTCGCCTACATCATCGACGCCATCGTGCTCAGCGTCGTCGTCGGCGTCATCGCCGCGATCATGGGCGTGAACCTCTTCAATCCGGAACACCCGGAAGCGGCCTACGATCCGACCCTGAACCTGATCTCGCTGGTCATCTCCTGGCTGTACTTTGCCTTGATGGAAAGCTCCGAGCGCGGCGCGACCCTCGGCAAGATGGCGGTTGGTCTGCGGGTGGTCTCGAGCAGTGGCCAGCGTCTCAGCTTCCTGAACGCCACCGGGCGCTACTTCGCCAAGCTGCTGTCGGCCCTCATCCTTTGCATCGGCTTCCTGATGATCGCCTTCACCGATCGCAAGCGCGGTCTGCACGACATGATCGCCGGCACCCTGGTCGTGAAGTATCCGTAGAGCCTCAGCGTCAGCGGGAGGATCAGCATGACGAACGTCCCCAGCACCGGTCCCGTCGTGCCGCCACCGCCGGTCTGGGATGCCCGACCGGTCGACACGGCGGTCCGCTATGGCGGGTTCTGGATCAGGACTGTCGCGGCGATCATCGACGGCATCATCCTGCTGGTCGCCGGCACGATCGTCAGCCGTTTCATCGTCCCGCCGCCGGTCCTTCCCGCCGAACCTCAGTTCAAGACCTTCGGCGAGGTCTACGGCTATATGAACGCAGTGATCGCGGCGACCACGCCCACGCAGATGGTCATCTTCTGGGCGGCGCTCTACTGGGTCTACTTCGCCTTCCAGGAGGCCTCGCCGGCCCAGGCGACGCTCGGCAAGCGAGCGCTCGGCCTGCGCGTGTCGAGCGTCGAGGGCGGCCGGCTCGACCTCGCAAAGGCGACATTGCGGACCTGGCCGATGTATCTGCCGGCGGCCGCCCTGCTGATCGGCGCCGGCATAAGCTACGTCGTCTACCTGCTCGCCCTGATCTCCTGCCTCGTGGTCGCTTTCTCGAGCCGTAAGCAGGGCCTGCACGACCGCTGGGCCGGCGCCGTCGTCACGCGCAACGCGTAGTTACTCGCCGAACCACTTCACCCATTCCTCCAGCGGCGCGCGCTCGCTGCGCAAGGTGTTGGGCATGACCGAAAGATCGGCATGGCCGAGCGCGATGCCGCAGAGCACGATCTCGTTGTCGGGAATGCCGAGTTCGCGCCGCAGCACCTTGTGATAGTGGGCGAAGGCGGCCTGCGGGCAGGTATGCAGCCCCTCCTCCCGCGCCACCAGCATGATGCTGGCGAGGAAGGATCCGCAGTCGATCCATTGTCCTTCGCCGTGCCGGCGGTCCATTGTCAGGATCATGCCGACGGGCGCATCGAAGAACAGGAAGTTGCGCTGGCTCTGGCGCTTCATGCCTTCGGCATCGCCTTTGGCGATGCCGAGCATGCCGTAGAGCGTCTTGCCGAGCGTCACCTGGCGCCCGCGATACGGCTCGGGGTTGGGATGGCCGTGAATGCGGTACTCGGCTGCCGCCGGCTCGCCGGCGCGGATCGCCTCGAGGATCGCCGTGCTCACTCGCTGGCGCGCCGCCCCCATGGTCACATAGAGATGCCAGGGCTGGCAGTTGGTATTGGAGGCGGCGTAGCGCGCGACATCCAGGATGCGCCTGACGCTCGCTTCGGCGACTGGCTCGGGGCTGAAGGCGCGTATCGAATGGCGGCTCAGTACCGCCTCTGAGACTTTCATGGAATTCCGCTCGTGTTTGGTGACTTTTGTGCCTCTTGCCGCACTGGGGACCGGCCCGTCAAACGAGATTCTAAGCCCGGTTAGACAAGCTGGCCTTGCGCGCTTGACCCGGCCCCGGAAAGACCGTTAATTCCGGCCTTTCGCGAGGGATCTCATGGAAAAATTCACCACGCTGCGCGGCGTGGCAGCACCGCTGCCCATGGTCAATGTCGACACCGACATGATCATTCCCAAGCAGTTCCTGAAGACCATCAAGCGCACCGGCCTCAAGGACGGTTTGTTCTACGAAATGCGCTGGGCGGCCGACGGCCAGAAGAAGGATTTCGTCCTCGACCAGCCGGCTTACCAGAACGCCAAGATCCTGGTCGCCGGCCCGAACTTCGGCTGCGGCTCGAGCCGCGAGCATGCCCCCTGGGCACTGCTCGATTTCGGCATCCGCTGCATCATCTCCGAGGATTTCGCCGACATCTTCTACAACAACTGCTTCAAGAACGGCATTCTGCCGATCAAGGTCTCGAAAGAGGTCATCGCCAAGCTGATGGACGATGCCAGCCGCGGCTCGAACGCCGTCATCGAGATCGACCTCGAGAAGCAGGAGATCAAGGGCCCCGACGGCGGCACCGTGCATTTCGAGGTCGACGCCTTCCGCAAGCATTGCCTGCTGAACGGCCTCGACGATATCGGGCTCACGATGGAGAAGAAGTCGGAGATCGACGACTTCGAGCAGCGTCAGCGCGAGAGCCAGCCCTGGCTGTACGGCGCCGCCTGACCGCAGGCGCGCCCTTCCTCCCACGACCGACAGAACAGAAAAGAGAAGCAAGGCAATGGCGTCGAATCGCAATCTGCTCGTGCTGCCCGGTGACGGCATCGGCCCCGAGGTGATGAACGAAATCCGCAAGATCATCGCCTGGATGGGCAAGAAGCGCGCGGTTGGTTTCGACATCAAGGAAGACCTGGTCGGCGGCGCTGCGCTGGACAAGCACGGCGTGCCGCTCACCGACGACGCCATGAAGACCGCCCTCGAAGCCGACGCCGTGCTGTTCGGCTCGGTCGGCGGCCCGAAGTGGGACAATGTCGAGTTCGACAAGAAGCCCGAGCGCGGCCTGCTGCGCCTGCGCAAGGAGATGGACCTCTTCGCCAACCTGCGCCCGGCCAAGGTGTTCGACCCGCTGGTCGATGCGAGCTCGCTGAAGCCCGAGATCGTCAAAGGTCTCGACATCATGATCATCCGCGAGCTGACCGGCGGCGTCTATTTCGGCGAGCCGCGCGGCCGCACCAAGCTCGCCAACGGCGACTTCGAGGCCTTCGACACGCAGCGCTACAATTCGAGCGAGATCCGCCGTGTCTGCGCCGTCGCCTTCGAGCTGGCGCGCAAGCGCCGCAACAAGGTCTGCTCGTCGGAGAAGGCCAACGTCATGCACAGCGGCGTGCTGTGGCGCGAAGAGGCGACCAAGCTCCACAAGGAGAAGTACGCCGACGTCGAGCTCAGCCACATGTATGCCGACGCGCTCGCCATGCAGCTCCTGCGCGCACCCAACCAGTTCGACGTGATCGTGACCGACAACCTGTTCGGCGACATCCTGTCGGACGAGGCCTCGATGCTGACCGGCTCGCTCGGCATGCTGCCCTCGGCGTCGCTCGGCGCCGCCGACGCGACCGGCCGGCGCAAGGCGATGTACGAGCCGATCCACGGCAGCGCCCCCGACATCGCGGGCAAGGGTCTCGCCAATCCGATCGCCCAGGCGCTCTCCTACGCCATGATGCTGCGTTACTCCTTCGACCTCGACAAGGATGCGGACCTGGTCGAGAAGGCGGTCGAGAACGTGCTGGCGGCGGGCTATCGCACCGGCGACCTGATGGTCGGCAAGACCGACGGCGTGAAGAAGGTCGGCACCCAGGAAATGGGCGACGCCATCGTCAAGGAACTCGACCGGCTGGTGTAGGTCACTTTCCAGCCTCCATCGCCTTGTCGATGGAGGCTGCGAAGACGCTCATGTCCTTGGGCGCGATGTCGCCGATGGCGCGCAGCTCGAAACCGGCGTGGCGCCAGCGGGCGATCGCAAACCCATCCTGCTCGCTGACCACAGGCGCCGTATCGCCCGACGCCGTGGCCGGCCACAGCGACAGCGCCAGGCGGTGCTGGTTGCGGCGATAGACCAGGACGGCGATCCGGCGGCCCTCCAGCACGTCGAGCCGGCCGCCCAGCAACGGAAATCCCGCCGAGGTGAGGTCGTAGACCGGCGGCGCATAGTCGATGCGGCCGGCGAACCAGGGTTTGACCGTGTGTTGGTCCGACGAGGCGACATCGACCGGCCGATCTCCCAGGCCGACGCGGAGATAACCCGCCAGCAGCTCGTCGGTCTCACGGCTGCCGTCCTGGCCCGTGTAGCGGCCGCCGACCCAGCCGGCGCCCAGTGCCACCAGCAGGCTCGCCGCCATCGCCGACCGGCGCGACCAGAGACGCGGAGACGGTGTAGCCGCGGATCCAGGCGTCGGGCTCGGGGCCGACTCGACCAGTGGCGCCGCTGCTGGGATCGCGGCCCGCAGCTCGCGCTCCAGGCGCGCGCGCATCAGGTCGGGGGCGCGTTCGGCCGGTAGTTCGCGGATCAGGCTGCGCAGGCCCCGCAGGCGGTCGAGCTTGCCGCGGCAGTCGGGACAGGCCTCGAGGGCGGCTTCGAAGCGCACGCTCTCGCCGGCCGGCAGCTCGCCGTCCAGATAGGGCTCGACCATCGCCTCGCAGGTCGGGCAATCCATGGTCACTCCTTTCCCAACCGGCCGCCGAGCGCGACGGCCAGCTTCTCTCTCGCGCGCGACAGGCGCGACATGACGGTGCCGATCGGCTGGTCGAGGACGGCAGCGATCTGCTTGTAGGAAAGCTCCTCGATCTCGCGCAGCACCAGCACCTCGCGCACCTCCTCAGGCAGGGCCGCCAGCGCCCGCGCGATCTCGCGCCGCCGATCGCCGGCCAGCGCGCTCTGTTCCGGATCGGGGCCCGGCTCGACGACGTCGTCCGCTTCGTCGAGCGGTACCTTCTCCAGCGACCGCCGCGTGCGCATGTCGGTCCAGGTGTTGCGCACGATGCGCAGCAGCCAGGGCCGCGCCTCCTCGCCGCGAAAGGCGTGGAAATAGCGCAGCGCACGGAGCATCGCCTCCTGCGCCACATCCTGAGCCTCGATCGGATCGCGCGTCAGCCAGCGCGCAAAGCCGTAGGCGGCATCGAGATGCGGCAGCATGACGATACGAAATCGCTCGACGGCCTGGCCGTCAGGCTTCGGCGCCTCCGACATGCGACCCATAGGACATCAATACCGGCGGGCCGTCGATTTTATTCCCGCCGGAATAGACCGCGCCGGCGACCGGTAACTCCTGACATGGCCCACCACATGACCGGACCGGGCCGGGAGGTTTCCATGCTGCTGCACGATCGTCGCGAATTCCTGAAGCTGTCCGGCCTGGCCGGCGTCGTCTTCGCCTCGGGGCTCTTCCCGGGACGGCCGAGCCTCGCCCAGGCGCCCGACTTCCACTTCATCCAGTTCTCCGACAGCCACTGGGGCTACAAGGGGTCGGCCAATCCCGATGCTGCCCATACGCTCGAGAAGGCGGTGGCCAAGGTGAACGGCCTCGCCCAGCAGCCGGACTTCATCGTCTTCACCGGCGACCTCACCCACACGACCGAGGATGCCGCCGAGCGCCGGGCCCGCATGAAGAAGTTCCGTGAGATCGTCTCGGCCCTGCACGTGAAGGATGTGCGCTTCATGCCGGGTGAACACGATGCGTCGCTCGACAACGGCGCGGTCTACAAGGAGTTCTTCGGCGCCCCCCACTACACCTTCGACCACAAGGGCGTGCACTTCATCGCCCTCGACAACGTCTCCGACCCGGCCGCGAAGCTCGGCGACGAGCAGCTCGCCTGGCTGGCGGCCGACCTCAAGCAGCGCAAGGCCGACGATCGCATCGTCGTGCTGACCCACCGGCCATTGTTCGATCTGGCGCCCGACTGGGACTGGACGACGACCGACGGCGCCAAGGCGATCGAGCTCCTGATGCCGTTCCAGAACGTGGTGGTGTTCTACGGCCATATCCACCAGGAGCATCACCACATGACGGGCCATATCGCCCATCATGCGGCGAAGTCGCTGATCTTCCCCCAGCCGGTAGCCGGCTCGCAGCCCAAGCGTGCCCCCGTGCCGTGGGATCCCGCCCATCCCGGCCAGGGACTGGGTGTGCGCGACGTCTCGATGGCCTCGACGCCCGCCCCCAAGCTCACCGAAATCGACATGGCGGGTGTGTGATCCCATGCAGCCCTTGCAACGCCGCATCCTTCTGCTGACCGCGGCCACGATCGCGGTCGGCGCCGTCGGGCTCGCCCGCGCGAGCACCAACGAGATCCGGATCTCGGCCAAGAAGTTCGCCTTCACCCCCGCCGAGGTCCGGCTGAAAGCCGGTCAGCCGGTCGTCCTGGTCCTCACCACGGAGGACCGCGTCCACGGCTTCAAGATGCCTCAGCTCGGCATCCGGACCGAGATCGTGCCCGGCCAGGAAACACGGGTCGAAATCACGCCTGAGAAGCCCGGCCGCATCTCCTTCTTCTGCGACGTCTTCTGCGGCGACGGCCACGAGGAGATGGACGGCACGCTGGTGGTGGAGGCGTAGGGTTTCGCGTTCAGACATCCTCCTCCCCATTTGATGGGGAGGAGTGAGATCCTTGTTGGCTACTTCAGGATCGACCCTAGAACACCGCGCAGGACGCTGGCGCCGATGCTGGCGCCCTTGCCTTTGCCGAACACTGCCTTGGCCGCTTCGCGCGCGACCACGGTGGTGATGCTGCGGCCGGCCGCCTTGGCCATGGTGACGCCGATCGAATCCGGCTGCCGCCCTCCCGTGGAGCGCGGCTTGGGCGCAGGCTCAGGCGCCGGATCCGCGGTCTGCGCCTTCTTCAGGCGTGGCTCTGGCCGTGGCGACGCCGGTTCTGCGGGAGGGGCAGCCGGCGGCGGTGCGGGCGCCTGTGTCGATGTTGGGCTCGACGTCCGCGGCCCCCACGGACCGGAAGAGGCCGGCGCCGTGGGTGGCACCGAGCCGTATTGGCCACGCCGTCGCAGCGCCTCGCCGCTGGCCGGGGTGGAGGGCGCCGGGGCCGCTTCGCCGGGACTTGTACCTTGCGCGCCGGCCGAGACGCGGCCGGTCAGCACTTCATAGGCCGAGGTGCGATCGACCACCTTGTCGTACTTGCCGGCCAGCGGACTGGCCGCGATCACCGCGGCGCGTTCGGCGTCGATCGCCGGTCCGATGCGGCCGCGTGGCGGGGCGATGAAGCAGCGCTCGACCGGCTCCGGCACGCCCTTGGCGTCGAGGAAGGAGACCAGGGCTTCGCCGACACCGAGCTCGGTGATGGTCGTGGCCGCGTCGAACTTCTTGTTGGGGCGGAAGGTCTCGGCCGCCACCTTGACCGCCTTCTGGTCCTTCGGGGTGAAGGCGCGCAGCGCGTGCTGCACGCGGTTGGCGAGCTGACCCAGCACCGTCTCGGGAATGTCGAGCGGATTCTGGCTGATGAAGTAGACACCCACGCCCTTGGAGCGGATCAGCCGCACCACCTGCTCGATGCGGCTGAGCAGTGCCTTCGGCGCATCGTCGAACAAGAGATGCGCTTCGTCGAAGAAGAACACGAATTTGGGCTTGTCGAGGTCGCCGACCTCGGGAAGCGTCTCGAACAGCTCCGACAGCAGCCACAGCAGGAAGGTGGCGTAGAGCCGCGGGCTTTGCATCAGCCTGTCCGCCGCCAGCACGTTGATCGCGCCGTAACCCGAAGGGTCGCAGCGCATCATGTCGGCGAGCGCCAGCGCCGGCTCGCCGAAGAAGCCCTCGCCGCCTTGCTGGTCCAAGGTCAGCAGGGCGCGCTGGATGGTGCCGATCGTCTGCTTGCTCACGTTGCCGAATTCGGTGGTGAGGCTCGAGGCATTCTCGGCGACCCATTGCAGCATCGCCTGCAGGTCCTTGAAGTCGAGCAGCAACAGCCCTTGCTCGTCGGCGACCTTGAAGACGATGTTGAGCACGCCCTCCTGCGTGTCGTTGAGCTGCAGCAGGCGCGCCATCAAGACCGGCCCGACTTCGCTCACCGTCGTGCGGATGGGATGACCCTTCTCGCCGAACAGGTCCCAGAAGATCGTCGGGAAGGCATGGCCGGCATAGCCTTCGATCTTGAGCTGCTGCGCGCGCTCCACTGCCTTGGGATTGGTGCCGCCGGCCTGGCTGACGCCGGACAGGTCGCCCTTCACGTCCGCCATGAACACCGGCACGCCGAAGGCCGAGAAGCCCTCGGCGATGGTCTGCAGGGTCACGGTCTTGCCGGTGCCCGTGGCGCCCGCGATCAATCCATGGCGATTGGCATACTTCAGCAGGAGATACTGATCGGCATCGCTCTCGCCCACGAAGATCGCATTGTCGGTCATGCCGTCTTTCCTCGCTCCTCGCGTGCCATTTGTCGCTTATCCGGCCGACTTTAGCTAAACAGCCGGCTCCATAGTAGGTTAGCCCGCATGCCCCTCCCTCGTCTCGCGCTCGCCGTCATCGGCGACGAAATCGGCCCCTCGCTCGAGGACATGATCTCCTTCTGCCAGGAACACGACGTCCGCCGCCTCGATATGCGCACGGTGAATGGCCGCAACCTGCTCAGCATGGGCCTGGAGGAAGCGACCGCCATCGCCCGCACCATCGAGAAGGCCGGGCTGCAGGTGCCGACCTTCGTTTCGCCGCTGCTGAAATGGCCGGCCGCCGGCAAGGCCGCCGACGGCGGCGGCAAGGTCGACTTCGCCTTCGATCCCAAGGACTGCCCGGCCGAAGACCCGCTGATCCATGCCTTCGACCTCGCCGTCGTGCTGGGTGCCAGCCGCATCCGCGTCTTCAGCCATCTGCGCTACCCCGGCTACAAGCCGCAGGACCTATTCGGCCGCTACGAGCGGCTGATCGACCTCGCCGGCACCTACTCCGTCACGGTCGAGATCGAGAACGAGCCGGTCTGCAACATCGCCACCATCGCCGATCTCGCCGAGCTGTTCGGCAGCCTGACCGAGGCCGTGTCGCCCAACCCCTTGCCGTTGACGCTCCGGCCCCTGGTCGACATCGGCAATGCCTGGGCCGCCGGCAAGCCGCCAACCGACGCCGAGATCGACGCGCTGGCGCCGCGAGTCGACCTTATTCATCTCAAGGACCGCGACTCCTCGGCCGGCCGCACCGTGCCATTGGGCGACGGCGACATCCCCTGGGCCCACGAACTCGAGCGCCTGCTCGCCGCCACAGAAAAAGCCTCCACCGACGAGATCCTCGCCAGCATCGAGACGCACTGCCCGCAGGATGCCCGTGACGCCACGGCGCGCTCGGTCGCCGGCCTGCGCCGCCTCGCCGGCGAGATCGGCGTCGAGGTGATCTAGAACTGCGCTAAGCCGGCGTGACGATGAAGCCGGCGCGCGGGAAGTGGACGACGATCTCGCCGGCACGCTCATCCGTGCGGCTGATCGAAAGACGGTCGGGCGTCAGTCCGACCAGCGTTCCCGTCACCGGAACCTTGCCGGTATCGTCCGGCGTGATGGCGATCTTCTGGCCGGCCTTCAATCCACTGGGATCCGCGGGATCGACGCTGCAGGCGGCGGCCGTGGCCGACTTCGCAACGGCCAGCGCATCGGCGGCGGTCATCTCCGTCGGCGTGCCATTGCCGAACGCCTTCATGCGGTCCGACCAGGCCGCCAGGAGCGGCAACCGATCGAGCGGCGCCACGGCTTTGCCGCCGCCCAGGCGCTCCTTGAGGAACCACACGGGATTATAGAGGGCGCAATCCGCCAGGGTGGGCTCGGCGCCCAACAGATAGGCGCGACCGTCCCTCAGCATCTCCTCGGCAAGCACGAGCTGCGCATAGGTCTGCTGGAGCGCGACCGGCGCCGCCGCCTTGAGCTTCGCCGGATCGAAGGAGCGGCCGGAAAATTCGCTGCGATCCTTCTGGAAGGCTTCGGGCAGCTTGTCGCCGATCCCGCCCATGACGACGCCGACGGCAGCCCAGAAGATGTTGCGGTCGATCCACATGGCGAGCGCCCGCGCCTCACCTTCCCGGCCCGCCGGCAGCAGCGGTGATGCCGGCGCGTGCTTCTCGATCTCCAGCATGATGAGCTGGGTGTCGCAGTAGATGTCGGCCCCGACCTGCAGCACCGGCGTCTTGCGATAACCGCCGGTCAGCGGCATCAGATCCGGCTTGGGCATGATGTTGGGGATGGTGACCGACTTCCATCCGAGCCGCTTGAGGCCGAAGGCGATCCGCACCTTCTCCGAGAAGGGCGAGGTCGGATAATGGTGCAGGATCAGATCGGTCATGTCGTTTCCCTTCAGTAACGCAGCGCCTTGATGTTGGCCGCGTATTTCTCCGGCCCGCCGCCGAACACCGCGGTGCCGGCGACCAGCACGTCGGCGCCGGCCTTGATGCACCGCTTTGCCGTCTCAGCGTTCACGCCGCCATCGACCTCGAGATCGATCGGCTTGCCCAGCGCATCGATCGCCTGGCGCAGGGCGGCGATCTTGGCGAGCTGGCTTTCGATGAAGGCCTGGCCGCCGAAGCCCGGATTGACGCTCATCACCAGCACGAGATCGAGATCGCCCAGCACATGCTCGATGGCCGACAGCGGCGTCGCCGGGTTCAGCACGGCGCCCGCCTTCTTGCCAAGACTCTTGATGAGCTGGACCGTGCGATGGACGTGCGGCCCCGCTTCGGGATGGAAAGAGATCACGTCGGCACCGGCTTCGGCGAAGGCTGGCACCAGGGGATCGACCGGCGTGACCATCAGATGCACGTCGAAGGGCCGCTTGCTGTGCTTGCGCAGCGCCTTCACCACCATCGGCCCGATCGTGAGGTTGGGCACGAAGTGATTGTCCATCACGTCGACATGGATCCAGTCGGCGCCGGCTTCGGTGATGGCCTCGATCTCGCGACCGAGGGCGGCGAAATCGGCAGAGAGAATCGACGGCGCGATGCGGACAGGCTGTTGCGGCATATCTTAAGGACTCACGATCTTGATCAGGTGCCGGCGGATCAGGTGCCGGGGCGCGTCGGCGCGTCCCAGCCTTTGCGCCGGAAGGGATTGGTCGGGAAGGTGCCCAGCAGCTTCAGCTCGGCGGAGAAGAAGCCCAGCTCCTCCAGCGCCAGCTGCAGGCTGCGCTGCGCGGGATGGCCCTCGACCTCGGCGTAGAACTGCGCCTGCTCGAAACGCGCTCCGGAAAGGTAGCTTTCGAGCTTCACGATGTTGACGCCGTTGGTCGCGAAGCCGCCCAGCGCCTTGTAAAGCGCGGCTGGCTGGCTCTTCACGCGGAAGAGGAACGCCGTCATGCACTGCACCGTGCGCCAGTCGGGCTGCGCCTCCTCGCGCGAGAAGACCAGCATGCGCGTGGTGTTGTGGTCGGCATCCTCGATATTCCTGGCCAGCACCTTGAGGCCGTAGATGCGCGCCGCCAGCGACGAGGCGATAGCGCCTACCGTCGGATCGCCGATCTCGCCCACCTCGCGCGCCGCGCCGGCCGTGTCGGCATGGACCAGCGGCTGGAAACGGTGCTTCTTCAGGAAGTTGCGGCACTGGGACAGCGCCTGGACGTGGCTCTTCACCGTCTTGATCGATTTCAGCGAGGCGCCGGGCAGCGCCACCAGGCAATGCTCGACCCGCTGGAAGTGCTCGGCCACGATCTTGAGCTTGGTATGGGGCAAGAGGCTGTGCAGATCGGCGACGCGGCCGGCGACCGAATTCTCGACGGGGATCATGGCGAGCTCGGCCTTGCCGGCCTGGACGGCCGCCATGGCGGTCTCGAAGGTCGGGCAGGGCAGGGTCGTCATGTAGGGAAAGGCCGCGCGGCAGGCCATGTCCGAGTTCGCGCCCGGCTCGCCCTGGAAGGCAATGATGTTGCTCGGAGCCGCCTTGCCGCTCCCCTTGTTGACCGTCGCCTTCGCCGTCTTCCTGGCTGTCTTCCGGGCCATCTACCGAAATTCTCCCCGCGTTCTGAGGCTCCTCGATAGGCGAAAAAGCCCGTAATTTCCGGGACTTGCGACGTTCCGCCGCGCGAGCCAGCCGGAGCGATGGGATACTACTGGCGGCGTCGCGGGCGTGCTACAGCAGCGTCCGAAGAATTTGCCGTTCCGGGATTTGACTATGGCCAGTTTCAATACGGTTGCGGGCTGCGTTTTGGCCTCGGCCCTCTTCGCGATGGTGGTGGGCAAGGTGTCCAATGCGGTGGTGCATCCGCACAAGCTGGACAAGCCGGCGCTCGCCGTCTCCGACGAGGCACCGACCCAGACGGCGGCCGCTCCCGCTGCGATCGAAATTCCGCCGATCGGCCCCAAGCTCGCCTCGGCCAACGTCGATGCCGGCAAGGCGATCTTCCAGAAGCAGTGCTTCACCTGCCACACGGTCGACAAGGGCGGCGCCAACAAGGTCGGCCCCAACCTGTGGGGCATCGTCGACCGCAAGAAGGCGAGCCACGAAGGCTTCAGCTACTCCTCAGCCCTCACCGGCAAGGGTGGCGACTGGACCTACGAGGACATCGATCACATGATCTTCAAGCCGACCGCCTATGCGCGCGGCACGAAGATGGCGTTCGCCGGCCTGGCCAAGGAGCAGGAGCGCGCCGACGTGATCGCCTATCTGCGCACGATGGCCGACTCGCCCAAGCCGCTGCCGTAACAGGAGACACGATGTGACCGGGTCGGTTCCCGCCGAGCTGGTCGCGCTCGCCCACGATCTCGCCGACGCCGCGCGGCCGATCGCGAGCCGCTACTTCCGCACACCGGTCACCGTCGACGATAAGTCCGACCAGAGCCCCGTCACCATCGCCGATCGCGAGGCGGAGACCGCCATGCGCGAGTTGCTGTCGGCCCGCGTGCCTCAGCATGGCGTGTTCGGCGAGGAGCATGGCGCGGTGCGCACCGACGCCGACTATGTCTGGGTGCTCGACCCCATCGACGGCACCAAGGCCTTCATCACCGGCCTGCCGATCTTCGGCACCCTGATCGCCCTCTTCCATCGTGGCGTGCCGGTGCTGGGCATCATCGACCAGCCGATCCTGCGCGAGCGCTGGCTGGGCGTGGCAGGCGAGCGTTCGACTTTCAACGGCCGGCCGATTTCCGTGCGGGCCTGCCCCCGGATCGCCGACGCCTACATGTATTCGACGGCGCCCGGCATGTTTCCCGAGAAGCTCGCCGGCCCGCATCGCACCTTGCGCAAACAAGTGAAGAACTTCCGCTGGGGCGGCGACTGCTACGCCTACGGCCTGCTGGCGCTCGGCCATGTCGACCTGGTCGTCGAGGCCAGCCTCAAGCTCTACGACTATGCCGCGCTCATTCCGGTGATCCAGGGCGCGGGCGGCTTCGTCACCGACTGGCGGGGCGGCCCGCTCGGCATGCAGTCCGACGGGGCCGTGCTGGCTGCCGGCGACGCCAGCCTTCACCGCGCCGCGATCGAGGTTCTTTCGGCGTAAGAAGCACGGTCGATGTCGAACCACACGACATCAGCGAAGCCCTTGTAGTCGACGCGCTTGCGATAAGTGAGGCCGATGCGCTTCATCACCGCCTGCGAAGCGAGATTGTCCTCAAAGGTGATGGCAAAAATCGACGCGAGATCGAGTGGGCCGAAGCCGTAGTCGAGCGCAGCCGCAGCGACTTCCGTGGCGTATCCCTTGCCCCAGGCGTCGGGATGCAGGGCCCACAGCACCTCGACGGCGTCGAACTCAGGGACATAGTTCAGCCCGCCATGGCCGATCAGCCGGCTGTCGAGAAACACGCCCCACGGAGCCAAGCGCCGTTCCTGCCAGGAAGCGGCGAACCGGTCGATCGTCGCATGGGCCGCCGTCTCGGGGTCGGCGGTCTGGGGGCCAGCTGAGGCCGGTGGCAGCCATTTCGCCACCTTGGGGTGAAAACGCATGGCAGCGTAGTCCTTGGCGTCGTCCGGCAGCAAAGGCCGCAACGCCAGTCGGTCGGTCCTGAGAATCGTCATGATGGATGACTTTACACAACTTTACCGCCGCGCCACGCGCTCGATACGAGCGCCCTCCATATCGGTGGCACGGGGAAAACCCGAGGGGAAAGCCCAATGGGGACATCCCGCAACCGATGGAGACAGATATGACGACCCTTAGCCTCAAGACCGTGATGGCCGCTCTTATCGCCGGTAGCCTGGCCGTGACCGCCGGCGCTCCGGCCTTCGCCAAGGGCGACGGCGGGATGTTCGATCCAGCCAAGTTCCAGGAGCGCATCGAGAAGCGCGTCGACAAGGCGCTGAACGGCACCGATGCCACGCAGGACCAGAAGAAGCAGATCATCGGCATCCTGCAGGCCGCCTTCACCGACATGAAGCCGCTGCACGACAAGCGTGTCGAGAACCGCAAGGCGATGCGCGCGGCGATGGAAGCGTCGACGATCGATCCGGCCAAGATCGAGCAGATCCGCCAGGATCAGATGAAGATCGCCGACGACAGCTCCAAGCGCTTCACCAAGGCGCTGGTCGATGCCGGCAACGTGCTGAATGCGCAGCAGCGCCAGGCCTTCTTCAAGACCTGGGGCGAGCGTCACTGGGGTGACCATCGCGGCCCCAAGAAGGGCTGACGCCCGATGATGACATCAGGGGCGCGCCGGCCCGATACTGAAACGATGGCGGCGCGCATCCTGATGATCGACGACGATGCCCGTCTCGCCGGGATGGTCCAGGACTATCTCGGCGGGGCGGGCTTTCGCGTCACGGTGGCCGGTACGGCCGGTGACGGCGAAATGATGCTGAAGCGCGAGGCCTTCGACGCGCTGATCCTCGACCTGATGCTGCCCGATGCCGACGGCCTCGATTTCTGCCGCCGGCTGCGCCAGTCGAGCGACGTGCCGATCCTGATGCTGACGGCGCGCGGCGAGCCGATGGATCGCGTGGTCGGTCTCGAACTCGGTGCCGACGACTACCTCGCCAAGCCCTTCGAGCCGCGCGAGCTGCAAGCCCGCCTGCGCGCCATCCTGCGCCGCAAGGGCGCCGGCGCCGCAGCGGCCGACGTGATGCGCTTCGGCCGTCTCGAGATCGACCGCGGCGCGCGGATTGTGCGACTGGACGGCGAGGAGCGGCCGATCACCTCCTATCAGTTCGCGCTCTTGCTTGCGCTGGCCGAACGGGCCGGCCGCGTGCTGTCGCGCGACGCGCTGATGGATCTCCTGAAAGGCGAGAAGCTCGAAGCCTTCGACCGCTCCGTCGACGTCCACATCTCGCGCATCCGCGCCGCCATCGAGGACGACCCCAAGAAACCCCGCCGCATCCTGACCTTGCGCGGCACCGGTTATGTCTTCGCCAAGGACCAGGACCGGTGAGACGGCAGTTCCTCATCATTCATACGTCCTCTCCGCCCACGAAGTGGGGGGAGAGGAAGGGGCCCCATGCGAAGCGTGGGGGAGGTGAGGTGGGTCGAAGCCCTTTCAGCCCGCTCGCCATTTCCGTAATCCACACCACCTCACCTACCCGTTGCTGCGCAACGGGCCCCTTCCTCTCCCCCGCTAACGCGGCGGAGAGGACATATGATTCGAGGTCGAGGCGCTCCCCATGAACCGTCTCTACCTCCAGTTCTACGTCACCATCCTGGTTGTGCTGGCGGTGTTCGTCGGTGCGGCAGTGTTGTTGTGGCGGCTGGCCGACGACGACAACCGGACGCCGCAGTATCTCGATGTCGCGGCCGAGCTGACCGGCGCCCTGCTGCCTGACCGGGATGCCCCGCGCCAGGACCAGCAGCGCGCCATCGAAATATTGCAACGCAAGCTGCGCTTCGACATCGCCCTCTACGAACCCGACGGCGACATGATCGCCATGGCCGGCAAGCCGCCGCCACGCTTCAACCCCAAGCGGGCGCGCACCGGCTGGCAACGCGGCCCGGGTGGCCCGAACTTCACCCTGGAGTTGCCCGACGGCCGCTGGCTGGTCGCCCGGCAGGTACGCGAACGCCCCAACCCGGCCTTCTGGATCGCCGCGGCACTCGGCCTTGTCGCCCTCGCCGTCGCGGTCGCCGCCTATCCCGTCGTGCGCGGGCTGGGGCGCCGGCTCGAACGGCTCAAGGCCGGCGTCGAGCAGCTGGGCGGCGGCGATCTCTCGGCACGGGTCAAGGTCGAGGGACGCGACGAGGTCGCGGCCCTGGCCGCGAGCTTCAACCGATCGGCCCAGCGCATCGAGGAGCTGGTGGCCGCCCATCGCCTGCTGCTGGCCAATGCCAGTCACGAGCTGCGCACGCCGCTTGCGCGCATCTCGGTGGCGGCCTCGCTGCTCGGCGAGCAGGCCGATGCCAAGACACGCGATTCGCTGAAGCGCGACGTCGCCGAGCTCGACCAGCTGATCGAGCAGATCCTGCTGGCGAGCCGGCTCGAGGCGATCCCGACCCTCGAACAGCGCGAGCCGGTCGATCTCCTGGCGCTGGCCGCCGAGGAGGCCTCGCACTACGACCTCGGGGACGGTGAAGTGGAGGGGCAACCGGTGACGGTATCGGGCGACCGGCTGCTGTTGCGCCGGCTGATCCGCAACCTCATCGAGAATGCGCACCGCTATGGCGGCGAAGGGCCGATCACCGTGCGCGTAACCCGCGACGCCGGCCGCGCCGTGCTGGAAGTCTCCGACCGCGGACCGGGCGTCCCGGAGTCCGAGCGCCGGCGCATCTTCGAGCCCTTCTATCGCCTGACCGGCGGCAGCGAGACCGGCCGCGGCAGTGGCCTCGGCCTCGCCCTCGTCCTCGATATCGCCCGGCGCCACGGCGGCGACGCCGTCTGCCTTCCCGCCGAGGGCGGCGGCAGCCGCTTCAGGGTCGATCTTCCGGTGGCGTAGGGCAGCGCGCGGCGAGCGGCCCTGCGCGGCGCGACAAGGGGAAAAAGAAGTTTCCGTCGCGCGCCGGCCGGCACCTGATCGCTGCTGCGGCGGGCGCCAACTTTGGCAATCCCAACCATTGTCCCCTGGCGCCAACAAGGGCATGTCAATGGCATCGAAAGTCCGCGGAGACAGCGATGTCCCAGCCTCTTGTTCTGACCTGTCGGTGCGGCATTTGCCGCATGATTTGACGGCTCGCTGAGCCGACCCTCGTCAACAGCGTTTCGGGCAGCCGTTACCGGCCGCAATCGCCGGACGGCGGAGCTTTGTCCGCCGGCGCCCCTCTCTTCGACAGAAAGCAGAACCATCATGACCATCCGCCAGAGCCTGCTCGCCGCCACCGCCATTACCGTCGCCTTCATGACGGTGATCGTAGCCGCGCGCGCGCAGACAACATCGCAGGAAGTCGTCCTCACCAACGTTTCCTACGATCCCACACGCGAGCTCTACCGCGCCCTGAACGACGCCTTCGCCAAGGAATGGCAGGCCAGCACCGGCCAGAAGGTCACGATCCGCACCTCGCACGGCGGCTCCGGCAAGCAGGCCCGTTCGGTGATCGACGGCCTGGAGGCCGATGTCGTGACCCTGGCGTTGGCCGGGGACATCGACGCCATCGCCCGCGAGTCCAAGCGCCTGCCGGCCGACTGGCAGAAGCGCCTGCCGAACAATTCTTCGCCCTACACCTCGACGATCGTGTTCGTGGTGCGCAAGGGCAACCCCAAGGGTATCAAGGACTGGCCGGACCTTGCCAAGCAGGGCGTCGCGGTCGTCACGCCCAACCCCAAGACCTCGGGCGGCGCGCGCTGGAACTATCTCGCCGCCTGGGCCTATGAGCTCGACCGCACACGCAACGTCAAAGAGGGGGGAGACCAGGCGGCCGCCCGCAAGTTCGTGGAAGCGATCTACAAGAACGTGCCGGTGCTCGATTCGGGCGCGCGCGGCGCCACCACGACCTTCGCCCAGCGCGCCGTCGGCGATGTCTTCATCTCCTGGGAGAACGAGGCGTTCCTGATCCAGCAGGAATTCGGCGCCGACAAGTTCGACATCGTCGTGCCACCCTTCTCCATCCTGGCCGAACCGCCGGTCTCGCTGGTCGACCACGTCGTCGACAAGCGCGGCACGCGCAAGGTGGCCGAAGCCTATCTCGGCTTCCTCTATTCGCCGGCGGCACAGAAGATCATCGCCCACAACTTCTATCGGCCGAGCAAGCCCGAGGCCGCCGATCCGGCCGACCTCGCGCGCTTCCCCAAGATCCAGCTGGTGAGCATCGACCAGGTGTTCGGCGGCTGGACCAAGGCGCAGACCGAGCACTTCGCCGACGGCGGCGTGTTCGACCAGATCTACAAGCCGACCGGCAAGGCCGCGACGCGATGAGCGACGCCGCCCTCCGCGGCGGGACGCCCCCGGGCGTCCGATGGCGCCTCCGGGGACTCTCCCGGGGCTTTCCGAAGCCGAGCGCGCTGCCCGGCTTCGGCATCACCTTCGGATTCGCCATCACCTATCTCTCGCTGATCGTGCTCATCCCGCTGGCCGTGCTGGTGGCGCGCGCCGCCGATCTCGGCCTTGACGGCATCTGGCGGGTTGCCACGACGCCGCGCGTGCTGGCGGCACTCGAAGTGAGCTTCTTCATCTCGGCCGCCGCCGCGCTGGTGAATGCCGTATTCGGCACGATCGTGGCCTGGGTGCTGGTGCGCTACGACTTCCCCGGCAAGCGCCTGCTCGACGCCGCCGTCGATCTTCCCTTCGCCCTGCCCACCGCTGTGGCCGGCATCGCCCTCGCCGCGCTCTATGCCACCAACGGCTGGATCGGCAGCCTGTTTGCCCCCTTCGACATAAAGATCGCCTTCACGCCGCTCGGCATCCTGGTCGCGCTGATCTTCATCGGCCTGCCCTTCGTCGTGCGCACCGTGCAGCCGGTGCTGCAGGATCTCGACCGCGACGTCGAGGAGGCCTCGGCGACGCTCGGCGCGACCCGCGCCCAGACCGTGCTGCGCGTCGTGCTGCCCGCCCTGGCGCCGGCGCTGCTGACCGGCGTCGCGATGGCCTTCGCGCGCGCCGTCGGCGAGTACGGTTCGGTGATCTTCATCGCCGGCAACATGCCGTTCGTGTCGGAGATCGCCCCGCTGCTGATCGTGACCCGCCTCGAAGAGTTCGACTATGCCGGCGCCGCCGCCATCGCGACGATCATGCTGGCACTCGCCTTCGTGACCCTGCTCGCCATCAACGCCCTGCAGTCCTTTAGCCGGCGGCGCTTCGGCCATGCGTAACGGCGCCCTCTCCGAAAGCCCCGCCGTGCGCCGCACGCTGATTGCGCTGGCGGTCGGCTTCCTGGCGCTGTTCCTCGTGCTGCCGCTCGCCGCCGTCTTTGCCGAGGCGCTGCGCCGAGGCGTCGACTTGTTTCTCGCCGCTTTCACCGAGCCGGACACCCAGGCCGCGATCGGCCTGACCCTGCTGGTCGCCGCGATCGCCGTGCCGCTCAACCTGCTGTTCGGCATCTCGGCGGCCTGGGCCGTCGCCAAGTTCGAGTTTCCCGGCAAGAGCCTGCTGGTCACCCTGATCGACCTGCCCTTCTCGGTCTCACCGGTCGTGTCGGGCCTGGTCTTCGTCCTGCTGTTCGGCGCCAAGGGCCTGCTCGGCCCGCTGATCGACGACTGGGACTTCAAGATCATCTTCGCCGTGCCCGGCATCGTACTGGCCACGATCTTCGTCACCTTCCCCTTCATCGCGCGCGAGCTGATCCCGCTGATGCAGGAACAGGGCACGGCGGAAGAGGAGGCGGCGCTGACACTGGGCGCTTCGGGCCTGCGCACCTTCCTCACCGTCACCCTGCCCAACGTGCGCTGGGCGCTGCTCTACGGCGTACTGCTCTGCAATGCCCGCGCGATGGGCGAATTCGGCGCGGTGTCGGTCGTGTCCGGCCACATCCGGGGACTGACCAACACCATGCCTCTCCACGTGGAGATCCTCTACAATGAGTACAACTTCGTCGCTGCTTTCGCCGTCGCCTCGCTTCTGGCGGGACTCGCCCTCGTCACCCTGGTCGCAAAGTCCTTCCTCGAAAGACGATACGGCGACCAGCTCGCCCGCGCGCACCGGCACTGACCAGACCCAGCGATCGGACGTGGCCATCGCGATACGGGCCGAGCGGCTTGCCAAGTCGTTCGACAGCACCGCGGCGCTGCGCGACCTCGACCTTGAGGTGCAGCCCGGCGAACTCATGGCCCTGCTCGGCCCCTCGGGCTCGGGCAAGACGACCTTCCTGCGGCTGGTCGCCGGGCTGGAGACGCCGACGGCCGGCCGCATCCTGTTCGACAACGAGGACGCCACGGCGCTGGCGGTGCGCGACCGCCGCGTCGGCTTCGTGTTCCAGCACTACGCGCTGTTCCGCCATCTCAACGTGGCGGAGAACATCGCCTACGGCCTCAAGGTCCGGCCGCGCGCCACGCGGCCGGCCAAGGCCGAGATCCAGCGCCGCGTCACCGACCTGCTGGAGCTGGTGCAGCTCGCGGGCCTCGGCAAGCGCTATCCGGCCCAGCTTTCGGGCGGCCAGCGGCAAAGGGTGGCGCTGGCCCGCGCGCTGGCCGTCGAGCCGCGCGTGCTGCTGCTCGACGAACCGTTCGGTGCCCTCGACGCCCAGGTGCGGCGCGACCTGCGCCGCTGGCTGCGCGAGATCCACGATCGGACCGGCCACACGACCTTGTTCGTCACCCACGACCAGGAAGAAGCGCTGGAGCTCGCCGATCGCGTCGCGATCTTCAACCAGGGCGCCATCGAGCAAGTCGGCACGCCAGACGAGATCCTCGACCGGCCGGGCACTGCCTTCGTGGCGGGCTTCGTCGGCGAGGCCGTCCGCCTGCCAGTGACGGCCGCGGCGACGTCGCTCTGGATCGGGCCGCATCAGCTGCCGACGCCGCGGGGCCGGCTGACCGGACCGGCGGTCCTTTTCGTGCGCCCGCGCGATCTCGCCATTGCCGGCGAGTCCCAGGCCGCCCTGCCGGCCCGCGTGCTGGCGGTGCGCCGCACTGGTGCCGCCCGGCGCGCCGAGCTGGCGCTGGCCGACGG
>MKRV01000095.1 GCA_001897995.1 Alphaproteobacteria bacterium 65-37 | reverse complement strand
CCGCGCTTCAACGACTCGCGCGACCAGGTCACGGACGGCTCGTCGGCCAACAGCTTGGCCGGCATCGCCATCACGAAGAACGACTCGACCCCGGCGCAGGGCACCTGGCAGTACACCTTGGACGGTACGACCTGGGTCGATGTCCCGCGGACGGGTCTGGGCGACACGACGGCGCTGATCCTGCCGTCGACGGCCTCGCTGCGCTTCGTGCCGGAGCCGCAGTGGAACGGCACGCCGGGTGGCCTGACGGTGCGCCTGATCGACGGCTCGAACACCTCGAACAACCCGGTGCCGTTCTCGCTCTCGTCCGATGTGTCGGTGAACGGCGAGACCACGGCGATCAGCCGCAATGAAGTGCCGCTGACGACGACGGTCACGGCTGTGAACGACGCCCCCGTCGTGAGCGGCACGGCAACCGTGCCGCCCAGCCGCGAGGACAATCCGAGCCCGACCGGCACCTCGGTCTCCGAGCTGCTGGGCCAGGGCACGGTCAACTACACCGACGGCACCGACACGGTGCCGAGCGGGTCGACCGGCACACCGTCGACCGGCATTGCCATCGTCGGCAACACCGCGACACCCGACCAGGGCACGTGGCAGTACTCGACCGACGGCGGCACGACCTGGGTCAATATCCCGAACACCGGCCTTGGCAACGACAACGCCATTGTCTTGCCGAACAACGCGACCCTGCGTTTCGAGCCCACGCCGAACTGGAATGGCACGCCGGGCACGCTGACCGCCCGCGTCTCCGACGGCACCGGCGGTCTGCCGCCGACCGGCGAGCAGAACATCGGCACCCCGGGCGGCACGAGCCAGTGGTCCGACGGCACCATCACCATCGGCACCACGACGCCGCCGGTGAATGACGCGCCGATCGTCAGTGGCACCGCGACGGTACCGCCGGGCAACGAGGACACGCCGAGCCCGACTGGCACGCCGGTCACCGATCTGCTGGGCCAGGGCACGGTCAAGTACGACGACGGCATCGACACGGTGCCGGGCGGCTCGACGGGCACGCCCGCTGCCGGCATCGCCATCGTCGGCAACACCTCGACGCCGGACCAGGGCACCTGGCAGTACACGACCGACGGCGGCACGACCTGGGTCGACATCCCGCGCACCGGCCTCGGCGACACCAACGCGATCGTCATTCCGGCGACGGCGGCGGTGCGCTTCGTGCCGCAGCCCGACTGGAACGGCACGCCGGGCAGCCTGACGGCGCGCATCTCCGACGGCACCGGCGGCCTGCCGCCGACCGGTCCCGGCGACATCGCCACGGGCATTGGCGGCACCGGCCAGTGGTCGACCGGCACCATCACCATCGGCACCACGACGCCGCCGGTGAACGATGCCCCGGTCGCGGCGGGCGAGACCAGCCTGCCGCCGGTCAAGCAGGGCTCGAACAACCCGCCGGGCACGTCGGTGAAGGATCTGTTCAAGCCCAACTTCGACGACAGCCGCGACACGGTGCCGGGCGGATCGACGGCGCACGAACTCGCCGGCATCGCGATCGTCGGCAACCAGGCCAACCCGACGCAGGGTGAGTGGCGCTACTCGCTCGACGGCGGCTCGACCTGGACCAGCATCCCGAGCGGGCTCGGCGACAAGACGGCGATCGTCCTGCCGGCCACGGCACAACTGGTGTTCGTGCCGAACAGCAACTTCTCCGGCACGCCGGGGGCTCTGACGGTACGGCTGATCGACAGCTCGGCCGGGCCGGTGACGGCCACCGCCGGCGTCGACGTCTCGACCAATGGCGGCACCTCGCCGTTCAGTGCCGCGGTCGTGCCGCTCAACACCAGCATCACGCCGCTGCCGCCGGTGATCACCGGCGTCACGCCGAACGTGCTGTTGCCGGCGGACTACCCGTCGGATCAGTACGGCGACCTCGGCTTCTACCGGCGCGATCTCGGCGGCATGCCGTCGGACTGGCTGGTGGGGTCCAACGTCTATCGCACCATGCTGGCCAACCAGCCGGGCACGGCGGCGGTCTCGACCGACGTCTTCTACGGCACGGCACCGCGCCAGAACCTGCGCTACGAAGCGGCGTCGATCAGCGGCGGGCCGATCCCGGCCTGGCTGTTCTTCGACCCAACGATGCTCACCTTCACCGGCACGCCGCCGGAAGGGTCGGAGGGCTCGTACGACCTGCGCGTCGTCGCGACCGACCGGCATGGCCGGCAGGCCACCGCCGACGTGCACATCGTCGTGTTGCGCGAGCCGCGGGACATCCTCGGCCTGCTGCGTCCGGCGGTGGTCGTCGAGGACGTCATGCAGGCGCCTGCCGCTCTGCCGCCGCCGCCGGCGCCGCCCGAAGTGGCGCCGCCTGGCACGCCGCCGACGGGCGACGGCGCCGAGCTGCAACTGACACCGGGGGCCGCTCCGGCGACCGGCGAGACGATCCAGGGTTTCGGCCTCTCGCCGCAGCTGCGCGAGCAGACGCAGGCGGGCCGCCTCGCCAAGGCACGCGCCCTGCTCGACGCCCTGGCAGCCTGATTTTCGCAAACGATCGAGGACATGCGTGGCCGCAGGGGTCGGCCACGCTTCAAGTTTTGGGGAGATGTGGGAATGAGAAGCGCTGTTGTTTCCGTGGCCGCCTCGTTCGCGGCCCTTCTGGTCGCGGGTTGCGGCAACCTGACGCCCGACGCGATGACTCTGGAAGAGAATGTCGTGCGCGCGCAGGGCGATCGCAAGAAGATCGAGCAGGCCTACGTGCCGCTCAACGGGCCGCTCAGCCTGTCCGAGGCGATCGCACGGTCGTTGAAGTACAACTACGACGGTCAGCTCGCCAAGACCGAGATCAACATGCAGGAGAAGCAGCTCAATCTCGCTTTGGCGCAGATGCTGCCGAGACTTGCCGCCGGCGCGGGCTATGACGGCCGTACCAGCTACAACGCCGCGCAGAGCATCGACGTCTTCACGCAGCAGCAGAGCCTGACCTATTCGTACTCGCAGCAGCCGAGCTTCGGGACGGCCGATCTGACTCTGACCTGGAACGCCCTCGATGTGGGCCTGAGCTTCTTCCAGGCCCGCCAGCAGGGCTATCGCGTGCTGATCGCCGTCGAACGCCGCCGCAAGGTGATCGACAACATCGTGCGCAGCACGGCGACGGCCTACTGGCGTGCCAAGACGGCGTCCGAACTGCTGCCGCGGATCGAGCCGATGCTGAAGACGGCGCGGCAGATCCTCGAAGCCTCGCGGGCGGTGAGCGCGCAGAACCTTCAGGCGCCGCTGGCGTTGCTCGACTTCCAGCAGAACATGGTGATCGTGCTGAGCGAGCTGGAGCGCATCCGCAGCGAGCTGTCGGCCGCCCGCATCGAGCTCGCGACCCTGATCAACATCCCGGCGGGGGGCGACATCATCTATTCCGGCGGGCTGTCGGAGAGCATGGAGCCGCAGTTCGGCCTGAACAACCACCAGCTCGAGAATATCGGCCTGACCCTGCGGCCGGAGCTGCGCATCGAGGCCTACCAGAAGAAGATCGATCAGCAGGACATCTACAAGGAGATCCTGAAGATGCTGCCGGGCATCGGCATGATCGGCGGCTTCAACTTCAACTCCAACAACCTGCTCTACACCAACGTCTGGGGCGAGATCGGCATCCGCGCCACCTTCAACCTGATGAACATGATCCAGGGGCCGCGCGCCATCGCGGTGGCCAAGCAGGCGGTGGATCTCTCGGAGGAGCGGCGCATTGCATTGAGCGTGGCGGTGCTGAGCCAGATCAACCTTGCCATCAACGAGTACGCCAACTCGCTCGACACCTTCAAGACGGCCAAGGACGTCGACAAGGTCGGCATGCAGATCGGCCGCGTCGCCGACAGCGTGTCGGAAGCCGGTGCCCAGTCGGAGGCCGACCGCATCCGCCGCCAGCTGACCGTGCTGACCACGCGCATCGCCCGCGACCGCTCCCAGGTGCGTGTGCTGACGGCGCTGGCCTCGATCTACTCGGCCACCGGCATGGACCTCGTGCCGGCCGGCGCGGAGCTGCAAGACCTGCCGACGCTGACCGCCCAGGTCGAGCAGGCAATCGTCCGCTGGCAGGCCGGGCAGCTGCCCGAACTGCCGACCCCCGCCGCGGCGCCGGAGCCGGCGCCATCCACCTCGGAAGCGCCCGCCGCTCCCGTGGCGCCCGCTCAGCCGATGCACACCGCGAAGGCGGATTGATCATGATGACCCAGACACGTTCCCTGCTGTCGGCCGCCGCCCTCGGCGCGCTCAGCCTGGCCCTGGCCAGCGGTGCGGCCGGCCAGAACGGCGCGGGCAACGGTGCGTCCGCGGCCGCAGCCACGCAACAGGTCGGCGTCCAGGTGACCGCCCGGGCGACGGCTGTCATCGCCGCGCCGATGGCCGGCCAGCTGGTCGAGTTCCCCGCGGCCGACGGCGACAGCGTCAAGGAAGGCGACGTGCTGGTGCGCTTCATCTGCGCCCAGCAGGATGCCATGCTGGCCCGCGCCAAGGCCGAGCTGGTGAAGCGCCAGGAACTGCTCAAGACACAGCAGGCCCTGAAGGCGCTGAATGCCTATTCCAAGGCCGACTTCGCCACGGCGCAGAACGATGTCGGCGTTGCCACGGCCGACGTGGCGGTGGCCCAGACGGCGGTCGACAACTGCATCGTCAAGGCGCCGTTCAGCGGCCGCGTGGCAGCGACGTCCGTGCGCAACCACCAGTTCGTGCAGGCCGGTGCACCGCTGCTCGACGTGGTCGACGACCGCGACCTCGAGCTCGAGTTCATCGTGCCCTCGCTGTGGCTGGCCTGGCTGAGGCCCGGCGCGCCGATGCGCATGCGTGTCAGCGAGACGCAGCAGGACTATGACGGCAAGATCACACGCGTCTCCGGCAAGGTCGACGCCGCGAGCCAGACGATCAAGATCTATGGCCGCATCGAAGGCGACACGGCGTCCCTGCTGCCGGGTATGAGCGGCACGGCACAGTTCCCCAGCGCGTCGCGCTAGGCAGATCCCGATGGGTCCGGTTCCTCAGCCGGCCCGGCCGGTACCTGGCCAGGGCCAAGCCCAAGCTGCGCCCCCGGCTGCACCTAAGGGTGCACCACCAGGCGCCCCCCAGGCTGCGGCCTCGGCGCCGGTTTCGGCCCCCGTGCAGATCGGCCGGCTGAACCAGCAGCTGTTGCGCATGACGGAGGTGCTGCAGCTCGCCGCACGGTCGCGCGATGCGATCCGCGAGGAGCTGCCGTTCGTCATCGTCAACGAGACGATCCGCGCCGTGCCCTACGACCAGGCCGTGCTGTGGGACGCCCGGACCGAGCGCGTGGTCGCCCTGTCGGGCGCGGCACGGCTGGAGCCCGGTGCCCCCTACGTGCTGCTGCTCGACCGGCTCTATCGCGGCATCGCCGCGAGCGGCAAACGCGACGAAGTCCAGAAGCTCGGACCCGAGGCGGTGAGCGGTGACGATGAAGGCGCCAAGACCTGGCTGGCGCCGCATCTTCTGTGGTGGCCGATCCGCGTGCGCGGCCAGACCGTGGCGATCCTGATGCTCGGTCGACGCACCGCGTGGCCCGACGCCGAGCTGCCGCTGCTGAACGTGCTGTGCGGCAGCTACGGCCAGGCCTGGGAACTGGCGCGCGCGAAGCTGGCGCCGGTCAAGGTCGGCGGCCGCCGCAAGATCAAGCAGATCGCCATTGCCGCGGCCGTCCTGCTGCTGGTCGGGGTCGGGCTGATGCCGGTGCGGTCGAGCGCGATTGCGCCGGCCGAGGTGGTGGCCGAGATGCCGGCCTTCGTGCGCGCGCCCTTCGCCGGGGTGGTCGACGCCATCGAGGTCGCCCCCAATGCGCCGGTCAAGGCCGGGCAATTGATCGTGCGCCTGGAGCGGCGCCAGCTCGAGGCCGAGTACAAGGTCGCCACCAAGGTGCTGGAGACGGCGACGGCGCAGTTCCGCCAGGCTTCGCAGGAAGCCATCACCGATCCGCGCGCCCGCGAGCAGCTTGCCACCTTGCGCGCCAGGCTCGACGAAGCCCGCGCCGACTTCGAGTATCGGCAGGCCCGTCTCGCGCGCGGTGACATCCTCTCGCCGGCCGACGGCATCGCCGTGTTCAACGATCCGGCGGAATGGATCGGCAAGCCGGTCGAGGTCGGGGAGCGCATCCTGCAGGTCTCGCCGCCGACCTCCTCGCGGATCGAGATCGAGCTGCCGGTGACCGAGGCGACCAGCCTGCAGGAGGGCGCCGAGGTGACCTTCTTCAGCAACCTCACGCCCGACCAGCCGGTCGACGGCAAGATCGTGTTCGTGAGCTACGCCACGACGATGACTCCGAGCGGCGTGCTGGCCTACACCGCGCGCGCCGACCTTCAGCACGTCGCCGATCTGCGGCTCGGCCTGAAAGGGACGGCCAAGATCTTCGGGCCGCGCCGGCCGCTCGCGGTCTGGCTGCTGCGCAAGCCGCTGGCCTATATCCGCCAGCTGCTGGCGTGAGCACGGCGGCCTTCCTGCCGCCGCTGCGCGAGGATCTCACCCTCTCGCCGGGGCCCTTGTCGGAAGGCCAGCCGACCTGGTCGCTGTACGATCC
>MKRV01000094.1 GCA_001897995.1 Alphaproteobacteria bacterium 65-37 | reverse complement strand
AACGCCCCGCGCTTCACCAACCGGGTTCATTGCTTCCTGGCGCTCGATGCCCGCCGGCAGGCGGCGCCCAAGCTCGATGCCGGCGAGGTGCTGGTGACCCATCAGGTCCCGTTCGGCGACTTCGTCATGGACCTGCGCGACGGCCGGCGCACCCTGCATGGCTTCCAGGGCGGCGCGATGTGGCTGCTCGCCCTTCATGCCGCCAAGACCGGCGATACCCGCCTGGCCGCGCTGCGGCTTTGAATCGTAAATTCTTTCTTCCCCCGTCTTTGCGGGGGAAGTGCCAGCGTCTTACGCGGGCGATGGGGGTCATAAACTTTCTTCGAGTTACGACAGCCCCTCCGCCCGCGATTACGCGGGAACCTCCCCCGCGTCGCGGCTTGTAACCAAGCCGCTGTAACGGGGGAGGATTCATGATTGCATCCGCTGCGACACTATGAAGAACAATGCCTCCTTGTGAGGCACCGCCTGCCCTGCCTAGAATTCGCCATGCTTCGCAAACGCCCCGACTCCGGTTGGCGCGCCTCGGCCTTCGCCGTGGCGCTGTTTGCGATCACGCTCAACTTCCTGCAGCCGCTGGCGCATGCCGCCATGCTGCGCGACGCCGGACCGCTCGCCGCCGCCAAGATGTGGGGCGCTTTCTGCCTGCCCTCTGCAGGCCAGACGGGAGAAGAAGACGGCTCGTCCGCGCCCGCGCCGACGACCACCCAGAACCACGAATGCTGCCTCGGCCTCGCCCATGCCCCCGTGCTGGGCGAGCCGTCCACGGCCTTCGTGCGCGTCGATCCCGTGGTCACGACGATCCGCTTCGTCGCCGCGGTCGAGGCACAGTCTCCCGTCGGCATCCGCGACGGACCGAGCCAACCCCGCGCGCCTCCTTTCCTCACCTGACTGCTGAAGCCGCGACGCGCCCTGGCGCGTCGCGTTCGTTTGTCATGTGTGGGGAGTTTCCATGTTTTCCGTTCGTGCGGCGACGTTCGCCGCCTTTGCAGCTCTCGGGCTGATACCCGCGGCCGTCAAAGCCCAGGGGGCGCTGCCCGCCGGCTCGCCCGCAGCGTCGCCCCCGACGTCTCCGGCGGCGTCCGCGACCGTCAACCTGCCGCCGATCACCGTCAGCGCCGGCCGCGGGTCCGACCTCGAAAAGCTCGATGTCAGCACGACCGTGGTGACGCGCGAGCAGATCGAGGCCATGCCGGAGACCGGCGTCGACCAGATCGTGAACCGCATCCCCGGCGTCTGGCTGCCGACCATCCCGAGCGGCCAGCTCCACCCGACCGCCCAGCCGGTCAACATCCGCGGCTTCGGGACCAGCACCACGATCAACACCCTGGTCATGGTCGATGGCGTGCCGATCAACGATCCCTACTTCAGGACGATCAACTGGAGCGCGATCCCGAAGAACGCCGTGGACCGCATCGAGGTGATCCGCGGCGGCGGCGCCACCAGTCTGTGGGGCAACATGGCGATGGGCGGCGTCATCAACATCGTCACCCGTGAGCCGACCAAGACCGGCGTCGCGGCCGATGTCAGCTACGGCAGCTTCAACACCTCGTCCGCCGACATCTCCACCACCCTGGTCGCGAGCGATCAGCTCAAGCTCGGCCTCTCCTACAACCACATGCAGAGTGCGGGTTACAACACCACGCCGGCGCAGTACCGCAACGCCAATCTGGTGCCCACCGCCTCCAAGGCCGACAACGTCGCCTTCTCCGCCTTCCTGACGCCGAACGAGAGCCTGAAGCTCTATGCCAAGGCCTATTTCAACCAGACCTACGAAGACGGCCTGACCTGGACCTACGCCCACAACAACTGGTCGACCTACCGGCTGCTGCTGGGCGGTTCCTACAAGATCGACGACAGGTCCTCGGTGAACTTCAATGCCTGGGCCGGCGGCGGCTCGTTCGGCACCATCAACGTGGCAAGCGGCGCCTATACGCTGAACAACATCAGCGCCACCAACCAGTTCGTCAGTCAGATCGAGACCGCGCCCAACTCCGAGCAGGGTGGCTCGGTGTTCTACGAGGCGAATTTCGGCGCTTTGCGCGACGTGCGGATCGGCGTCGATGCCCGCCGCATCGTGATCTCCGACTACAACAACCTCTATGCCAGCGCGACGGCGGCGCCGACCAGCTTCGTGGCCAACGGCGAGCACCGCCTGCAGGGCCTCTTCGCCCAGGGCACCTACAAGGTTCCCGGTATTCCCCTCGACGTCACGATCGGCCTGCGCGGCGATTTCTGGCAGGCGATGAATGCCAACGTGTTGACGGTCAACACCGGCACCAATAACCCGGTCGCCAACGCCAATGCCGCGAGCTTCGACCCGCGGCTCGGCCTCAAATACTACGTCACCGACGAGCTGGTGCTGCGCGGCGCGATCTACCGGAACTTCTCGGCGCCGGGCATGAACCAGATGTATCGCAGCTTCGCCAGCGGCACGTCCTACACGGCGATCAATCCCAACCTGCAGCCCATGACCAATTTCGGCCAGGAGATCGGCTTCGATTTCCAGTGGCGTGAGTTCAACCTGTCGGGAACCTTCTTCAACAACAACCTCGATAACTTCATCGACTTCGTCACGGTCTGCAACGCAAACGCCGTCTGCGCCGCGCCGTTCATCACGGCGGCCGGACTCAGCCCCGCCTTCACCACGGTGCGGCAGTACCAGAATGTCGGCAACGCCACCTTCCGCGGTGTCGAGATCATCGGCGGCTGGCAGCCGACCAAGGAGCTGAAGTTCGGGGCGAGCTTCGTCAGCACGACGGCCTACCTCACCAGTTCCAACTACCCGACCCTGATCCGCACCGGCGTGCAGCTCGGCCAGGTACCGACCACGATGGTGACGGCCAGTGCCGAATGGCGGCCGATCCCCGAGCTGGTATTGAGCGCCTCGCTGAAGTCCTTCCCGTCCTACTGGAACGATACCGGCCATACCCAGCTCAACGAGGGGGCCACCCTGATCGACCTCGGTCTGACCTACTCGCCGATCAAGGACGTCGACATCTACGCCAGCGTGCAGAATCTCACCAATGTGCAGTACCTGGCGTCGGGCTATACCGTGACCTCGTTCGAGGGCACGACCGTCAACCCGTCGGCCATTCCCGCCCTGGGCATGCCGCTTACCGCCACCGCCGGCCTGAGAGTGAGGTTCTGAGATGCGCCCCTCCAAAATGCCCTCGCTGCTTGCCTTCCTCGTCGTCCTGCTGATGGCCTGCGCCGCGACCGCCCAGCACCATCAGCACGGCAAGCCGGGGGCCGCACCCGAAGCCTTCACCGCCACGCCGGCCTTCGGGCCCGACGGCACCTTGTGGCTGGCGCGCGCCACAGCCGACCGCATCACCGTCGAGAAGTCGACCGACCTCGGCAAGACGTTCTCCGAGCCGGTTAGCGTGACGCCCGAGCCGATGAATCTCGACTGGGGCCCCGATGCGCGGGTACGCATCGCGGCCGATCCCAAGGGCGGGCTGATCGTCACCTTCGCGATCTTCCAGGACAAGAACTTCAACGGCCGCGCCTTCTTCTCGCGCTCCCTCGACAAGGGCGCGAGCTTCACGCCGCCACGGCCGATCACCGCCGACACGACCAGCCAGCGCTTCGAGACGGTGGCCGTCGATCCGTCGTCGGGCCGCGTCTTCGCCGCCTGGCTCGACAAGCGCAACGGCCCCAAGGCACGGGCCACCGGCAAGCCCTATCCCGGAGCGGCCCTGGCCTATGCCTGGGAAGACGGCGACGGCGCCTTCGGCAAGACCGAGATCGCCCTCGACAATACTTGCGAATGCTGCCGGCTGGGCGTCGCCTTCGCCGGCCCCGGCCGGCCAGCGGTCGTCTTCCGCAACATCTTCCCGGGCTCGGTGCGCGACCATGCCGTGGTGACCTTCAAGGATCCGGCAACCCCCGGCCCGCTGCGCCGGGTCAGCACCGACGACTGGAAGATCGAGGCCTGCCCGCATCACGGCCCGTCGATCGCGATCGCGCCGGACGGTTCCTATCACGTCGCCTGGTTCACCGATGCGCCCTCGCGCAAGGGCCTGTTCTACGCCCGCGCCGACAATGGCGACGTGCCGTTCGGCGCGCCGCGGGCCCTCTCCTCGCCCAACCGCCAGCCGGCGCGGCCCTATCTGCTGTCGGACGGCCAGGCACTGCATCTCGTGTGGAAGGAGTTCGACGGCAACAAGTCGGTGGTGCACTGGCAATTGAGCCGCGACAGCGGCCGGCACTGGAGCGATACACGGACAGTGGCGGAGACGGCCGACGCCTCGGATCATCCGCTGCTGGTCGCCCATGACGGCCATGCCTATCTCTCCTGGCTGACCAAGAACGAGGGCTACCGCCTGATCCCGCTGGAGGATCGATGATGTCGTCGAGGACGCCCTCCATGACCATAGCGCGCCTGTCCGCTCTTCTGGCGCTGCTGCTGACGGTCTTTGCTGTCGGCCGCGCCGAAGCCGTCGAGCCACAGCCCTTCGCGCGCGGCAGCTGGGCCGAACTGCAGGCCCGTCACGCCGGCCAGCCGACAGTGGTCCATCTCTGGGGCCTCACCTGCGCCCCCTGCCTCACCGAGCTACCGCACTGGGCCGACCTCCAACGCGAGCGCAGCGACCTTCGGTTGGTGCTGTTGGCCGCCGACCCGGTGCCGCAACCGCCGGTGCGGGTCGAGGAGATGCTGTCGCGCTCCGGCCTCGACAAGCTCGAGAGCTGGAGCTTCGCCGACCGCTTCAACGAACGCCTGCGCTACGAGATCGACCCCGCCTGGTCGGGTGAACTGCCGCGCACCTTGCTGATCGACCGCGACGGCACCGTCACGACCCTGCCGGGCGTCGCCGATCTCGGCGAGGTCCGCGCCTGGCTGGACCGGCAACGCACGCACTGACACGCTTTTCTGCCCCCGGAACGACAAGGAAAGGAACAACATCATGGCCCTCCGCCGCTGGCTCCTCGCCGCCGCCCTCGCCACTTTTGCCCTGCCCGCCGCCGCGCACGACTACAAGCTCGGCACGCTCGAGATCGGCAATCCCTGGACACGCGCTACGCCGCCGTCGGCGCAGAGCGGTGGCGGCTTCCTCACCATCACCAACAAGGGCACGACCTCCGATCGCCTGACGGCGGTGCGCAGCACGGCCTCGACCACGGTCGAGATTCACGAGATGAAGATGGACGGCAACGTGATGCGCATGCGCGAGCTCGAGAAAGGCGTGGAGATCGCGCCCGGCGCCACCGTCGAGCTGAAGCCCGGCGGCTATCACATCATGTTCATGAACCTGAAGGCCCCCTTCGCCAAGGACGGCAAGATCCCGGCCACCCTGGTCTTCGAGAAGGCCGGCTCGATCGATGTCGAGCTCGACGTCGCCGCCCTGGGGGCAAGCGCGCCGCAGAAGCACTAGGAGCGTCTGACGCCAAACTATCCCCCAAACTATCCCGGGAACGAAAGATGGGCCGGCGCCGCGAATTGGGTTATCATCCCATTCAGGCGCGGCCCACGCCTCCCCCCTCCATCGGGAAAGTATGATCCATACCGGGTGA
>MKRV01000093.1 GCA_001897995.1 Alphaproteobacteria bacterium 65-37 | reverse complement strand
GAAGTGCCGCAACCAGCGGCGCATCGTGCTCGGGCAGCAGGGCCTGCGGATCGAGCGTCAGGACGCCCCGTACGGCATGACGTTCGGAGAGATGCACGGGCGGATCGCCCCGCTGCAGGCGGGCGCTCGCCGCCAGGGCATCGCCGACGGCGATCTCCAGCACCGGCACACGGCCGGTGACCGACGCCGGCACCAGGGTGACCTTGAAACCGTTGAGCGCGCCCGCGATGGCCTCCAGCCGCCGCTGCAAAGCGGCGTTGGCTGCAGCATCGTCGGCCGTCACGAACCGTTCGAGGGCCGCGAGCAGACCAACGATCTCCTCCTTGCCGGCCTTGAAGCCGCGGCCGACGCCGTGGTGGGGAACGCCGCGCAGGTTGCTGCGATCGATCAGCCGCGGTGGCGTCCAGGTGTCGGGGGCCACGTCCATGTCGAGTTGCTGCAACAGGGCCGACGCCACGAGGTCTCGCCGTCCCGCCAGGATACCGGAGGCTTGCGGCCCGCCCAGCGCCTTGCCGCCGGAGAAGGCGACGAGATCGGCCCCCAGGGCGATGAAGCGGCGCAAATTCTCCTTCGGCGGCAGTTGCGCGGCTGCGTCGACGATCAGCGGGATCCTGGCGGCCTTGCAGACCGATACGGCCGTCGGCAGGTCGGCGAGGCTTGCGGCATTGGCCGAGAAGAAGACGGCGACGACCGACTCCGACAGCGCCGTCTCGATTTCCCAGGCTTCGAGGCCGCGCACCCCGGCGCCCGTGCCGCGATCGTTGTGGCCGATATCGATCAGCCGCGCACCCGACGCCGCCAGCGCATGGGCGTAGCCGGTCCGCTGAGTCCGCGGCACCAGGATGTCGTGCGGGAAAGCCCCGGCATGCGGCAAGGCTGCCATCTTGGCCACGTCCCAGCGCGCGATTGCGGCGGCTGCGGCCAGAGTGAGGGCGGCGGCTGCGCCCGTCGTCACCATCCCAGCCTCGGCACCAGTCACCTCGGCGATGCGCCGGCTGGCCGCGTCCTGCAGCTCGCCGATATCGACCGAAGCCCGCGACGCCGCGCCCATCGCTTCGACGACTTCCGGTGCCATGATGGCGCCGCCCAGCCGGGTCAGCGCACCGGCGGCATTGATGCGCCGGCGCACGCCCAGCACCGCATACGGATCCGATCCTATCATCGAGCAAGCTTAGCCCAAGACCTGCCGGCCCGGGCGATCTTCTGGCGGGGTCACGACCCGCCGTCGGCTTTGATGCCCAGTTGCTCGATCACCTTGCCGAGCCGTACGTGCTCGTCGTTCAGCGCTTTCGCGGTCTCCGCGGGCGTGAACGGCAAGGGCTCGACATAGACCTGCTTCAGGCGCTTCAGCGTCTCGGCATCGCCGAGCGAGGCGACCAACGCCTGGTTTACGCGCTGCACGATGGATTGCGGCAGGTCCTTGTGACCGTAGAGCGGCAGGGACGAGCGCACCTCGACGTCGCCCGCGCCTTGCTCGCCCATGGTCGGGACATCGGGCAACTCGGGAAGACGGTTCGGCCCCACGACGCCGATCGCCTTCAAGCGGCCCGCCTTGACGTGATTGATGACGATCGTGGTGCTCACCATGCCGAGTTCGAGCCGGCCTGCGAGCAGATCCTGCACGCCAGGCGGCAAGCCCTTGTAGGAAATCGAGGTGATGTCGAGCTTGTACTTGATCTTCATCAACTCCGGCAGGAGATGCGCGCCGGTACCGTTGGCCGAGTTGAGATAGTTGAGCTTGCCGGGATTGGCCCGTGCATACGCCACGAATTCCGCGACGTTGTTCGCGGGCACGCTGGGCGGCACGCAAAGCAGTGCGGTACTGACGCCGATCATGCCGATCGGCTGGAAGTCCTTCATCGCGTCGTAGGGCGCCTTCATCAGGAAGTTGAGCGCAACGTGGCCCGAGACACTGAGAAACAGGGTGTACCCGTCGGCCGGCGACGACAGGAAGATCTGGCCGGCCATCATGCCGTTGGCGCCGGGCCGCGGATCGATGATCCAGGGCTGGCCGAGATTGTGCTGCATGGCGTCGCCGATGGCGCGCCCCGAGACGTCGATCAGCCCGCCAACCGGCCCCGTCAGGATCACCCGGATCGGCTTGCTGGGATAGGTATCGGCGCCGGCAAGACGCGATCCGAACAGCGGTGCCGAGGCGGCAGCGCCGATCAAGGAACGACGCGAGATCATGGCTCAGGCCCGGTGGAAGGGCTTATCGCCCGCGACGGTGACGCGATAGCCCAGCCGCTTGTTCGGGAAGTAGTCCCACATCGCATGGTGCATGGCACTGCGATTGTCCCAGAAGGCCACTGAGTTCGGCTGCCAGGCGAAGCGGCACTGGAATTCCGGGACCTCGCAGTGCCGGTAGAGCATTTCCAGAATCGCGTCGCTTTCGTTCTTCTTGAGCCCGACGATGTGCGTGGTGAAGTTGCGGTTGACGTAGAGTGCCTTGCGCCCCGTCACCGGATGCGTTCTCACCACGGGATGCTCGTTGCGCGGGAAGGAAGTGCCTTCCTTGGGCTTGCGGCCAAAGCGACCGCCATAGACCTGCGCGCCGTCGTGAATAGCTGTCAGGCCGTCGCAGAGCCGCTGCACGGCCGGCGAGAGCGTCTCCCATGCCCGGTACATGCTGGCAAACAGCGTGTTGCCGCCGCCGTCGGGCGGCAGCTCCTTCATGTAGAGGATACTGCCCATCGGCGGCTCGGCGTCGCACGAGACGTCCGAGTGCCATTCCTCGCCGGCGACATATTTCGAGTTCTCGTCGGCCTTGATGACCAGGATCTCGGGATGGTCTGCATTCTCGTTCGTCGACGAGGGGTGGATGTGCAGCTTGCCGAAGCGTCGGCCGAAGTCCTTGTGCTGCTCATGCGTCATCTGCTGGTCGCGAAAGAAGATGACGAGGTTCTCCATCAGTGCGTCGTGCACTTCCTGAAACTGCTGGTTGCCCAGCGGCTTCCCCAGATCGACCCCGAAGATCTCCGCACCGATAGCCGGCGTGAGCTTTCTCACTTCAATGGATTGATAGCGCACCGTCACCTCCTCCATGGTCGCACTCTAAGCTCGGTGCTCTCGGAGGATCGCGCAAGAATCACCAATGTCCGTATTGCGGACTAGTTTCGCTGTTCGGCTGCCGACCCTGTCGGCCAATGCGCGGCGACAGAAGCCGTAGGCGTTCTACTGTATCTGCCCGATAATCGCGATCGGACCGCCCCCGGTGGGCCCCTGGTGTTCTGCGCCGCCGGACACGTAGAGCATCGTGTCACCGATCACGCCCGCCAGCACGCCGCCGACCAGGGCGCGAGCGTGGCGGGTCGAGTGGATGTCGCTGTCGTCCAGCATGGTGTGGCGGCGCCCGCGAATCTCGCCGGAAGGTGCCGCCTCCGCCTTGGCAAGGACGGCGACCGGCTTGCCGCCGACATCGGCCAGTGCCCGCCGGGCAGCCGCGGCGTCGATCGCATCGGCCATGACTTCATGGCCAATCACCAGATCACCACTCCAGCCCGATGCATTGCCCAGCACCACAATCTCGTTGCGCAGCAGTTCGACGCCGGCAGAGGTGCTGGCGACACTCGAATAGAGCGACCAGTCCCGGCAAACGGCCGTCTCCGCAACGTCGCCGATCTCCCCCAGAGCGACGGCGACACCAAGCGCAGACGCGCCACGCGAGAGTGCCATCGAATGATAGGTATCGGCCGTTGCGACCGTCGCACCACGCCGCGCCGCCGCCTCGATGCGCTCCTTGGTCAGCAACGGACATTTGATTTGGACGAAGTGGACATCGGCTGGAGAGACGATGCCCGCGTCCTTCATGGCCAGCGTGACGGCCGTTGCGGTTTCCTCGATCTGCGCCGCTCTGCCGATGTCCTCCGGCGCAAAGGCCCGTGTCAGGCCGATACCGATGGCCAGTCGCGGGTTCGCTGCCACTTCTGCCACCTCCTCCCGGCAGAAGACCAGCAGATGCGGTGAAAGCCCTCCCTCGGTCCCGCCGGACATGACGATGGCGACACGTCTCTCAATCTCGGCCAGCTTCACGCCGAGCCGCTCGGCCAACAGGAGCTTCAGGGCAAGGGTTGCATAGCCGCGCGTAAAATCGTTGACGCAGCCATTTCCCTCGGTCTTGCCGACGATGGCCACGATCGTCGCGGGATCGATCTCGCCTTTGTCGATCGCCGCAGCGAGCGGCGTCGTGTCCTGGGGGCCGGCGGTAGGCAGCCGCAGCACCCGTGCCCGACGCGCCATACTCACGCCGCCCTTCCGGCATCGCTGCCATGACGTTCGCGCCGCCGGCGCAGCCAGACGACCGAGGCGAGCGCCACACCGATCACCAGGAACGAGACGGCGGTCGTCACCGTGCCCAGCGCATAGAGCACGGGCGTCGTGACATTGGTGGTCATGCCGTAGATCTCCAGCGGCAGGGTGTTGAACGAGCCGGACGTGTAGAGACTGCGCGAGAACTCGTCGTAGGAGAGCGTGAAGCCGAACAGGCCGACGCCGATCAGGCTCGGCAGAAGGATCGGAATCACGACGTGCCGCAGCGTCTGCCACGGCGAGGCACCGAGATCGCGCGCCGCTTCCTCATAACGCCGATCGAAGCGGTTGAAGACGGCAAACATGATCAGCAGGCCGAAAGGCAAGGTCCAGGTGAGATGCGCGCCGAAGGCCGAGCTGTACCAGGCAGGATCCCAGCCCAGCACCCGGAACAGAAGCCCGATGCCCAGGCTGACCAGGATCGACGGCACGATCAGGCTGGCGATGGCGAGATAGAACAGGATACCCGACCCGCGGAAACGCGTGCGAAACGCCAGGCCGGCGGAGAACGACGCCACCACGGTGACCAGCATCACCGCCCCTCCCAGGATCATCGACCGCTGAAAGGCGCCGGCGAAATCCCCCACCATCTGCTTCTCGAACAGATTCCTGAACCAATGCACGGAGACGCCGTTCATGGGGAAGGTGAGCCCCCCGGACGGCCCCTGGAAGGACAGCACCAGGATGGTCAGCGTCGGGCCGTAGAGGAACAGCACGAACAGGGCGAAGAAGGCCGCCAGGCACCAGAAGGCAGGACCACGCTTGCCGTACACGCTCAGAGCTCCTTGCGAATATCGACCAGCCGCATCATCGCCGCGACAGTGAACAGGACCAGCAGGAGCAGGATCACGGCGTTGGCCGCCGCGGCCGGATACTGCAGGAGCGACATGGCGTTCATCATCATCAGGCCGACCGACGCGCTCTGTCCGCCGCTCATCAATCGCACCGTGACGAAGTCGCCCATGACAATGGTGACGACGAAGATCGAGCCGATTGCAATGCCGGGCTTGCAGAGCGGCAC
This sequence comes from Alphaproteobacteria bacterium 65-37, assembly GCA_001897995.1. Taxonomy (GTDB): domain Bacteria; phylum Pseudomonadota; class Alphaproteobacteria; order Reyranellales; family Reyranellaceae; genus Reyranella. The sequence continues at coordinate 5,939 of MKRV01000093.1, read as the reverse complement.
CACGACATTCCAGAGGGTCTGCCAGCCGGAGGCACCGGCGTCGCGAGCCGCTTCGAGCAGGCTGCGGTCGATGCGCATCATCGAATTGAAGATCGGCACTACCATGAAGAGCGTGTAGAGGTGCACATAGGCCAGCACCACCGCGAAGTCCGAGAACAGCAGGAACTCCAGCGGCTCCTTGATCAGACCGAGCTTGATCAGCGTCGTGTTGGCGAGCCCATGGCGGCCGAGGAAGGGAATCCACGAGATCATGCGGATGACGTTCGAGGTCCAGAACGGAATCGTGCAGACGAGGAACAATACGGTCTGCCAGGTCGCCGAGCGGACATGGAAGGCGAGGAAGTAGGCGACGACGAAGCCGATACCGAGCGTCAGGCACCAGGTGATCGCGGCGAACTCGATCGTCTGCAGATAGGTCCGCCAGGTGACGGGCGAGAGCAGCAGCTCCTCGTAGTTCTGCAGCAGGAAGGCCGGGATGATCCGTGTCGTGTCGTAATCGAAGAAGCTCACCACGACGATCGTGGCGATCGGCACCACCAGAAACAGCAGGAAGATCAGCGCCAGCGGCGCGACCTGCAGGTAGGTGATCCAGGCGGAAACACGCTTCATAACAAGGTGGAGAGGCCGACGACGCGGCCCCTCCTCTCCTTCAAGCAAATATGATCAGGCCGCGATGAACTGATTCCACTTCTGGACCATGTAGCGGTCCTCATCCATGACGGCGTTCCAGCACGCCACCGCTCCCATGCGGTCGTAGAAGGAACCGCCGTCGCGCACCGCGCCGGCCTTCTCCATGACGACGCCTTGCGGGTTCTTGATGTCGCCCTTGGCCGGCTTGCCTTCCATCCAGTAGCCCCACTCGTCCTCCGTCATGTTTGCCTTGGCCGTTTCCAGCACCGCCGAGTAATAGCCCTGGCGGTTCAGGAAGGCGCCGACCCAACCGGACAGGTACCAGTTGATATAGTCGTAGGCGGCATCGAGTTGGGCGCCCGAGAGATGCTTGGCGAGCGCCAGGCCGCCACCCCAGGCACGATAGCCTTCCTTCAGCGGCTGATAGGTGCAGGCGATCCCCTTGGAGCGCACCGCCGTCACCGCCGGCGACCACATGGACTGGATCACGACCTCGCCCGAGGCCATCAGGTTCACCGACTCGTCGAAGGTCTTCCAGAAGGCGCGGAACTGGCCGTCCTTCTTGGTCTTGATCAGAAAGTCGATGGTCTTGTCGATCTCCGCCCGGGTCATGTTGCCCTTGTCGCCGTATTTGATGATGCCGGCCGACTCGGCAATCATCGCGGCATCCATGATGCCGATCGACGGGATGTTCAGGATCGACGTCTTGCCCTTGAACTTGGGATCGAGGATATCCTTCCAGCTCTCGATCTTGCGGCCGACCAGGTCGGGCCGAATGCCCAGCGTATCGGCATTGTAGATCGTCGGGATCATAGTGAACCAGCCGGTCTGGCCCTTGGTGAACTTAGTCGAGCCCGGCCCTTCGACGAAGCTCACCGTGTTGGGCGCCGTGCCCTGGGCGACGACGCTGTCGGGTTTGAGCTTGCCCGAGGTGAAGATCGGCACGATCTTGTCGAAATACTTGATCTTCTTGACGTCCATCGCCTGCAGCGTGTTCGCGGGAAAGACCTTCTTGCACATCCAGTATTCGATATCGGCGACATCATAGGAGTTAGGCTGCGTGACGGCCCGCTGAACGACGGCATCGGAGTCCAGCGCCGTCATCTGCAGGGTGATGCCGAGATCGGCTTTGCACTTCTCGGCGATCTCGTTGATGTTCGACACGCCCGTCCCGAACTGGCGCAGCACGATGTTCTTGTTGTTCTGCGCCCAGATCACGGGGAAGCCGGTCACTGCACCGCTTCCGACCACTGCACCGGCAACGCCTGCCGCTCCCTTGAGCAATCCGCGGCGACCGATGCCACTCTTCATCTTGCGAGCCATGTCGTTCTCCTTCTTTTTGTGAAACGACGGCACGGGGCCGCCTCCCTACGCCCCGAGGGCATGCACGTCCTCGGCTTTCCAGGACAGAGTCACGGGCTCGCCGGGTCTGACCGGAGCCACGTCGAAACGCGCTTCCGGCACCGTCGCCGACATCGTCTCCAGACCGGGAACGTCGACGCCGATCTGCACGGTCGTTCCCAGATACTCGACGGATCGCGCCACTCCCTGCAGCGACGTCGTTCCGGCGTCGCCCGCCGTGCCGGGCTGAACGTTCATGCGATCGGCGCGGATCGCGACCAGGGCGCCATCGCCCGTCGCACGCGCGACGGCTGCCGGCAGCACGTTGTGGCCGCCGATGAATTTCGCCACGAAAGCCGAGGCGGGCCTGTTGAACACCTCGCGGGGCGGCGCAGCCTGTTCGATCCGACCGCCGTTCATCACCACGACGAGGTCGGCCAGCGCCATCGCCTCGTCCTGGCTGTGCGTGACATGGATGAAGCTGATTCCCAGCCGCGTTTGCAGCGCCTTCAGTTCCTCGCGCATCCGTATGCGCAGGAAGGGGTCGAGCGCGGAGAGCGGCTCGTCGAGCAGCAGGACCTGCGGGTCGGTGATCAAGGCCCGCGCCAGCGCCACCCTCTGCTGCTGTCCTCCGGAAAGCTGGGCCGGCAGACGTGCGGCATAGCTGTCCATGTGCACCCGCTTCAGCATCTCGACGGCACGGCCACGGCGCGTGTCCTTGTCGATGCCGCGCATCTTGAGGCTGAAGGCGACGTTGTCGGTGCAGTCGAGATGAGGAAACAGCGCGTAGCTCTGGAACATCATCGCTGTGCCGCGGGCGGCCGGCGGCAGCAGGGTGATGTTCTCGGCGCCCAGGATGATGTCGCCCTCGCTCGCCTCCTCGTGGCCGGCGATCATGCGCAAGGTCGTGGTCTTGCCGCAGCCCGACGGCCCGAGCAGGCAGCAATAGGAACCGGCCGGGATGCGCAGTCCGATGGAATCGACCGCGACGGTCTCGCCGTAGCGTTTGGTGAGGGCGACGAGTTCTATATCGGGCGGCCTGGCCATGCCTGTGGCGCAAGCAAGCCCTGTGCCAGGGCCGCAAAATCGCCTGGGGATTGAACGCGATCTGGGTCAATCTTGGCGCAGCTCTTGCAGTCGTCGCTTCGACAGCCCGCGCTTTGCGGCAGAAATGAACTCGAACCAGGGAGCACAGTAATGAGACTGATCGGCGTGGATGTCGGTGGCACCTTCACGGATCTGGTCTTTGCCGATACCGAGGCCGGACGGACCGCCGTCCACAAGGTGTCCACGACACCGGACGATCCGTCACGCGGTGTCGTTCAAGGCCTCGAAGCGCTCTGCGACAAGTACGGCATTCCACGCGAGACGATCGACGTCGTGTTCCACGGCACCACCATCGCCACCAACGCCATCCTCGAACACGACGGTGCCGTCACCGGCATGATCACGACCGGCGGCTATCGCGACATCCTGCATATCGGCCGTCACCAGCGGCCGCAGCATTACTCCATCATGCAGGACATCCCCTGGCAGGACCGCCCGCTGGTGAAACGACGGCATCGCAAGACGGTTCGCGAACGGCTGGCTCCTCCCAAGGGCCAGGTCCTCGAGCCGCTCGACGAGGCAGGTGTTCGTCAGGCCGTACGCGAACTGAAGAAAGCCGGGGTCCACGCGATCGCCATCTGCTTCCTCTTCTCCTATCTCGATCCGGCTCACGAAGCGCGCGCCATGGCGATCGTGCGCGAGGAATATCCCGAATGCTTCGTCACGACCTCCTCCTCGGTCTCGCCTCAGTTCCGGGAGTTCGAGCGCTTCACGACCACCGCGATGAATGCCTTCGTCAGCCCCAAGGTGCGCAACTACGTGACACGCCTCGAATCGGAGATCGAGGCTTCGGGCTTCAAGGCCGATCTCCGCATCATGGCGTCGAACGGTGGCGTCGCAACGCCGGCCATGGTGGCCGAGCGGCCGGTGCTCACGCTCCTGTCGGGGCCGGCGGCCGGCGTCATCGGCGGTGACTGGGCCGGCGCCCTGTCGGAGAAGCGTAACCTCATCACCTTCGATGTCGGCGGGACCTCGGCCGATATCGGCATCGTGACCGGGGGCGGCTTCGGCGAGGCGACGGCGCGCGACACCTGGATCGCGGGCTTTCCGGTGCTGGTGCCGATGATCGACGTGCATACGATCGGCGCCGGCGGCGGCTCGATCGCCTACCTCGACCAGGCCGGCGCCTTCAAGGTCGGCCCCCGTTCCGCCGGTGCCGTGCCCGGCCCCGCCGCCTACGGTCGCGGCGGCACGCGGCCCACGGTGACCGATGCCAATGTCGTGCTGGGTCGTCTCGACGGCGGCAACTTCCTGGGCGGCGGCATGTCGCTCGACGAAGTCGCGGCCCGTCGCGTGATCGGCGAACTGGCGCGCGATCTCGGCCTCTCGGAACGCGAGGCGGCCGAGGGCGTGATCACGCTGATCAATGCCAACATGGCCAACGCCATCCGGTCGCGCACGGTCCAGAAGGGCATCGATCCGCGACAGTACGCTCTGGTTGCCTTCGGAGGCGCCGGACCGCTGCACGGCGCCGAGGTCGCCGACATGCTGGGCATCCCCGAAGTGATCGTGCCGCCTCATCCCGGAATCACGTCGGCGGTCGGTCTGCTGATCAGCGACCTGCGCTACGACGCCATCCGAACGTCCTTCCAGGTGTCGGGCACGGCCGATCTCGAGCGCATCAACGCCGACTTCGTCGCCATGGCCGACGAACTTGCCGCCCGCTTCGCGGCCGACGGAGTCGATCTCGCCGAGGTGTCGTTCGAGCGGCGCGGCGACCTGCGCTACGTCGGACAGGGCTACGAGCTGCGTGTCCCCTTTCCCGACGGTCCGCTCGACGAAGCGGCGCTGGCCACTGCCTTCGCGGCTTTCCACGACATCCACAAGCGCGAGTACGGTCATCACTTTGCCGAATCCGCGATCGAGATCGTGAATTTGCGGCTGATCGGAGCAGCCAGTGCCGCCAAGATCGCCAAGCCCGAACCGGCGGGCACAGGCTCCGTCGAGGCGGCCCAGGTGCGCACCGGCACTTGTACCTTCCGCGTCGACGGCAAGCTGGCCGACTACTCGACCGTCTTCTACCGCCGGGACCTCCTGCCGGTCGGCCGGCGCCTCGTTGGACCGGCCATCGTGCTTCAAATGGACACCACCACCGTCGTGCCCCCGCAACACGGCTTCGAAGCCGATGCCGCCGGCAACCTCGTCATCCGAAAGGAGCTCGCGCAATGAGCACCGCCGCCCACCGCCTGCCTTCGACGAAACCGGACCGCATCGACCCGATCACGATCAGCGTCATCCAGGGCGCCCTCGAGAATATCGCCGTGGAAATGGGCTACAAGCTGATGCGCATGAGTTACTCCTCGATCATCCGCGAATCGGAGGATTTCGGAGCCGCTCTTGTCGACGCCGAAGGTCGCGGCCTTGCCGAATCGGCACAGTCGACGCCGCTGCAATCAGGCCCGATCCCCGGCTATGTCCGCGGCGTGCAGCGGCTGCTCGCCGAGCGCGGCGACACGATCCGGCCGGGCGACGTCATCATGCACAACGACGCCTATTCCGGGGCCAGTCATGGACCCGACGTGGCCTTCATCGTTCCGGTCTTCGTCGCTGGACGGCTGATCGCCTTCGCCGCGACCACCGCCCACCATCTCGACATCGGCGCGCTCTCACCCGGGTCCTGCGGCATCGTCGAGGCGATCGACGCCTATGCCGAGGGCCTGCAATTCAAGGCGATCAAGGTCTACGATCGCGGCGTGCGCAACGATGCCGTCTGGCAGATCGTGCGCGACAACATCCGCGCCTCGGATCTCGTGGTCGGCGACATGGATGCCCAGGTCGCGGCAGCGAGAATCGGCGCAGAACGCATGGTCGAGCTGGTCGAACGCTACGGACTCGAAATCTTCGAGCAGGCCTGCGAAGCG
>MKRV01000092.1 GCA_001897995.1 Alphaproteobacteria bacterium 65-37 | reverse complement strand
GAACTGGGCGGCGCACGGCCGGGCGATCGCACCATGCTCGACGCTCTGGTGCCGGCCGCGACGGCGTTCCGGACAGCCCTCGATGCCGGCGCGCCCCCGACGGCTGCCTGGTCGCAGGCCGTCGCGGCCGCCCGCGAGGGCACGGCCGCCACGGCGGGCATGCATCCCCGCGTGGGTCGTGCGGCCTATCTCGGCGATCGCGCCCTGGGCCATGCCGATGCGGGCGCCACGGCCGTCGTGATCTGGCTGGCAGCCATCGCACCGCAGGCCTGACTTCCTGCGCGGAACATCCGGCGCGGAGGGGCGATCGAGGGCCGGCGTTCGCAGGCCGGCATCGAAACGCCTGAAGCAATGACAATCGCGCCGGCGACGAGGCAATCTCGGACAGCAATGGCAATGTCCGAGAAGGAACGACTGTGACACTACCGCTCGAAGGGGTTCGTGTGATCGAAGTAGGCCAGGCGCTGGCCGGCCCGCTGGCCGGCGTGCTGATGGCCGACATGGGAGCCGACGTCATCAAGATCGAGAAGCCCGACGGCGGCGACGACGCGCGTATCTGGGGCCCTCCCTTCGGACCGGACGGCGTGACCTCGCTCTACTTCCACAGCCAGAACCGCAACAAGCGCTCGGTCGTGCTCGACCTCAAGCGCGCCGCCGACATCGAGGCGCTGCACAAGCTTTGCGAGACGGCCGACATCCTGATCCAGAATCTTCGGCCCGGTGTCGTCGACGAGATCGGGATCGGCCCCGAGGCGATGCTGAAGCGCCATCCGCGGCTGATCTACTGCTCGATCTGGGCGTTCGGCTATCAGGGCCCGATGCGCATGAAGCCCGGCTTCGATCCGCTGCTGCAGGCCTATGGCGCCATGATGAGCGTCACCGGGCGGCCGGAGGATCCGCCGACCTTCTGCGGCGCCTCGATCAACGACAAGGCGACCGGCATGTTCTGCACCATCGGCGCGCTCGCCGCGCTGCGGTTGCGCGATCGCACGGGCAAGGGCTGCCTGGTTGACACCTCGCTGTTCGATTCGGCGGTGCACTGGGTCGAGGGACAGCTCAACAACTACCTCGCCGACAGCCAGCCGACCAAGCGGCACGGCACGGGATCGGGTGCCATCGTGCCCTATCAGCTCTTCGCCACCACCGATCATCCGGTCTGCCTCGCCGCCGGCAACGATCGCCTGTGGGCGCGCTGCGCCAAGGTGCTGGGGCACCCCGAATGGGCGACCGATCCGCGCTTCGCCACCAGTGCGCAGCGCGTCCGCAACCGCACCGAGCTGGTGCCGCTGATTGCGGCAGTGATGCGCACCAAGAGCCGCGCGCACTGGCTGGCGGCCCTTGAAGAGGTGGGCGTGCCCTGCAGCCCGGTGAACGACATCCCGGAACTTGCGGCGACCGAGCAGCTGCAGGCCGCCGATCTCGTGCATCAACTGCCCGACGGCGGCCCGCGTGTCGTCGGCTTGCCGATCTCCTTCGATCGCACGCGGCCACGCTCGGCGCGCCCGGCACCGACTCTCGGACAGCATACGGAAGAAGTGCTGGGCCATCGCAACGAGCAGCCGAAATGATGCTGACATAACGCGTCATCGCGAGCGTTCGCACGCCGCCCGACGACACTCATTGATCACACGCCATCGCTGATCGGATGGCTAGCATCTCCGCGCACTCGAAGCTTCGGAGTAATGTGGAGATGACCTTGACGTCGACAGACGCGAAGGACTCGAAGGGAACGCCGTTTGGGGCGGCGATGAAGGCCCGTTTCAAGGACGTGCTGCGTCCCTTCGTCTCCTCGCTGCCGGCACTCTCCGGACTGCCGTCCTGGTCGCGTAGCATGCGCGTGCTGCAGCACCACGGCTTTCAGCCGCAAACCGTCTTCGACATCGGCGTCGCGTACGGCACCTTCCCGCTCTATCGTGCGTTCCCGAACGCATTCTACCATCTCGTCGATCCGGCGCGGGAATCCTACGCCTACATGCAACGACTGGCGAAGCAACTGCGTTGTGAGCTGCACGCCGTGGCGCTGGCCGACCGTGACGGGGAGGCCGCGCTCGAAGTCCGCGGCGACATTCAGGAATCGACCCTGCTCGAGGAGGTCGGCCCACGCCGCATCCGTCGCATCGATCGTGTGCCGTTGCGCCGCTTCGATACGCTCTTCGGCCCGATCGAGGGGCCGGCCCTCTGCAAGATCGACGTGCAGGGTGCCGAACTGATGGTATTGGCCGGCATGACCGGCCGCCTGCCTGAGATCGACGCACTGGTGATCGAAACCAGCACCATCGCCACCGTGAAGGGCGGTGCCGAGGTCCGCGATGTGGTGAGTTTCCTCGGCGACCACGGCTTCGTGCTTGCCGATATCGTCGGGCTGCGCCGCAGGCCGCTCGACGATGCCACGACCCAGCTCGACCTGCTGTTTGTGCCGCAAGACAAGGGATTGCGCACCGACCGGCGGTGGGCGGCCGCGGCCTAAAGGGGGAATTGCCCGCCGGCTGCACGCTTTGCCTCACTGCAGGCGACGTGCTCGGCAGGTCTCCGAAAGTGTTGGGATTAGTCTGAAAGTGTAATGGTTCAGTGGCCAATCTGTGGTCGCCGGCCGCATCGCCATCCGATGCTTGTGCCGTGCGGCGACAGGGAGGCAACATACGCGGGGGCTGCGCTGCGGAGGGGTTCGCCGCCGGTCCTGCGACGAGTTGTCAAGCTTCGTACAGAACGTGCAACCGGAACGATTTCGGTGTCGTTTCTGGCTCTGTGGGGCATGATGCCGTAAACCCGCCATACGGCGGTAATAACCGCTGGTGGTGGGGTCTTTGGGATCAAAATGAGGATCGCGAGCCTAATGACGCAAGCCGTGGGAGTCGGATTGCTGTTCCTGTCCGGATGCGACGCGCTACGTTCTGCCCGCGACGACATCGCACGGCTGGCCGATCCCACGCCGCCGCCGCAGCAGGTTCGCAAAACCAATTCATCGAGCATGCCGAGACCACCATCGCCGCCGCCGGCACCCGCGCCGGCTGCCAGCATGCGCGGCGGCAGCGCGGCCTCACCGGTCGAAGCTTCGGCGGCTGCAGTCTCTGCGGAGCCGAGCGCGGCGGCCGACACGACCGACAGGTCGGTGGTGCTTCCCACCGGGACGAGCGAACGGGATCTCAGGGCAATGCTGGGGTCCCCAACAAGCGAGGAGGAGCATCCGCCCGGCAAGCAATGGCGGTACCGGGACGGAAAATGCACGATCGACATCCAGCTCTACCCGGATGTCGAAACCAAACAGTTTGCAACCCTTGCGTACAAGGTGAAGAGCGATGACAACACAGATGAAGGAAGACGTCTCTGCGTGGCCCAGCTCCAATCCCGTGTTCAAGCCCGTCGCTGAGGGTGACGCCGAGAGGCGCATCCGCGTCGCCTTCGCCGAAGACGACAATGACTTCCGTGACGCCGTGGCCGCCGAACTTGGAGACTACGGCTTCGATGTCACCGCCTTCCCGGACGGGACGCAGCTGCTCGACGCCTTCGCGAACGGCATCGATGCCGAGATCATTTTGCTCGATTGGAGCATGCCCAGCATGGAAGGCATCGATCTGCTGCCCAAGCTGCGCCATATGGGCATTCTCCTGCCGGTCGTCTTCCTGACCGGGCGCACCCAGCCGGTTTACGAAAAGCAGGCCCTCGACCGCGGCGCGCTCGATTTCGTTGACAAATCCCGCGGCGTGCCGATTCTTGCACAGAGGCTGCGGCTGATCGCCGATTCGCACAAGAAGCCCGTCGAACTCGAGTTCGAGGACAACTTCCATTGCGGCCGGCTGTTGCTGAAGCCCGGGATCAGTCGTGCATACTGGGACGACGTCGACGTGAACCTGACGCTGACCGAGTTCAAGATCGTGCACCTGCTCGCGTCGAGCATCGGCACATACGTAACTTACCGCGCCGTCTACGATTGCATGCACTACGTAGGCTTCATCGCGGGGAGCGGCGAGAATGGCTATCGAACAAACGTCCGCTCCTGCATCAAGCGGATCAGAAACAAGTTCCGAGCCATCGATCCCGATTTCGGCGAGATCGATAATTACCAGTCCTTCGGTTACCGCTGGGGCAAGGAATAGCAGCAGCCCGACGCGCGGATGGCGGCCGGCACTTCGCCGGCTCGCCGCCTCGCTGACCCTCAAGCTCATCGTTCTGGTCGGCATCTTTCTTGCACTGCCCGTCGTGCTCTACGGGCAGTTCGAAAGCGCCGACAGCCAGATGCGGGCTCTCGTGACGCGGGCCATCCAGGACCGCTCGGCGCTGATCGCCGAGGCGCTGACGCCGGTCCTCAAGGAAGCCGATCCCACCGCGCCGATGGCGCTGAACTACGAGCTCGCCAAGTACGGCAGCGACGGCACCGTGCTCAAGCTCATGTTCCAGCCGCCGGCCGACAAGGCGACCGGGCGGTTCTATCTCGTGGGCTCGGCGCCGCCCATCCGGCCCGAAGCCGTGGCGGCCGAGCTCGACGAGCTGCGCCAGCGCGGCATCCTGCAGCGCCTGTCGGAGGCCTGCAAATGGGACGCCTCCAACGAGATCCGCTACCGGCAGGCCGACGGATCGGTCGAGCTGCTGACGTCGATCATTCCCATCCGCGCGCGCGGCAATTGCTGGGTCCTCACCTCGACTCACGTCACATCGGAATTCCTCAACACCTCGATCGGCCGGCCCTACTGGGAGACGCGTGAGATCCGCGTCGCCGCCGCCATCTACCTGGTGGTCGCGGTGCTCGGCCTGCTGATCGCGGTCAGCATTCGCCTCAGCCTGCGCCGTTTCCGCACCGTGGCCAACGAGATCAGCCAGGGCCGCATCGGCGATTCCGCCTTCACGCGCCAGAACGTCGTCCCCGAGCTGTCGAGCGTGGCGCGCGACTTCGACAAGCTGGTGCACGAGCTGCGCCGCGTGTCGCGCCAGATCCGGCAGTCGGCCGAGGACAATGCGCATTCCTTCAAGACACCGCTGGCCGCCGTGCAGTCGGCCCTGCGCCCCATCCGGCGTCTCGTCCCGGACACCGACCAGCGCGCCCGGCGCGCCCTGGAGATCGTCGATTCCTCCCTCGCCCGCCTGCTCGCGCTGGTGAACGCCGCGCAGCACTACGACACCGCCGCCGCCGACCTGATCGACGCGCCGCGCGTGCCGACCGACCTGGCATCGCTCGTCGCCGACGCGGCCCGCCATTTCCGCGAGATCCTGGCGGCGCGCGACATTCGACTGATCCGCCACCTCGACGAGCATGCCGTCGTGCGCTCCGGCCATGGCATGCTCGAAGTGGTCCTGCAGAACGTGCTGGAGAACGCCATCAGCTTCTCGCCCAAGGGATCGGCGATCACCGTCTCGCTGGCGGCAAACAGCGAGACGGTGGAGCTCCAGGTCGACGACCAGGGGCCCGGCATCGATCCCGGAAAGGTCGACCATGTCTTCGAACGCTACTTCTCGTCGCGCCCCGAGGTCGGGATCGGTGCCGACGCGACGACGGAGCATTCGGGCCTCGGCCTCTGGATCGTCCGCAGCAACATCGAAGCGCTCGGCGGGCAGGTGAGCGCCGTCAATCGCATTGGTGGTGGCCTGTCGATCGTCATCGTGTTGCCACGTAGCGGCCATCAGGGATGAGCCACACGATGGCCCGGGGAGACACAGCTTGATCACTGGAGGGTGAAGGGGGCGCTGCCTAGGTTCCGCAAGCGACTGGTTCGCTGCGGAGTTCCATGGACACCCTTCCCGACCTCGGCCGTTTCCACCATCAGGGTTCGGCCCAGATCCATCCCGTCATCCTGTCCGGCGGTTCGGGGACGCGTCTTTGGCCGCTCTCCCGCGCGGCCTATCCCAAGCAGCTTCTGAAGCTCGTTTCCGACCGCACGCTTCTTCAGGATACGGTGACGCGCGGCCTGCTCGATGTCGGTTTCGCCTCCCCACTCGTCGTCTGCAATGCCGAGCATCGCTTTCTGGTCGGCGAGCAGCTCGAGGAGATCGGCGTCAAGCCGCAGGCACTGTTGCTCGAGCCGCTGGCACGCAACACCGGACCTGCCATTGCGACCGCCGCGCTCTGGTTGCTGCGGCACGATCCCGATGCACTGATGCTGGTGCAGCCGTCGGATCACGTCATCGCCTCGCTGCCGGAATTTCATCGCGCCGTCATGCAGGGCATGGCCGCGGCCAGCGCCGGCCGCCTCGTCACCTTCGGCATCAAGCCCAGCCGACCCGATACCGGTTACGGCTACATCCAGGCCGGCCCCGCGCTCGAAGGCACGGACGGCGTCCTCGATGTCGAGCGCTTCGTCGAGAAGCCGGACCACGACACCGCCCGGCGCTTCGTCGACAGCGGCACGTTCTACTGGAACAGCGGCATCTTCCTGTTGGGCGCCCGCGCCTATCTCGACGAGCTCGCCAGCATCAATCCGGCAATGCTCGAAGCCAGCCGCGATGCACTCGACGCGGCGCGCAGCGAAGAGGGTTGCCTGCAGCTCGACCGCGACGCGTTCGGCCGGGCGCCGTCGCTTTCGATCGACCATGCCGTGATGGAACACACTGAGAATGCCGCGGTGGTTCCGGTGGACATGGCCTGGAACGATGTCGGTTCGTGGCCCTCGCTGCACGGCGTGGCGGCGGCCGACACCGACGGCAATGTCATCCAGGGCGACGTCATCCAGGACGGCGTCAGCAACTCCTACCTGCGCTCGGAAGGACGTCTTCTGGCGGCCGTCGGCGTGGACGGCATCACGGTCGTTGCGACCGACGATGCGGTGCTGGTCGCCGGCCCCGATTCGGCGGGCGCCGTCTCGCGGATCGTCGAACGGCTGCGCCGCGAGAATCGATCGGAACCGCTCAGGCATTCGACCTGCCATCGGCCGTGGGGCAAGTATCGCACCGTCGATGCCGGCGACCGCTTCCAGGTGAAGCACATCACCGTCAAGCCGGGCGCCAAGCTCAGCCTGCAGAAGCACTACCATCGTGCCGAGCACTGGGTCGTGGTGCGAGGCACGGCGATCGTGCAGTGCGGCGAGGACCGCCAGCTGCTGCACGAAAACCAGTCCGTCTACATTCCCGTCGGCACCGAACATCGCCTCGAGAACCCGGGCAAGCTCACCTTGGAACTGATCGAAGTCCAGTCGGGTGACTATCTCGGCGAGGACGACATCGTGCGCCTGTCTGATAGTTACGGCCGCGCCTGATGATCAAACGGGGGGAATGTCCCGGATTGGTCACACCCCACGGCTGTCGCGAGCGCTATCACTTTTAGGCACCGCCTATTCCGGCGGTTCCTACCTTCGACTGAGGTGAAGCCATGTCGAAAAATATCGCCGCCGCCTCGCTCCGCATCTGCAGTCTGGTCTGTACCGTCGGCCTGCTCGCAGCTTGCGAGGGCGATCCCACGCCGATCGTCACTGATACGCAGGGCCTGAACCTGGCACCGAACGCACGCAGCGGTTCCGGTCTCAGCGCCGTGCCCAACGACTATCGTCTGGGCCCCAACGACCGCACGCGCATCACCGTGTTCGGCCAGCCCAACCTGACCGGCGAGTTCGTGCTCGACGGCGGCGGGTCGGTGGCCTTCCCGCTGATCGGGAACGTCAATGCCAACGGCATGACGCCGCGCGAACTGCAGCAAGCGATCGCCGGCAAGCTCGACCCCGACTACCTGCGCAATCCCAGCGTCAGCGTCGAGGTCCTCACGCGCCGGCCCTTCTACGTGCTGGGTGAAGTGCAGAAGCCCGGCAACTATCCCTACATCACCGACATCACGGCGTTGAATGCGGTGGCGATGGCCGGTGGTTACACCTATCGCGCCAGGACCACGCAGTACTACATCAAGCGTCTCGATCAGGACGGCAAGATGGTACGCATCGTCGCCAAGCCCGAAACCATGATCCGACCCGGCGACACGCTCGAGGTTCGGGAACGGTATTTCTAATGGACCAGATCTCCGGCACTCCTTCCCGTCTGCCGCGCCGGCCTCCGGCTCTGCGCGCCGTACCTCCTCCGGGGAGATACCTGCCGGAGGCCCAGCCGTTCCGACTTCCGGCCGCGCCGGAGCCGGACGGCCTGGGCGAAACCCTGCGCAAGCTGTGGCGGCATCGCGGCTTGATCCTGGCCTGTACGGTCGTGCTGGGTGGCATCGCCACCTTCGCGGCCTGGAAGATGCCGTCGTACTACGTCTCTGAAGCGCGCGTGCTGGTCGGCGTATCGGCGCCGCGCGTGCTCAATGTCGAATCGGTGCTGGCTGATGTCAGCCCGGACGCCGAGCGCGTGCAGAACGAAGGCTTCGTTCTGCAGTCGCGCGCCATCGCGCTGCAGGTGATCGACCAACTCAAGCTGCGCGACGATCCCGAGTTCAATCCGGCGCTGCGCACCCCCTCGACCTGGGCGCGCCTGACCAATTTCGCCAACCTCGCCGAGCTCGTCCCCGAGCCGGTCAAGGGTTGGCTCGGCCTTGGGGCGCCGACCAAGCCCCTCCCGGCGCCGACCGCCGAGGAAAAAGACAATCGAATGATCGACACCGTGCTGTCGCGCGTCGACGTCTCGACGCTCGGCCGCTCGCACGTGCTGAGCGTCAAGGCCGAGTCGCAGAACCCGGTGATGGCCGCCGATCTCGCCAATACCCTCGCCGATCGCTATCTCGACTATCAGCGCCGCGAGAAGATCGCGTCGATGGACCGTGTCGACAAGTACCTCATGGGCCGGATCGCCGAACTGCGCGAGCAGGTCAAGAAATCCGATCAGGCCGTCGAGGACTATCGGCGGAGCAACGATCTCTACAAGAGCACGGGCAGCAGCGTCACCGCCCAGCAGCTCAACGAGCTCAACAGCCAGCTGATCGCGGCGCAGACCGCCAAGGCCGAGGCCGATGCACGGCTCGCCGAGGCACAGGAGATGCGCAAGGGCGGGCTCGGCGGCGAAAGCGTTCCCGATGTGCTGCGCTCGCCTCTGATCACGTCGCTGAAGCAGCAGCTCGCCGACTCCGAACGTCGGGCGGCCGAGATGTCGGCCACGCTCGGGTCGCGCCATCCCTCGATGGCCAATGCACGTGCCGAAGTCGGCACCATCAATGGGCGCGTGCAGGCCGAAGTCGCCAAGATCATCGATGGCCTCGCCCGCGAAGCCCGCACGACGACGGCGCGTTACGAGGCGCTGTCGAAGAACTTCGAGCGCCTGAAGCAGCAGATGGGCACGGTGAACGACAAGTCGATCGGGCTCGAGGCCCTCGAGCGCGACGCCACCGTGAACCGCAACCTGCTCGAGGCGATGCTGGTCCGCGCCAAGCAGACGATGGGCACCGAGAACATCCTCGAGGCCAATGCCAAGCTGGTCTCGGCGGCAGCGCCCGCCCAGGCGCCGAGCTACCCGCCCAAGAGCCTGATTGCGGTTCTGGGCATCGTCGGCGGCCTGATGGTCGGCGCCGCCATCGCCCTGATGCGCGAAAGCGGCGATCATACCTTTCGCCGCGCCGACCAGATCGAAGCCATGACAGGTCTTCCGGTCATCGCCATGGTGCCGCAGATCGCCGGTCGCACGCCGCCTGCGATGCAGGTGCTGCGCCAGCCGACCTCGGCCTACAGCGAGGCGTTGCGCCGCCTCCATATCGGCGTCGAGCTTTCCGAGGCCGCCGAGTCGCCGCGCACCATCATGTTCAGCTCGGCGACGCCGTCCGAAGGCAAGTCGGTGATGGTGTCCTCGCTCGGCCGCCTGCTGGCCAGCAACGGCAAGCGCGTGCTGCTGATCGACTGCGATTGGCGCAGCCCGCGGCTGCATCAGATCTTCCATTGCGGCAACCGTGCCGGCCTGGCGAGCCTGCTGACCGAAAAGCCGGCCAGCCTCGACGAAGTCATCCATCACGACGCCCTGTCCGGCCTCGACATCATGCCGGCCGGGCCGTGGAATCCGCGCCAGGCGCATCTGCTGGGCTCGGACCGCATGCGGCAGCTCCTCGATGCGCTGGCCTCGCATTATGAGTTCGTCCTGCTCGACACGCCGCCCACCCTGGTGACGGCCGACGTCCTGGCGCTGTCGCGTCTTGTCGAGAAGGTCGTCTTCGTCGTGCGCTGGGGTCATACGAAGCAGGAGAACGCCCTCGAGGCGCTCCGCCAGATCGTCGACGCGCAGGGCAGCATCGCCGGTGTCGTGATGTCGCGGGTCGTTACCAAGCAGTACCGGCAGTACGGCTACCTCGCGCCCTCCTACGAGCCTGCGAAGGCGAGCCGCGCGAGCTTCAATTGATGACGCTCGCGCCCGGCTCTCGGTCGTCTGTCGCGGCGGCAAGGGCCGCCGCGAGATCGCGGGCGACACCAACCCGCACATGCTCGCCGCGTTCATGAGTCGCCTCGATGCCCTCTCTTTCCAGCGCTGAGACCGCCGTCCGCCGGCTGCTCGTCTTCGAACCGGATGCCGAAGGCCATTCGCAGGAATGGCTACAGCACCTGATCGAGTTCGCCTCCGCCGATCGCAGCCGGCCTGCCGTTTCGGTGGTCGCACCGCGCACCCTCTGCGACGCCCTGGCCCGATCCTTGCCGGCCGACGTGATGGGCCGTGTCGAGCTCCGCCCGCTTTCCCCGAAGGAACTGCGCTGGTGTACCGACCGGCGGCTGTCGCTGGCCGCATTGGCGCGCTGGTGGGCAATGCGACGGCATCTGCGTGAAAGCGGTGCCGACGCCGGTTTCTTCCTGTCGCTCGACCTCCTCGCCCTGCCGCTGGCCTTGGGCCTGGGCGGCGGCGGCGGCAAGACGCTGTCCGGTATCCTGTTCCGGCCGTCGGTGCACTACGCAGGCTTCGACGGGCACCGCACGCAGGGCGGCGAGCAGCTGCGCGATCTGCGCAAGCACCTGTTCTACCGCATGATGCTGCGCAATCGCGCGCTCACACGGGTGCTGGCGCTCGATCCCTTCTTCCCCGCCTATGCCGCCCGGCACTACGCCAACGGGGGCAAGGTCGAGTACCTGCCCGATCCGGCCCATCCTCCGGCGGCGGCGCCCGCCGACAACGACAACGGTCTCAAGCCGAACGGACGGATCACGTTCCTGCTCTTCGGCTATCTGACCGAGCGCAAAGGGCCGACGGTGGTCCTCGAGGCGCTCGAGCGCCTTCCGCCTTCGGTCGCCGCCAGGATCGACGTCGTCCTGGCCGGTCGCGTCGATCCTGCCCTGCGCGACCGCCTCAACGAACATTGCACTCGCCTCGCAACAGTTCAGCCGCACCTTCAACTGCGCATCGAGGATCGCCGCCTCGACCAGA
This sequence comes from Alphaproteobacteria bacterium 65-37, assembly GCA_001897995.1. Taxonomy (GTDB): domain Bacteria; phylum Pseudomonadota; class Alphaproteobacteria; order Reyranellales; family Reyranellaceae; genus Reyranella. The sequence goes on along the minus strand of MKRV01000092.1, from coordinate 5,581 downwards.
CGGAACTCGAAAGTCTGGTGCGGCGAAGCGACGTCGTGCTGGCGCCCTATCAACGCTTCGTCGGCTCCAGCGGTGTGCTGCTCTGGGCGGCACGCGCCGGCAAGCCGGTCCTGGCGCAGGCTTACGGGCTCGTTGGCCGCCTGACGCAAGAACATCGCCTCGGTCTCACCGTCGATTCGTCGGACCCCGCGGCCGTCGCGACCGCGATCACACAAATGGCACAGCGTGGTCCTTCGTCGTTCTTCGACCCGAATGCGGCGCAAGCATTCGCAGCCTCGCAAACGCCACAGCGCTTCGCTGCGGCAGTGCTGGCCGCCTGATCGCAGAAGGGCCCCCAGCGGTCCCAGTTTGATCACAACATCTGTGCGAGCGGTCGTAGAGAATCGCCGTACATCATTGAACGCCGATTGATCGTCGTCGAGACGCGCCCCCACGGAGCCTCTGATGAATTCTCGTTTGAAGTCGGGATCGGTCACGATCCCGATGGCGCAGTCCCTTCCGGAAGACGATACCGCCGCCACGCCGATGCTCGGCGCCGGCGGGCGCACGGTCTCCGAAGCCATCGTGACGCGCCTCGTGGCGACGTTCGACGGCGCGTGCCTTCTCGGCGTCGGCCTCGCCACGATGCATTGGCACAGTGCGACCGTCGACTGGCGGCTGCAGGGCCTGGTCGTTCTGCTCGGCACCGTGCTGGGACTGAATTTCCTGCACCTTGCCGGTGCGCATCGCTTTGCCCTTTTCGATCGTCTCGATGGCGCGCTGCTGCGCGCCTTGCTGGGCTGGCTGAGCACGCTCGGCGCCCTGGTGCTGGCGGCAGCCTTCATCGATCCCATCACCGCCGCGGACGGCCCCTGGATGGCGACGTGGTTCGCCGGCGGCGTGGTCCTGCTCAGCGCCGGCCGTATCGTGCTCCGCCAGCAGATGCGGCGCTGGACCCGCGAGGGACGGCTGGGAGAAAGGGTCGCCGTGGTCGGCGCCGGGCCGATCGCCCAGCATCTGCTGCGCAACCTGGCCGGTTCGCAGGCGAACGCCAACCTTCGGGTTGTCGGCGTCTACGACGACGAGGCCGCGCGGCTGCCGCGCCGCTGCATGGGACACGAGATCCTGGGCACCGTCGACGATCTGATTGAAGACGTTCGTCGCCAGGGCATCGATACGGTGATCGTCGCCCTGCCGCTCGGCGCCGACCGCCAGCTGGTCGAGACGCTGAACAAGCTCAACCTCGTTCCCGTCGATGTCCGGCTCTGCCCCGATACGTTCGGCCTGCGCCTCGGTGCGGTGTCGGTGAGCCATATCGGCGGCCACACCTTCCTCAATGCCATCGACCGGCCGCTGCGCGACTGGCGATGGATCGCCAAGAGCATCGAGGATCGCGTGGTCGCAGCCGCCATCGTGACGTTGATCTCGCCGCTGCTGCTGGCGATCGCCATCGCGATCAAGATCGACAGCCCGGGCCCGGTGTTCTTCCGCCAGAAGCGCTACGGCTTCAACAATCGCCTGATCGAGGTGTGGAAGTTCCGCACCATGTTCCACAATCAGGCCGATGCCAACGCCGAGCAGCTGACGCGACGCGGCGATCCGCGCATCACGCGCATCGGTGCCTTCCTGCGTCGCACCAGCCTCGACGAGCTTCCGCAATTCCTGAACGTGCTGCGCGGCGACATGTCGGTCGTCGGACCGCGCCCGCACGCGACGGCCGCCAAGGCCGGCACCCTCCTCTATCAAGAGGCGGTCAAGTACTACGACGCCCGTCATCGCGTGAAGCCCGGCATCACCGGCTGGGCTCAGGTCAATGGCTGGCGGGGCGAAACCGATACCGTCGAGCAAATACGGAAACGTGTCGAGCATGACCTCTACTACATCGAGCATTGGTCGATCGGCTTCGACCTCAAGATCATCTTCCGCACCGCCTTCGGCGGTTTCACCGGCCGCAATGCCTTTTGAGGGGCGGCTGGGGCGATCGCCGCGTTGCCTGTGGCTGACCCTTGCGGATCCGGAGCCCCGTCACAACGGCCAGTTCATCTATTCGGGCGGGCTGATCGACGCCATGCGATCGGCCGGCTGCGAAGTCGAGGTGCTGGGGCTGCGTCGCGCCGAATCGGCCAAGGGCAATGGCTGGCGGGAGGACCATGTCGTCTGGTGGCTGCCCGACGACGAGCCCCATTCGCACTGGTCCAGCCTCACCTCGCCCCTGCCGCATATCGCGCATCGCTGCCGCACCGCCGGCATGCGTCGGACTCTCGATGAGTTGCTGCTGCACGGCGACTGGGACGGCATCGTGTTCGACGGCATATCGGTGGGTTGGGCACTGCCCCGGGTGCTCGACTACTATGCGGGCCGCCCCGGTCGTCCGCGCCTGATCTACGTCTCGCACAACCATGAGGAAAGCGTGCGCGCGCAGATCGCCAAGAGCCAGCCGCTGTTCCTCAAACGCCAGGCCGTCCGCCTCGACGCGCTCAAGGTTTCCTGGCTCGAACGCGACCTGGTCGACGCCGTCGATTTCGTCACTGCCATCACCCCGGAGGACCTGTCGCTCTATCGCCGTCGCCGTTGCGACAAGCCGATGGGCGTCCTGACACCCGGCTACTGCGGTCGCCGTATCGAGGACCGGCGGCTTTCCGCCGAGCTGCCGCGACGGGCCGTCATCGTCGGCAGTTTCGACTGGATCGCAAAGCGCATGAACCTGGCGGAGTTCGTCGGGATCGCCGACCCGCTGTTCGCCGCGGCACGAGCCGAGCTGCAGGCCGTCGGCAGTGCCGACGAAACCTTCCTGGCCCAGCTGCGGGCGAACGCCACCGCCACCGAGTTCACCGGCACCGTCCCCGAGATCGATCCCTATCTCGATCAGGCGCGGATCGCGATCGTGCCCGAACGCAATGGCGGCGGCTTCAAGCTCAAGGTCCTGGAGTACGTCTTCAACCGCATGCCGGTGTTCGCGCTCAGCGGCTCGTTCGCCGGCGTGCCGCTGCGCCACAACGACAGCGTCATGCTGTTCCCCGACCATGAAGCGCTGGCCCGCGGCGTGCTCGAGGCGATCGACGATCTTCCCCTGCTCAATCGCCTGCAGGAGCGGGCTTTTACCGTCTGCCAGAACCAGTTCGACTGGTCGAGCCGCGGCCGCCAGATCCTGACGGCAATCACCGAGTCATGACGGCAGCGGCGCCGTACTTCGACGCCTCGCCGGCTCGACGCCTCACGGCGTTCGATCTGCTATTGATCGTGATCTTTCTGGCGGGCCTCTATCTCGGCGTCGCGCTGCAGATCACCGAGAAGATCCCGCTCACCTGCGCACCGTCCGGTGCCGCCGGGCTGATCATGCTGTGGCGTCGCCGCGACGACATGCAGCCCAAGCATATTGCCGGCCTGCTCGGTGTCCTCGCGCTTTCGCTGGCCTGGATATTCCTGGCAACCGATCTCAATTACCTCAGCAAGCGCTTTACCGGCCTGGTGCAGTTCACCTACTCGCTGGTGATCGGCTACGGTTTCTTCCTCACCATCATACGGGCGGGGCGCCGGCAGTTCGCCAATATCCTGCTGGGCTTCTGCCTCTTCATCATCATCGGCTGCCTGCTCGAGAACTACGGAGGCCTGCGCGCCGTCAGCGACAAGGTGCGCGAGAAGATCTACGACGCGGGCATCGTCTACGATGCCGATCTGCGCGACCAGCTCCTCTATGGCCGCATCAGGCCGAAGCTCTTCACCTCCGAACCGTCGGCGGTGACGTTCGCCTATACCTACTACTGCTCGGTCTGGCTGCTGGTCAGCCCGTGGCGCTGGAAGCTTCCGGTCTATTGCGGGCTGGTCGGCCTCGCGATGGTCGTGCTGCCGGGGCCGACGCTGGTCCTGATGCTGCTGTTGGCGATCCCCTATCTCGTGCTGCTGTCCGGCAGCCAGCGCCGCCGCTCGCCCGTCCGGATGGCCGGCATGATCGCGCTTTCCGTCATCCTGCTGGGCGTCACGATCGTCGTGGGGCAAACCCTGTTCGCCAACCGGCTGGCCGAGCTGGCGCGCGGCGAGGATGCCAGCTTCTTCTACCGCTTCACCGGGCCGATGCTGGTGGCCTTCGACATCTTCCGCCATTACCCCTTGGCGGGCTCCGGCCTGACCGGAGAGACCTTCATCACCGACAACGTGATGAACGTCTATATGAACTCGCCCTCCTTCCAGGCCGCCTGGAAGATCCCCCGTATCGGCGACGTCCTCACCAACTATTTCTGGCTGCACTGGATCTATCTCGGCCTGATCGGCGGCGTGGTGATCATCGCCGCGATCTCCGTCTGGCTGCGCCTGCTCGGCGTGCCGAGCGTTCTCTACTGCTGGGCGGTGTGGGTGATCCTCGGGCAGGCATCGGGCTCGTATGTCGGCCCCAAGACCTGGGCGGTGCTGCTGATCTCTGCGGGGGCCTCGATCCTGAGCGTACGGGCCTCCCGCGACCACCAGGCACCGCGCCAATGGCAGGCCGCCAGACCAGCTACCAGCCCCCATCGGTTCGCTATCTGACGCTGGGTGAATCGACAGGGCACAAGCCCGCGCGCAGCCGGAAGGTCGCGAGAGTTCGCGACAAGTCCGATTGACGTAACGGCCCCCCGGCACGACCGGGAAGAGGCCCTGGCTCCATAGCTCGGTCGCAGCGGCATGCTCAGCCCGCAAGTACGACGGGCCTGGGGCTCCCGGAGTCGAGGGCGAAGCCTCCTTCCAGAGGGCCGAAGTTTCGCCTGGTAAGCAACAATATCTTCCCAAACACCCCAACAACAATCGCCCCGTCAAAATGGGCGCTTTGCTGCTCTCACCAAGAGCACCCACGCTTCCTGCGCAGGGCAAATGGAAGCACAAAATTGAACCACCCCTTCAATTATTCGGATGTGTTCACTGTCGATGTTGGCCTATGCTGGCCGGGCTTGAGAGAGCTCGATGCTTGTCATCCGGGAATTTTCGATGGATCTGACCGCACATCTTGGTGCGACGCCATCCAGATGCGCCGATCGGAGCGTTCATTCGTGCGGATACGCAGGATGAATATCGGCCTTCGCAATGCAAGCCTTCGTCGACTTGCCTATCTCGCCGCTGGCTTCGTCGTCCTGGTCTGCACGGCGATTCTTGTCCTCAGCACCCTGCGCGAATGGGGATTGCGACACGAGGCGTTGCGAGCCGCTGAAGTGGATGTCGCCAATGTCGCCCAATCGCTGCTCCAACATGCCGAGGACTCTTTCGAACTGGCCGACAGCCTGGTCCTGGGCCTCGTACACCGCCTGGAGGCGGACGGCCTGGGCCATGACGCCATCGTAAAGCTTCAGAACGACATCGATCTTCGCAAAGGCACGATGGGGCGAGTCCGCGGTCTTTTTGTCTACGACGAGACGGGTCGTTGGCTGGCAACGTCGGAGGCCGTCAATATTGCGGCGTTCAACAACAGTGATCGCGACTACTTCAAGCAACACCGAGCGTCGCCGGACAAGGGGCTTCTGATCGGCAAGCCTGTCAAAAGCCGATCGGGCGGACAATGGATCATCACCGCCTCGCGACGCTTCAATCATCCCGACGGCTCCTTTGCCGGTGTCGTGTTGGCCACCATCGATTCCTC
>MKRV01000091.1 GCA_001897995.1 Alphaproteobacteria bacterium 65-37 | reverse complement strand
CCCATGCTCTACTTCCTGTCGAGCCTGTTCGGCGGCGGGCAATGGACGCGCGCCGCCCATCCCTGGATCGGCGTGGTGCTGACCGTCAGCTATGCCGGGCTGATCGTGCAGTTCTGGCGCGACAACCAGTGGCGGCGCGACGACCTCGCCTGGATGGGTGCGATCGGCCGGGTGATCGTGAACAAGGAAGAGGGGGTGCCCGAGGTGCCCCGCTTCAATGCCGGGCAGAAATTCGTCTTCTGGTCGATGACCCTCTTCGTGCCGGTCCTGTTCGTGACGGGCCTGGCGATCTGGGAAATCTACTTCGCCGCCTACACGACGATCGAGCAGCAGCGGATCGCCACCCTGATCCATAGCTTCGTGGCGATCGCCGCCATCATCGTCTGGATCATCCATGTCTATGCCGGGATCTGGGTGAGGGGCTCGATGCAGGCCATGACCCACGGCCGCGTCACGCCGGGCTGGGCCTGGCGCCATCACCGCAAATGGCTGCGCCAACTGGCGGCAAGTGATTCGAGAGGTCCCAAGCCTGGCGCCCAGACAAGCTCCCAGACAGACCTCAAGGGAGACCGGCGATGAGGCAGGGCGGCGCCGCACCGAGCGGCAAATGGAGGGGGCAGGCGGTCGGCGGCGTTGCCGCCCCTCATCCCCTGGTCCTTCCCGATCCGGTGACGCGGTTCGCCAATACGGCCGCGCGGCTTGAGTCCCTGGCGGCCGGCCATCCCATGGAGGATTGGCTGCGCTTCATGGCGCGGCTTGCCCGCGCACAAGAGGTTGCTGCTGCCTTACCGCTGCCGCCCGCGGTGGCATCGTCCCTGGTGGAGCAGGCCGTCGACGCACGACGGCCGCCGATCGCGGCGGACGATCATCGTCGCGATCCGGCCTGGCAGGGTGCGCTCGTCGTCATTCTTGATGAATTGATCGACAGGCTGTTCCCCGACGCGCCGTTGCCCGACGCGGCGCGACGGATCGCGGTCGGCCTGCGCCAGGCGAGCCGGGCCGAGGTCGACGCGCTGGCGGATGCCTTCCTCACCGGCCGCGTGCCTGCCGAGCGTGCGGGCGAAGCGCTCTACGTCGCGGCCGCGCTCCAGGTCTACTTCACGCGCCTCGCGGCCAGCCTGCCGGTGGAGGCGTTGCGGCTACTGCCGCAGCGTGGGCTCTGCCCGTGCTGCGGATCGACACCGGTCGCCGGCCTCGTCACCGCGTCCGGCCGGACACCCGGCACGCGCTATCTCACCTGTTCGCTCTGCGCCACCGCCTGGAACCACGTGCGGGCGGTCTGCATCACGTGCGGAGAATCGCGCGCCCTGTCGCTCAAGGCTATCGAAGGCGGCGACGACGTCGCAAAGGCCGAGACGTGCGACAGTTGCCGGACTTATTCGAAGACGCTCTATCAGGCCAAGGACACGAAGGTGGATCCCGTCGCCGACGACCTCGCGACCCTGGCGCTGGACGTCCTCGTGACCGAGGCCGGCTGGGCTCGCCATGCCGCCAATCCGCTGCTGATGATGCAATAGGACATCCGCCTCCCTCGAACTACCCTCTGTCGTATTCATAGGCCGTTCAGGCGTCCTCTCCGCCCATGGAGCGGCTTGGCACAAGCCGTGACGCGGGAGAGGACAGATGAGCGCGATGTGTGAATCCAACAGCGAACCGCCCTCCGGAGGAGCGGTGATTCCCGCCCAAAAAAAGGGCCGGCGGGAAAGCCGGCCCTTCCCGTCTCGGGTACCGCCGATGCTGATGCATGGGGTGACGGCGGCCTGCTTCAATGCGTTTGGCGAGAAAAGGTTGCGAGAAAACGCGTGAGCAAGCGTCAGATATTGTCGGCTTCGGTTGAGCCGTTTCCGCCGGACGCCGCTTCCTGGCCCCATCTCCAGCCGGTGATCTCGGGCATGTCGTCGCCGTGGCGGGTGATGTACTGCCGGTGGTCGATCAGCTTGTCGCGGATCGCCTGCTTGGCGTAGGCGGCGCGCACGCCGAGCCCGGGCACGCGATCGATCACGTCCCCAACCAGATGGAAACGGTCGAGACCGTTCAGCACGCACATGTCGAACGGCGTCGTCGTGGTGCCTTCCTCCTTGTAGCCGTGCACATGGATGTTGGCGTGGCCGGATCGTCGATAGGTCAGCTTGTGGACCAGCGCGGGGTAGCCGTGGAAGGCAAAGATGACCGGCTTGTCGACGGTGAACAGCTCATTGAAATCGTGATCCGAAAGCCCGTGCGGATGCTCGCTCGACGGCTGCAGCTTCATCAGGTTTACGATGTTGACGACGCGCACCTTGAGGTCGGGGGCGTGCCGGCGCAGCAGGTCGACGGCGGCCAGCGTCTCCAGGGTCGGAACGTCGCCGCAGCAGGCCATCACGACATCGGGCTCGCCGCCGCGATCGTTGCTGGCCCACTCCCAGATGCCGAGGCCGGCCTCGCAGTGCTTCACCGCCTCGTCCATGGTCAGCCACTGTGGCGCCGGCTGCTTGCCGGCAACGATCACGTTGACGTAGTTCCGGCTGCGCAGGCAATGGTCGGTGACCGAGAGCAGGCAGTTGGCGTCCGGCGGCAGGTAGATGCGGACCACCTCGGCCTTCTTGTTGGCGACGTGGTCGATGAATCCCGGATCCTGATGGCTGAAGCCGTTGTGATCCTGTCGCCAGACATGGCTCGACAGAAGGTAGTTCAGCGAACCGATCGGCCGGCGCCAGGGAATGTGATTGCAGACCTTCAGCCATTTGGCGTGCTGGTTGAACATCGAATCGACGATGTGGATGAAGGCCTCGTAGCAGGAGAAGAAGCCGTGCCGGCCGGTCAGCAGATAGCCTTCGAGCCAGCCCTGGCACTGATGCTCGCTCAGCATCTCCATGACCCGTCCACCGGGGGCGAGGTGATCGTCCCAGGGATAGGTGTCCGCCACCCAGGCGCGGTTCGTCACGTCGAGCACGTCCTGCCAGCGGTTCGAGTTGTTCTCGTCGGGGCTGAACAGCCGGAAGTTCCGCTCCTCCGCGCTCTGCTTCATGACATCGCGCAGGAAGCGGCCCATCACCCGGGTGGCCTCGGCCGTGACGGCGCCGGGCGCCGGGACCTCGATGGCGTAGTCGCGAAAATCCGGCAGGCGCAAGTCGCGCAGAACCAGACCGCCGTTGGTATGGGGATTGGCGCTCATGCGCCGCGTGCCCTGGGGCGCCAGCTCCGCCAGCTCGGGCCGCAGCCGGCCGTCGGCGTCGAAGACCTCCTCAGGCCTGTAGCTCTTCATCCACGCTTCGAGGATGCGGACATGGGCCGGGTTCTCCTGCATCTCGCCCATCGGCACCTGATGGGCGCGCCAGTAATCCTCGGTGCGCCGGCCATCGATCTCCTTCGGGCAGGTCCAGCCCTTGGGGGTGCGCAGCACGATCATCGGCCAACGGGGGCGCCCGCTGAATCCATTCCGCGCGGCGTCGGCCTTGATGCGCTGGATCTCGCCGAGGACGGTGTCGAGGGTCGCCGCCATCAGCTCGTGCATCGCCTCCGGCTCGTGTCCTTCGACGAAGTACGGTGTGTAGCCGTAGCCGCGGAACAGGTGATCCAGCTCCTCGTGGCTGATGCGCGCCAGAACGGTGGGGTTGGCGATCTTGTAGCCGTTGAGATGGAGGATCGGCAGGACCACGCCGTCGCTCACCGGGTCGAGAAACTTGTTGGAGTGCCAGCTCGTGGCCAGGGGGCCGGTCTCGGCTTCGCCGTCGCCCACGACACAGGCGACGACGAGGTTCGGGTTGTCGAAGGCCGCGCCGTAGGCATGCGACAGCGCGTAGCCCAGCTCGCCGCCCTCGTGGATCGACCCGGGCGTCTCCGGCGCGACATGGCTCGGGATGCCGCCGGGAAACGAGAACTGGGTGAACAGGCGCTTCAGGCCCACTTCGTCGCGCGAAATGTTGGGATAGACCTCGCTGTAGGTGCCTTCGAGATAGGCGTTGGCGACCAGGCCCGGCCCGCCGTGGCCGGGCCCGGTCACGTAGATCATGTCGAGGTCGTGCTGCTTGATCAGGCGATTGAGGTGGACATAGACGAAGTTCAGGCCCGGTGTCGTCCCCCAGTGGCCGAGCAGGCGCGGCTTGATGTGCTCCTTTTCGAGCGGGGCCTTGAGCAGCGGATTGTCGTAGAGATAGATCTGGCCGACGGACAGGTAGTTGGCGGCCCGCCAATACGCATCCATCAACGCAAGCTCCTTGTCGGACAGTGTGCTTGCCATCGTCACCTCCGTCTCGGGTTGTCGCGCATGGTAGGCGACTCCGAGCGTCTCTGGCCATCGCGGTGGCGGTCGCCGTCAGGCTGCCCGGGCGGGACCGCGCGGCACTTTGACGATCTCACCCCAGAGCTTGCCGTTGGGCACGACGATCCGTCCGTTTTCGCCTTCCAGTTCGGTGTAGAAGACATTGACGATGCTGATCACCCCGGTGACGCCGCCCGTTTCGACGGTGTCGCCGATGTGAAAAGGCCGGAAGATGATCAGCATGATTCCCGCCGCGAAGTGGCTGAGCGTTCCCTGCAGAGCCAGTCCGACCGCCAGCCCCAGGGCGCCGACGGCGGCGACAAAGCTCGTCGTGGCGATTCCGAAGGTGGTCAGGACCGTGACGAAGGTGAAGGTCAGGACGGCATAGCGGGCCGCGTTCGCCAGAAACAGAACCAGGGTCTTGTCGATGTGCCTCGAACGGTTGCACAGGCGTTCGATCAGCCCGTAGGCGGTCCGGGACAGCAGCCAGCCGACGACCACCACGACGACCGCGCCGATCACGCGCAGGCCGTAGGTCGTCACGATGGTCACCAAGGTCGTGACGATGCTGTCGATGTCGATCATTCTTGCCCTCGCATCATTGCCCTCGCAGTTGCCCGGCGGTGAACGTGATGCGGCGGGGCCGAGTTGCATTTGCGCGCGCCGGACAGGTGCCGGCGGGGGATCGTCCCCTGGACGGGGCGCCCGACCTCCATCCTTCGGCGAACCAACTTTCTGTAGGGTGGTTGCAACTATTCCTCTGGTTGCTCGTTGATCCCTGCGCGCTGCTACGCGCACGACGAGCGGGCATATGGGGGCCTCATGGCAAAATCGGCGGCACAAGGCGCACTCGCGCGTCTCATCACGGACGGTGAGGCGGAGATCCTCGCCGACTGGCTCAGGACATTCGCAACCGGCGAGACCCGCATCTCCGAACAGGAGGCGAAGGCCCAGGGCAAGGACCTGCTGCATGCGCTGGGAAAGGCCGTCGCCGACGGCAACGTCGCCGATATCGGCAGCCCCGATTATGACGAGGTTCGCGACCTGCTGACGGGCTTTTCGCGCAGCCGCGCGCTGCAGGGCTTCTCGCCCAGCGAGACCGCCACCTTCGTGTTCTCGCTGAAGCAGCCGCTGTTCGAGCGCATCCGCTCAACGGCAGACGTGAAGACCGCGGCCGACCAGCTCTGGGCGATGAGCTCGCTGCTCGACCAGCTCGGCATGTTCACGGTCGAAGCCTTCCAGAAGACACGCGACGAACTCATCATGCGCCAGCGTGAGGAAATCGAGGAACTCTCGACGCCGGTGGTCAAGCTTTGGGAGGGCATCGTCGCCCTGCCGCTGATCGGCACCTTGGACAGCGGCCGCACCCAGGTCGTGATGCAGAACCTTCTGGAGACGATCGTCCAGACCGGCGCGGAAATCGCGATCCTCGACATCACCGGCGTTCCGACCGTCGACACCCTGGTGGCGCAGCACCTGCTCAAGACGGTTTCGGCTGCGCGCCTGATGGGCGCGGACTGCATCATCAGCGGCATCCGCCCCCAGATTGCGCAGACGATCGTGCAGCTCGGTGTCCAACTCAACGTCGTCTCCAAGGCGACCTTGGCCGATGCCCTGGCGCTGGCGCTGAAGCGCACCGGGCGCACTGTGGAGAAGGTGAACAAGTCGGGAAGGAGCGATGGCGCGCTGGCCGCGGAAATGCGCGGCTAGAGCCCGGTCCATGGACAGCATCCCCATTCTCAAGATCGGCAGTGCGCTGCTGGTCACCATCCAGGTCGACATGCACGATCAGCTCGCCACGCAGCTGCAGGAGGACCTCACGACCAGGATCGTCGAACATCACGCCAGGGGCGTGCTGATCGACATTTCCGCCCTCGAGATCGTCGACAGCTTCATCGGCCGCATGCTGGCCAACATCGCCAGCGTCTCACGCCTGCTCGATGCCGACACGGTGGTGGTCGGCATGCGTCCCGAGGTGGCGATCACCCTCGTGGAGCTTGGGCTCGGCCTGCCCGGCGTCAAGACGGCGCTCAACGCCGAGCGAGGGCTTGCGCTGATCGGCGGCGTGGCCCGCGACGAGGCGGCGGCGGGCGATGGCGACGACGACTGAGACCCTGGCCATCGTCTCGGGCGACGACGTCGTCCGCGTCCGCCAGAAGGTCCGCGTCCGAGCGACGGAGGCCGGCCTTTCGCTGGTCGACCAGACCAAGCTGATCACGGCGGCGAGCGAGCTGGCGCGCAACACGCTGGATTACGGCAAGGGCGGCCATGCCGACATCATGACGGTGAACGACACAGCGCGGCGCGGCGTCCGCATCGTGTTTCGAGACCAGGGGCCCGGCATCCCCGACGTGGCGTTGGCGCTGACGGACGGATTCACGTCGGGCAACGGCCTTGGGCACGGACTGGGCGGCGCGCGGCGCCTGGTCGACGACTTCGACATCCAGACGGCGGTCGGGCAGGGCACGACGGTGACGATCGCGCGGTGGAGGAAATGAACACCATGATCGCCGTCGCCGACAGCAGCTACGTCTCCGCCGCCCGGCGCGAGATCGAGTCGATCGCCAGGCGCATCGGCTTCGATGACGAGGACACAGGACGGGCCGCGCTGGTGGCGACCGAGCTCGCGACCAACCTGACCCGCCACGGCAACGGCGGGCAGCTGCTCGCCTTGACGCTCGCCGCCGACAGGGCGGCGGCGCTGGAGCTGATCGCCATCGACCGCGGCCCAGGCATCGCCAACGTCGCAGAGAGCCTGCGCGATGGGATCTCGACCTTCGGCGCCGCCGGCAGTTCGGCTGGCACGGGGCTCGGTGCGATCCGCCGTCAGGCGGACCTGTTCGACATCTTTTCCCTGCCCGGGCGGGGCACGGCGGTGCTGGCCCAGCTATGGCCGCAGCGGCGCATCGCCGACGCGGGGCCGGTACAAGTCGGGCAGGTCTCCCTGCCGAAGACCGGCGAGCAGGTCTGCGGCGACGGTATCGGGATCATGCAGTCCGGCATGACGGTGGCGGCGCTGGTGGTGGATGGGCTGGGCCACGGCGGCGCGGCGCACCTCGCCGCCGAGGAGGCGCGTCGCCTGTTCTGTGAGACTTTCCAACCCTCGCCCGGGGCTGCGGTGCAGAAACTTCATGCCGGGCTGCGGGCGACCCGGGGCGCGGCGGTCGGCGTGGTGACGGTCGACCTGGCCGCCAGCCGGGCGACGTTCTGCGGCATCGGCAATATCGCGGGCCTCGCCGCAGCCGGCGGCAACATGAGGCGTTTCGTCTCGATGAACGGCATTGCCGGTCACACTGCGGGCCGCATCCAGGAGTTCGTCTATCCCTGTGATGGCGCCGGGCTGGTCATCGTGCTGCATTCCGACGGGCTGAGCTCGAGCTGGGATCTCGATCGCTACCCCGGGCTGGCGGCGCGCCATGCCAGCCTGATCGCCGCCGTGCTGTACCGCGACGCCAGCCGCGGACGCGACGACTCGACGGTGCTCGTGCTGAAGCGGGCCGCCTGATGGGCACTCCCATCCTCACGATCCCGCTGGCCACCGAGCAGGACGTGGTGACGGCCCGGCAGCGCGCCCGCCAGGTCGCGCGGCTCCTGGGGTTCGACCCGCAGACGCAGAACTTCATTGCGACGGCCGTCTCTGAAATCGCCCGCAACACGGTAAGCTACGGCGGCGGCGGCACGCTCGGTTTCATGCTCGACGGCGAGGTGCCCAAGCAGAAGCTGATGATGGTGTTTCGCGACCAGGGGCCGGGTATCGCCGACCTGCAGCGCATCCTCGATGGCGGTTACGTCTCGCGCACCGGCATGGGCGTCGGTATCGTCGGCACGCGTCGCCTGATGGACACGTTCGATATCGACAGCGCGCCCGGCAAGGGAACGCGCGTCGAATTCACCAAGTACCTTCCGGGCGGCAACCGGATCGCGAACGCGGCCCGGCTGACGGCCGAGCTGGCGACCGCCAAGCCGCAGGCACTGATCGACGAGGTACTCGCCCAGAACCGTGATCTGCTGGCGACCATGACGGAGCTGGAGGCAACGCGCAGCGATCTCAGCGAGGCCAACACCGAGCTGGAAAACACCAATCGCGGCGTGCTGGCACTCTATGCCGAGCTGGAACAGCGGGCCGAAGAGCTGAAGCGCGCCAGCGAGGTGAAGAGCCAGTTCCTGTCCGCCGTCAGCCACGAGCTGCGCACACCGCTCAACTCGATCACGGCGCTGTCGCGGATGTTGGCGGAACAGGCCGACGGACCGCTCAACGAAGAGCAGGCGCGGCAGATCTCCTACATCAGGCAGTCGGCCGACACCTTGTCCCGCCTGGTCAACGACCTCCTAGACCTCGCCAAGGTCGAGGCCGGTCGCATCGACCTGCATCCCTCCAAAGTCGACACCAGCGAGCTCACTTTGGCTTTGCGCGGCATCATGCGGCCGCTGCTGTCGAGCAACGCCATCGACCTGGTCTTCGACGATCGTACCGGCGGTCTCACCCTCTATACCGATGAGGGCAAGCTCTCGCAGATCCTGCGCAACCTGGTCTCGAACGCCCTGAAGTACACGGAGCGCGGCGAAGTGCGGGTGACGGTGTCGGTCCCTGCGGAAGGCAGGGTCGCGTTCGCGGTACAGGACAGCGGCATCGGCATCGATCCGGCCGACCTGGAGCGCATCTTCGATGAGTTCATCCAGGTCCGGAACCCGTTGCAGACGCGGACCAAGGGCTCCGGCCTCGGCCTGCCGCTGTCGCGCAAGCTCGCGGGCCTGCTGGGCGGCGTCATCACGGTCGACAGCACGCCGGGCCTGGGCTCGACCTTCACGCTCGACGTCCCCGTGACCCTGCCGGGCGTGGCGGGCGACGAACAGGTCGCCGATGCGACGGCCGGCAAGATCCTGATCGTCGAAGACGAGGAATCGACCCGCTACGTGCTTCGCCGGATGCTCAGGGACGAAGGTCCCTGGGCCGTCGTCGAAGCCGAGGACGGCACTGACGGTCTGCGGCTTGCCCAGATCGAGACGCCCGACTTCGTGCTGCTCGACCTGCACCTTCCCGGGCTGAATGGCTTCGAGGTGTTCCGCTCGCTCAAGGGCGACCCGGCGACGGCGCACATCCCCATTCTCGTCCTGACCTCGTCGATTCTCGGCCCCGACCATATGGAGCGACTGAAGGGCGCCGTCGGCGTGCTCTCGAAGTCGAACCTGTCACGCTCGATACTCTCGGCGCATGTGAGGCAGGCCATGATGCGACCCGTCAAACAGGGGGGCGATCCATGAGCGTCGCGCGCATCCTGAATGTCGACGACAACGAGTCGGGCCGCTACGTGAAGAGCCGCGTGTTGAAGCAGGCGGGCTATGAGGTGTCGGAGGCGCGCACCGGCGTGGAGGCGCTGGAGAAGATGCGGCAGGAGCGGCCCGACCTCGTGCTGCTCGACGTCAAGCTGCCCGACATCAACGGCCACGAAGTATGCCGTCTCATCAAGAAGCAGTCGCCGCACGTGCTGGTGCTGCAGATCTCGGCATCGTTCGTCACCCCGGTCGACCGCGCAACCGGCCTCGACAGCGGCGCCGATGCCTATCTCAGCCAGCCGGTCGAGCCGTCCGAGCTGTCGGCCACGATCCGCGCCCTGCTGCGGCTGAAGCGGGCTGAACAGAGCGCGCGGGAGAGCAACGAGCTCTACCGCGTCATCGTGCAGGGCGCGCTCGACTACGCCATTGTCACGACCGACCTCGAGGGCCGCGTGCTGAGCTGGAGCAACGGCGCGCGGCAGGTGCTGGGCTGGACGGCGGTCGAGATGATCGGGACATCGATCGACCGGCTCTACACACCCGAGGACCTCGCGGCCGGCGCACCGGCCGACGACCGTATGCGCGCGACCAGCGAAGCCGGTATCATGACGGATCGCTGGCATCTGCGGCAGGACGGCAACCCGCTATGGGCCAGCACCACGCTGGCGCCGCTGCGCGCCGACGCCAACGGTGTCAGCGGTTACGTATTCATGCTGCGCGACCGGACAGACGACAAGACGGAACGCGATGCCATGGATCGCGCCAACGCCTGGCTGGAGCGCGAGGTCGCGGCGCGCACCGGCGCGCTGAGCGAGGCGAACCGGCTGCTGCGCCATGAGATCGAGGAGCGCAAGCGCGCCGAGCAGGCGCTCCGCCAGGCACAGAAGATGGAAGCGGTCGGCCAGCTCACCGGCGGCATCGCGCACGACTTCAACAACATGCTGACCGTCGTGCTCGGCTCCACCGAACGGCTCAAGAAGGATTTGCCGGTGCGTGACGAGGCGCAGCACCGTCGTGCCGACCTGGTGATGCAGGCGGCGTCGCAGGCCGCCGCCCTGACGCACCGGCTGCTGGCCTTCTCGCGCCGCCAGCCGCTCGATCCCAAGCCGACAGCGTTGAACGCCTTGATCGGAGGCCTGATCGACATGCTGAGGCGCACGATCGGCGAGACGGTCGAGCTGCGTACCGAGCTGGAGCCCGACTTGCCCGCAGTGCTGGTCGACGCCAACCAGCTCGAGAATGCGATCCTCAATCTCGCGGTCAACGCGCGCGATGCCATGCTGGGCGGCGGCATGCTGACCTTGCGCACCCGGGCCGAGCCGGCGCATGTCGTTCTGTCAGTCGCCGATACCGGAATCGGCATGTCGCCGGAAACGGCGGCGCGCGCGCTGGAACCCTTCTTCACGACCAAGCGCAGCGGACAGGGGACCGGGCTCGGCCTCGCTCAGGTGCACGGCTTCATCCAGCAATCGGGCGGCACGCTCGACATCTCGTCGGTCGAAGGCCAGGGCACGGTGATCGAGCTTCGCCTGCCGCGCCTGCCGGAGGGTACTACGACAGTTCACGTGCCCTCCGATGTCGGTCCGCTGGACTTCGATGGCGCCGGCCGGAGGGTGCTGGTGGTGGAAGACCAGCAGGGCGTGCGCGAGCATGTCTCCGAGACGATGCGCCAGCTCGGCTTCGAGGTCACGGCGGCGGGCGACGCGACGCTCGCAAGACGCTACCTCGACGGTCTGATCGAGGGCGGGCAGCGGGTCGACCTGATCGTCAGCGATATCGGCCTGCCCGGCGGCACCGACGGCTGGCAGCTTGCCGGCCTGGCGCGCCGGCTGATGCCCGGGGTCAAGATCGTGCTCATGACCGGCTACGCGCAGGTCAACAGCGAACCCCTGGATGCCAACACCGAGCTGCTGATGAAGCCGTTCGTTCGCGCGACCTTGGTCTCGCGCCTGTCGCGGCTGTTCGGCAGGCCAAGCTGAAGCGCCTCAGCGACGGCCATAGGCGGTGAAGACGTAATCGGTCGAGGCAGCGACCTTGTGGCAGGCCGCGCCGCAATCGACCCCGGTGCCGAATGGCTTGAACTTGGCCGTCGCCTCGTCGTAGTCGATCTGCGCATAGCCCCAGCCGTCGCTGGCGGCGAAGCGCTTGGCATCCTTCTCCATGAAGTCGATATGCTTCAGTCCGCCGGCGATCGAAGCACCGCCGGGCTGGGTCGGATCCTGGGTCCGCGACCACATGATCTTGGCCATCCTGGCGCCGTCGGGGAACGGCTTGCCGTTGCCGGGCGCGCCGGTGCGATAGGCCTCGATCATCGCCGGATTACCGAGGATCGCCTTGACCAGCTCGTCGGTCTGGCTGACCGCGATGACCGCCCAGTCCTCGTAGCCACGGAAGGCCGAGATCGACAATCCGTCGGGGATCTGTACGGCGTACTTGTCGGACTGGGGCAGGGACTGATTCTGGGATTGATTCTGGGCGACGATGGCCTGGCCGCCGAGAAGGACGGCGGCGGCCAGCATGGTCAGCATCAGCAGCGATGGAAATCTCTTCATGATGCAGTCCTCGGCAGCTTCCTGACGATGCGGCGAGGATGCGACAGAGGCGGGGTGGTGTCTATCGCACCATGGTATCGGTACGCCTCTTGGATTTACACATCACCTACAGGTGAAGCACAGCCACCTCTTTCATTCTCCTCTCTCCCGAAGCGGGGGAGAGGAGAACGAAAGCCAAGACAGTGGCTTGGTCATGTGCCGCAACGGATCGCGCGGAGCCGACACCACTCGAGCCAGAGAGACGAACGTCGGCTCAGTTGCTCTGCGTGTTCGGCTTCGGCTTCGGCTTCTTGGCTTGGCGTTTCGGGCCGGCCGTGCGCGGCACCGGCTTTGCCGCCTTTCCCGCCTCCAGTCGTTCGAGACGCTGGCCGACCCTGGTCTGCATCTCCTCCAGCTTCTGCTGAAGCCGCCGGTCCTGCGCCTTGAGCTGCTCGAGCTGCGCATTGAGGTTGGCGACCGATCGCTGAAGCTCGCCGAGGCGCGCGTCGACATTGCTGACCGTGCCGCCGCGTTGAGCATGAGCCGTCGTGAGAGGCAGCAAGGTAAAGGGGACGACGAGGGCGGCGACAATGGCGATGACGATGGTGACGGCGCGCGCGGAGGAGAATGGCCGGTGAAAATACCTTTTAAGCTCGGCGACTTTGCGCGCGCACCGCAGTATTTCCGAAGGCCGACGGGCTGAGAAAGCTTTGAGCGCGCTTTTGAACGTCATCTTGGATCGTGGCCGGCGTCGTCTTCAGACCGCTGATTGCGAGAACATTGGTATAGGCGATTGCAACAGGGGCGCACACCATAAGATTCACCAAATCTGCATTGAATCGTAAGGCTTTATTTTTGTCGCGACGCCGAGGCGACAGGCAAAGATCCGCGTCCGGGGCTTTCCAGCAGATCGAAGTGTGGTTTTGAAGCGTCCTAAGCCTCGAATGAATGTTGCGGGACAGATGAAGTTCTCGGGTTCGGGAATTGACTTACCTCGCTCTCTTGTTCATCGAAGAACGCACGGACTTTGGTTTGATGCGAGGTGATGCGCAGATGAAGAACATTCGGTCGATGTCCTTTGAAGAGCTGGTCAGAACTAGGGCAGAGATTGAGGCGGCGATAGAGCTTCATGCCGCGCAGGAAAGGCGAGACCTCATTGCCGCGTTGAAGCAGGTCGACTCGCAGCGGAAACCAAACGGTAAAGATGTCGCTCATGCCTTGAAAGGCCGGAAGCTGCCGGCCTTGTACCGCAATCCGGGCGACCGTTCGCAGACCTGGGCCGGTCGCGGCAACAAGCCGAGATGGCTGTCGGCTGCACTCAAGCAGGGCAAGAAGCTGGAGAGCTTCGCCATCAAGTAGGCG
The DNA here is from genome assembly GCA_001897995.1 of Alphaproteobacteria bacterium 65-37. GTDB lineage: Bacteria > Pseudomonadota > Alphaproteobacteria > Reyranellales > Reyranellaceae > Reyranella. Next base: position 695 of record MKRV01000091.1, on the reverse strand, counting down.
CGCGAGGTCTTGCCGCAGACTGCGCCCAACGGCGTTGCCGGTGCTTGCGGCCCTCGCCCTTCGGCTCTCTAGGTAACCTTTCGAAGCCGTTCCGATATACGCGCCCGATTGGCGGCCTGCGCCTCGGCCGTCGGTTGCCAATCCCGGCACCACGTTTCGGGAAAGCCGTCCAGCAGGCGGTCGGTATCGGTGAAGGTCGGGCGGAAGCCGCGCGCCTTCATCTCGGCGACCAGCGCGGCCTGCCGTCGGGCGAGGTAGCCCAGCCGGCAATAGAAGAAGCGGACATGTCCGGCGCCGAGGCGGTACTCGCCAGGGTTTCTCGGATCGTCGGGCAATTCCCCGCGGGCAATGGCGGCGCGTACCAGGGCGAAGATGCGGGGCAGTTCCCGGTATTCGGCAACGAGGTGCTGCGACGCGAGCTCGGACGGGGGAACGCAGTTGATCCGTGTCATCGATCGATGATGCCCTCCCAAGGTGGCGAAGTCAGTCGGCAGCGCAGTCAGGTGGCAGCCGACGTCAGGATCGCCCCGACAATCTCGGCGGTGGTCGGCTGCAGCGCGGTCCGGCTGTCATCCGTGATGTCACCCGCCGCCGCATCCGGCAGCAGGCCGGCGGCGGCCTGGTCGTCGAGTTCATCGGCGGTCGGCAGGCCGGCCAGCACCTCGGGACAGTGGAGGCGCATCAGCATCGTGGCG
>MKRV01000090.1 GCA_001897995.1 Alphaproteobacteria bacterium 65-37 | reverse complement strand
ATCGCGCTTGCCGCGCAGCCCGGTCATGATGCGCATCACCTCCCAGGCCTGGGGTGAATCGTGCCAGCTCATCGTCGGCGCCTTGCGATGGGCGATCCGGCATTGGCGGAAATGGAAGAAAGGCACCTGGTAACGTTGGCCGATCTGGAGGCGAAGCTCGCCTTCCTCGATTCTCGGATGCAGGTTGTCGTAGGTCGAATAGAACAGGTCGCGCGTGCGATCGAACAGCGCCGCCACCACCGATTCACCGCGCGCCACCCGCCCGCTGTAAAGCGCGCGGAGGGGATCGGTGATGACGGAAGAGCTTTCGAGCTTCGGCGTGGGGCACTCCTTGAGGCGATTTCCGGGCGAGGTGATGACATCTACCCCCTGGTCGCAGTCCGGTTTGACAGTCGCGCGCGACGTTCGCACGATCGACTCACTGGCCAGGATTGGATCGAGAGAAGGATCACTGCTGATCACGATGACGAAGGGCAGAGTGGGCCGGCTCGCGAAGCCGGCGTCTGTCGTCTGGGCTTCCGAGATGCGCGACCCGAGATAACGCGCGATCTCGTCTGCCGTGGCGGCGCCGAAATTCTCGAACAGCCCCCCATCGGTCACGCGGCCCACCAGCGTCTCGCCGCCCTGGTCGGGACGGCGCAGCCCACCTGTCGGCGAGATGAAGGGGAAACGCGCGCTCATCGTCACGGCGGTGCTGATCGGTATGTCGGCATTCAGGAACCGGAACGTCTCGTAGCGCGTCTCGGGATGGGAAAGTGTGCGGCTCGAGGAAAGGTTGCCGCCCGAATCGGAGACCTGCAGCTCGGCATTCGAGGTGATGATCCGCTTGCCCTTGACGACCGACGTCCCGTTCAGCGCCAGGATCGGCCAGTTGCGGTCGTCGGCACGGAATGTCTTCGTGAAGCCGTCGCTCCAGTCGAACCGGCGCGGCTTGCCCGCCCCCGCCGAGTCCCGCCAGGCCTGCTCCCAGGCCATTTCCAGGGCGGCCGCCCGATCGATCGGCCAGCCGGGTCGGGTCAGAAACGACACCGCCCCCACCGGCAGGTCGACATACAGGCCGACGCCGAGTGCCGGGCTCAGGAAATCGCTCTCCAGGAAGCTCATGGACTGGCGCAAGCCATCGGCCAGGAACGGCGAGCCGCGGCCACCGACGGCGCGCCGGTCCTCCTCGACGAGGGAGCGGAAAACCGTGGCGCCCAGCGACCCGCCGGAGACGCCGCTGATCAGGAAGGTCCGCTCGGCGAAGTGCCGCTCGCGCGCCGCCAGCTCGCCCAGCACCAGCGACGTCCAGTATCCGGCACGACTGGCACCCCCCGCCGTCGCCACCATGATCAAGGGCGGCACACGGATCGGCTCGTGATCGGCCTCCACGCTGCCGGCAGCGGCGACCGCTGTTTCACGAAGCGGCGCCACCATGTCCGGGGCGGCGTTGGCATCCCACCATCTCAAGAAGACGTCCTTGAGGGCAAAGTGCGAACGGGTGCCGTCGGGTTCGGCGGGCCGGCCCCGTGCTTCGAAGACGGTGCATTTCGCTCCGGCACACAGGCGGACGTCGTGATGATCGCCGAAGATCGTCGGCACGCACGCCATCAGCAGCAGGGCAACCGCAAACAGCGGGAGCTTGGTGTAAGCCGACAGGAGAACCAGGAAACTCAGCGCCGGCGTAATGAGCGCGAGCCCGAACAGAACGACGTTCACGCTGTTGCCGAACAGTCGCGCTATGCCAATCGGATCCGCCGCGAACAGATAGAAGAAAATCGGCGACAGCAGGACCGAGACGCCGAGCACGATCCAGCCCAGCCCGAGCGACAGCCTCGACGCGACCTTTTCCAGCCGGGGCCGGTCGTTCAGGCGTTGCTTGAAGGCTGAGGTCAGCCAACGACGCGCCCAGACCAGCAGCAAAAAGACGACGGCCACGAGGCCGACGGCCCAGGCGTAGTTTCGATAGACCGCTGCTTCCTCGAACGCCTCGGCATCGCGATAGGCCGCGTGGCCTGATTCGAAGGCAAGCGCGACGCAGCCGATGCTGGCGGCGCCGATCAGGCGCGGCGCCCATTCGCAGACGCGATCGTACCACCATTGCCGCCACGTCGGGCCATCGGGTCCGGGGCGCAAATAGACAGCAAAGTCGCTGTCCAGGATGACACGTGACCAGTACCAGCCGGTGGTCGCCCAAAACAGGATGACGGCGACGAGGCCGAGCTTGGTGCCGAACGTGCTGCCGGGGTCGACGCTCGCCAGCACCATGTCACGCGCCTGATCGGTGAACACCAGCAGGGCACCGCCGACCACCAACGCCAGGACCGCCGCACGACAGGCGTAAAGCGTGGCGCCAATCACCCGGATTGCCCACCATGCCGACGCGAAGGCATCGAGAATCTTGCGCCAGAGCCGAGTGCCGCGCATCTCACTCTCCCCCGCTCATTGCATAGCGGGGCGCAAGCTCCGTCAAGGTCCGGCGCGTTTGACGTCGTTGGTGAATTCGGCCGAGCAGAAAGTGCCGCCCTGAAAAAGATCTCCGACGGGATCGGGGCCGATCTTGGCCTGCTCCGCCTCGGCATGGGCGCGATGATCCTCGGACTTCCCGATGGGCCGGTAGCCGAGCGCCTCGGCTCGCGAATTGTCCCACCAGCCCGCCTTGTTGTCGGAGGCGCCGTAGAAGATTTCGTAACGGATGTCGGGATGTTCGAGGCCGATCCCGATCAACTGCACGATGTCTTCGGGCGAGATCCAGATCGACAGGCGCCGGACGTCGAGCGGTTTGGGCCCGACATTGCCGATCCTAAGACAGGTCACCGCCATGCCATGCTTGTCGGCATACATCGCGCCCAGCGCCTCGCCGAAGGCCTTGCTGACGCCGTAGCGGCTGTCGGGTCGCACCGTGACGTCGGAGCCGATGCGGCGCTTGCGCGGATAGAAGCCGATCGCATGGTTGGACGACGCGAAGATCAGCCGCTTCACGCCCGCCGCGCGCGCCGCTTCGAACATGTTGTAGCAGCCGATGATGTTGGCCTGCAGGATGGTGTCCCACGGTCCTTCGACCGAGAAGCCTCCGAAATGGACCACGCTATGGGCCCCCTGCACGGCCGCGGCGACCTCGTCGGGCTTCGTGAGATCGGCCGCCACGAACGTCTCGCTCGGCAGCAGGTCCTTCGGCCGCACCATGTCGCTCAGTACCAGGCCTGGATAGAGCCTGGCGAGAAGCGGGCGCGTCATCGTCCCGATGCCGCCAGCCGCGCCGGTGAACAGGATCTTCCTAACGTCGGCCATGACTACTTCCTCCGGAATGGGTGTTCTTTCCTCCCGCCAGCGCGCGATAGCGCTCCAGCGAGCGCGTGAGATGCTCGCGCATGGCGCGGCGGGCTTCGACGACGTCGCCGTCGGAGATTGCCGAGACGATACGGGCATGCTCGTGCTGGATGCGCTCCAGATAGGCACGCCGTTCGGCCGGCGTGTCGACACTGAGCCGCACGCTCTGCCGCGGGATCACATGGCCGCCGAGATAGGCGAGAAAGCGCGGAAACTGGTCGTTGCCGGTCGCCTCGGCGATGGTGCGATGGAAGGTGAAATCCTCCGCAACGGCGCCTTCCCCGCGCTTCAGCGCAGCATCGATCGATCGCCAGGCCGTGCGCATCGCGGCGACCTGCCGGCGCGAGGCCCGCTCGGCCGCCAGGGCGGCGGCTTCGACCTCGACGGCCCGCCGCAGCTCCATGACAGACAGGATATCGTCGAGCGTCGTGTCGGTTGAGGCGGCGATGCGAAAGGGGCCAGCAGCCGGATCGGCGACATAGGCGCCGGAGCCACGGCGCGTCACCACCAGACCGTCGGCGCGAAGCGCCGCGACGGCTTCGCGGACCACCGTGCGGCTCACCCCCAGCTCTGCCGTCAGTGCCTGCTCGGTCGGCAGGCGCGCGCCTGGCGCCAGGCGGCCGCCCCGGATGTCGGCGCTGAGGCGTGCCATCACCTGCTCAGCCAGATTGTTGGAGGGCCGTTGGTCTTGCTTGTCGCTCATCGGAGGGGATGCTAGCGTCAGAAAAGTTGTCAGACAACTTTAGAAACAATGAACGAAGGAAGGAAACCATGCGCCTCAGCAGCTTTGCGATGGGCCTCGCCGCACTTCTGGCGTTTGTTCCCGCCCACGCCAAGGAGTTCCGGTCCTCGGACGTCCATCCGCTCGACTACCCCACGGTTCAGGCCGTGGCCTACATGGGCAAGCTGATCAGCGAACGCACCGGCGGCAAGCACGGCGTCAAGGTGTTCGGCCAGAGCACCTTGGGGTCGGAAAAGGACACGATCGAGCAGACCAAGATCGGCGCCCTCGACATGGTTCGCGTCAACGTGGCGCCGTTCAACAACATCGTGCCGGCGACCATCGTTCCCTCGCTGCCCTTCCTGTTCAAGTCGACGGACCATATGCGGCGCGTGCTGGACGGGCCGATCGGCGACGAGATCCTGGCCGCCATGGAAGCGCAGGGCTTCATCGGCCTCTGCTTCTACGATTCGGGATCGCGCTCCTTCTATTCGGGCAAGAAGCCGATCAAGAACGTTGCCGACGCCAAAGGCCTGAAGATCCGCGTGCAGCAGTCCGACATGTGGGTGGCAATGATGCAGGCGATCGGCGCCAACGCCACGCCGCTGCCTTATGCCGAGGTCTACACGGCGCTCAAGACCGGTGTGGTCGACGCCGCCGAGAACAACTGGCCGTCCTACGAATCCTCGCGCCACTACGAGGCGGCCAAGATCTACAGCCTCACCGAGCACTCGATGGCGCCGGAAGTGCTGGTCTTCTCCAAGAAGGTCTGGGATGGCCTCTCCAAGGAGGACCAGGCGATCATCCGCGCCGCCGCCAAGGAATCGGTGCCCTACATGCGCAAGCTGTGGGACGAGCGCGAAGCCTCGGCGCGCAAGACCGTCGAGGCGGCCGGTTCGCAGATCGTGAGCGACGTCGACAAGAAGTCGTTCTCCGACGCCATGGCCCCGGTCTACGCCAAGTTCGCCGCCGATCCCAAGTTGCAGGACCTCGTGAAGCGCATCCAGGCGGTCGACTAGGCACATGTTCAGAGCGTTGACGGCATTCAACGCGACGGTTTCGCGTTGGTGCATGTACCTCGCGGTGACGGGCCTGATCGGCATCGTCACCGTCGTCGGCATTCAGGTGTTCGGCCGCTATGTGTTGAACGACACACCGATTTGGGCGGAAAGCACCGCGTTGGTGCTGATCCTCTACGTCACCATGCTGGGCGCGGCGGTGGGCGTGCGCGACGCGGGCCACATCGGCCTCGAATCGCTGCTGGTCCTGGTGCCCGATGGGCTGCGCCTCAAGCTCGAGGTGGTGATCCACGTGCTGGTCGGCACCTTCGGCCTGGTCATGGCCTGGAACGGCGGGGTGCTGGCCGAATCGGTGATGGCCTACAAGATCCCGACGCTCGGCCTACCCGAGGGCATCAATCACCTGCCGCTGGTGATCTCGGGCGTGCTGATCGCCCTCTTCTCCCTGGAACACATCGTGGCGCTGCTGCGCGGCGAGGATGTCGAGCCTTCCTGGTATTGATCCCGTGGTGTTGACGTCATGGCCCTGACCATCCTCTGCGTCGTCTTCGTGCTCTGCCTGCTGCTGGGCGTTCCCGTCGCCTTCTCGATCGGCCTGTCGGCCGTCGCCACGATCCTCTACGAGGGGCTGCCGCTCGCCGTGGTGTTCCAGCGCATGACGTCGGGCATGAACATCTTCTCCTTCCTGGCGATCCCCTTCTTCATCTTCGCCGGTGAGCTGATGCTCTATGGCGGCGTGGCCGATCGCATCGTGGCCTTCGCCAAGAGCCTGATCGGCCATGTGCGCGGCGGCCTCGGCATGGCCAATGTCGTGGCCTGCACGCTGTTCGGCGGCGTGTCGGGCTCGCCGGTGGCCGACGTCTCGGCGACCGGTGCGGTGATGATCCCGATGATGAAGAAGGAAGGTTATCACGCCGACTACGCCGTCAACGTGACGACCCACGCCGCGCTGGTCGGCGCGCTGATGCCGACCAGCCACAACATGATCATCTATTCGCTGGCCGCCGGCGGCAAAGTCTCGATAACCGCCCTCATCCTGGCCGGCATGCTGCCGGCGGCGCTGCTCATGATCTGCATGCTGGTCGCCGCCTACCTCGTCGCTATCAAACGTGGCTACCCAGCCGGCACTTTCCCGGGCTGGAGCGCCGTCCTGTGGTCGATGGTCGGCGCCCTGCCCGGCCTCTTCGTCGTCGCCATCATCCTGGTCGGCATCCTGAGCGGCGTCTTCACCGCCACCGAGTCGGCGGCCATCGCAGTGATCTATGCGCTGGCACTCACCATCTTCGTCTATCGCAGCCTGTCCTGGTCCAATTTTCTCAAGGCGGCCGCCAAGGCGGTAAAAACGACCGGCATCGTGCTGCTGCTGATCGGCGTCTCCAACACCTTCGGCTACCTGATCACCCTCTACGAGGTGGCCGACCTCACCGGCAAGTCGCTGGCCAGCCTCTCGACCGATCCGTGGGTGATCTTCTTCCTGGTGAACCTGATCCTGTTCGTCCTGGGCACTTTCCTCGACATGGCGGCGACCATCCTGATCTGCACGCCGATCTTCCTGCCGATCTGCATGCAGTACGGCATGGGGCCGGTGCAGTTCGGCATGCTGATGCTGATCAACTGCGCGCTCGGCCTGAACACACCGCCGGTCGGCACGACGCAGTTCGTGGGCTGCGCCATCGGCGGCGTCTCGGTGGGCCAGGTGATGCGGACCATCCTGCCCTTCTACGGCGCGCTGATCGCCGCGCTCTTCCTGGTGACCTACGTGCCGGCCTTCTCGCTCGCCTTGCCCAAGCTATTCCTCGGCAAGTTCTAGCATCATGTTCGCCAACACCTGCGCGCCGGCAGCGAGGTCGGCGGGCTCGGTGTGTTCCCTGACGTTGTGGCTGAGGCCTGCGACCGAGGGCACGAAGATCATCGCCGTCGGGCAGATGCGCTGCATCATCTGCGCGTCGTGGCCGGCGCCCGAGGGCATGCGGCGTGTGCTGAGCGACAGCCCCTTGGCGTGACGCTCGACGCGATCGACCAGGCCTGTCTCGAAGATCACCGGCTCGAAGCGCGCCAGCACCTTGGCCTCGACCTCGACCCGCTCGGCTGTCGCCACCTCGGCGATATGGGCTGCGACCCTGGCCTCGGCTTCCTTGAGCCTGGCTTCGTCGGTGTTGCGCAGATCGACCGTGAAGACGGCCCGGTTGGGCACGACGTTGATCAGATTCGGCCGCAGCGCCAGCGACCCTACCGTGGCAACCTGGTGGCCGCCCATTTCCCAGGCGAGCTTGCGGGCGAAGAGATTGACCGACGCCGCGAGATAGCCGGCATCGCGTCGCAGCCGCATCGGTGTCGTGCCGGCATGGTTGGAAACGCCCGTGACGGTGTACTCGATCCAGGAAATGCCCTGGACACTCTCGACGACGCCGATCTGCACTTTCTCCTCGTCGAGGATCGGCCCCTGCTCGATATGCAGCTCGACAAAGGCATGGGGCTTCAGCGCCCCGGGCTTCAGCGAGCCGAGATAGCCGATGCGCCTGAGTTCGTCGCCGACCGAGATGCCGTCGTTGTCGGCCGCGGCGTAGGCTTCGTTGAGGCCAATGCCGCCCACATAGGTCAGGCTGCCCATCATGTCGGGCTGGAAGCGCGCGCCTTCCTCGTTGGTGAAAAAGGCCACGGCGATCGGCCGCCGCGTCGCCACACCGGCCTCATTCAGGGCACGCACCACCTCGAGGCCTGCCAGGACGCCGTAGTTGCCGTCGTAACGGCCGCCGGTGCGCACAGTATCGATGTGGCTGCCGGTCATCACCGGGTCCAGCTTCTCGCGGCCGGCCCGCAAGCCGATCACATTGCCGATCGCATCGATCCGCACCTCGAGGCCTGCCGCCTTCATCCAGCCCACGACCAGGTCGCGGCCGGCCTTGTCCTCGTCGGTCAGCGCGAGACGCGCGCACCCGCCGCCCTCGATGGCGCCGATCGCCGCCAGCTCGTCCAGCGCCCCCAGCAGACGTTTTTCATTCAATCGCAACATGGTTTCGGCAATATGGTTTCTCCAGCGAAACCAAGACCTTAGTCCGGGCGCACGGTGACGGCAAAATATCACGCCGCCTTGATCTGGATTGCCTTGCCAGCGCCATGGGCCGCGGTCACTTAATCCTTCACGATGTCGCGTCTTCTCGCCTTCCTGATCACGGCGCTGGTCACGGTCCTTTTGGCCGCGCCCACCTTCGCGCAATCGCCCACCACCTCTGTCGTGCAGACCGACAATGTGAAGGCCGAGCTGCTGGCCGACGTCTCGACGGTGAAGCCGGGTGAGCCTTTCTGGGTGGCACTGCGCCAGACCATCCGCCCCAAGTGGCACACCTATTGGAAGAACCCGGGCGAATCGGGCCTGCCGACCGAAATCTCCTGGACCCTGCCGCCAGGCGCCAAGGCCGATCCCATCGTCTGGCCGACGCCGATCCTGTTCGAGATCGGCGGCATCACCAACTACGGCTTCAAGGACGAGGCGACCTTGCTGGTGCGCGTCACGCCGCCGGCCGACCTTGCGGGACCGCTGAAGCTTGCTGCCGACGCCAACTGGCTGGTCTGTGAAGACGTCTGCATTCCCGAGGAAGGCAAGTTCGAACTCACCCTGCCGTCCGGGCCGACCGCGATGCCGGCGGCACCGGCCACACGCACGCTGTTCGAACAGGCGCGGCACGAGGTGCCGACCGAAAGCCCGTGGCCGGCGCGCTACGGCGTCGACAAGACCGGCAATCCGACCCTGCAGGTCGATGCCAAAGGCCTGAAGCCCGACACGATCGGCAATGTCTACTTCTTCCCCGCCGAATGGGGCCCCGTTGCAACCATGGCCAAGCAGGCGGCCGTGATCGATGTGGCCGGCATTCGCATTCCGCTGAAGCGCGGCGATGCCAAGACACCGCTGCCACCGCTGCTCGCTGGCACCCTGGTGCTGACCGAGAAGACCGGCGACGGCACGGTGAAGCAGGCTTTCGACATCTCGGCAAAGCTCGATCCCACGGTCGCGACGGCGGCGGTGGGCGTGACGTCATTGGCGGGTGCAGTCGGCAGCGAAGAGCTCTCGCTGGTGCAGGCGCTGTTCTTTGCCCTGCTGGGCGGCCTGATCCTGAACTTGATGCCCTGCGTCTTTCCGGTGCTCGCCATGAAGGCCGCCGCCTTTGCGCGGCTGGCCGGGCACGATCGTGCCGAGATGCGTCGCGACGGACTCGCCTACACAGGCGGCGTGCTGGTTTCCTTTGCGGTCATGGCGGCGGTCGTGATCGCGATCCGCGGCGCGGTGGGCGATGTGAGCTGGGGCTTCCAGTTCCAGTCACCGGTCTTCTCGCTCCTGATCGCCTACCTCTTCTTCGTGATCGGCCTCAACCTGTCGGGCGTGTTCGAGGTCGGCAGTCGGCTGGCTGGCGTGGGCCAGGGCCTGACGGCACGGGGCGGCACGACGGGCGCCTTCTTCACCGGCGTGTTGGCGGTGATCGTGGCCACGCCCTGCACGGCGCCCTTCATGGCGGCGGCCCTGGGCTTTGCCCTGACACAGCCTGCACCCGCCACGGTCGCCGTGCTGCTGGCGATGGGCCTCGGCCTCGCTTTGCCCTATCTGGCGCTTGCCCTGACGCCGGCCCTGCAGCGGCTGATGCCGCGCCCCGGCGCCTGGATGGATCGCCTGCGCCAGTTCCTCGCCTTCCCGATGTATGCTTCCGCCGTCTGGATGATCTGGGTACTGACCCAGCAGACCGGCGCCGACGGCGTGCTCTATGCACTGGGCGGCATGGTGCTGATCGCCTTCGCGATCTGGCTGCTGCGTTTTGGCTCCCAGGCCTCGGCTGGCACCTGGCTGCGCCGCGGCCTGGCGGCGATCGCCGTGCTGCTGGCCTTCGCCGTGACGCTTAAGCTTGAGGACAGTCCCGCCACCGCCGCGTCGGCCACAGGCGACGCGAAGGGCGGCGTCAATTTCGAAGGCTGGGAACGCTTCTCGCGCGCCCGCATGGCCGAGGCCGTGGCCGCCGGCAGGCCGGTGTTCGTCGATTTTACTGCCGCCTGGTGCATCACCTGTCTGGTGAATGAGCGGGTTGCGCTGGAGACACCGGCGAGCCGCAAGGCCTTCGAGCAGGCCGGCGTCGTGAAACTCAAAGGCGACTGGACCAACCGAGATGCCGAGATCAGCGCAGTGTTGAAGGAGTTGGGCCGCGCCGGCGTGCCGGTCTACCTATATTGGGCGCCGGGCGCCGAGAAGCCGAAGATCCTGCCGCAGGTCCTCACCGAAGCGATGATCCTGTCGGAACTGGAGCAAGCCAAGCGCTAGAACCCGAAGAGTAGATAGAGAGGAGGCGAAGATGTCGAACCTGGTCGTTCCCCGTCGTTCGTTGCTGGTGGGCACCGCTGCCCTCGCTGTCGCACCTGCCACCGCCTTTGCGACCAACAGCCCCGATCTCGGCAAGCCGGCTCCCGGCTTCACGGTCGTCGACAGCAACGGCAAGAGCTGGTCGCTCACCGATCTCAAGGGCAAGGTCGTGGTGCTCGAGACGACGAACCACGACTGCCCCTATGTGCGAAAGCACTACAACGCCCGGAATATGCAGACCCAGCAGCGCGAAGCCGCGGCCAAGGGCGTGGTCTGGCTGACGCTCGCCTCGTCGGCGACTGGCGAACAGGGCTACGTCACCGCCCAGCAGGCCAACGACCTCACCCGCAGTCGCGACGCCCAGCCGGCCGCCGTGCTGCTCGATCCCAAGAGCCAGGTCGCCCGCGCCTACGGCGCCACGGTGACGCCGCACATGTACATCATCGATGCCAACGGCATGCTTGTTTACAAGGGTGGCATCGATTCGATCCCGTCGGCCGACGTCGCCGACATCCCCAAGGCCAAGCAGTATGTCCGCATCGGCCTCGACGAGGTGCTGACCGGCAAGCCGGTCACCGACGCCTCGACCCGGCCCTATGGCTGCACCTTGAAGTATCCGCGCACCTCGACCTGACGCTGGTCGACCCGACGTTTTTCATGCCGCCGCGGGCGACAGTTGCGGTCAGGCCGGCGCCAGACCCAGGGTACGCACAGCGTTGAGCCACGCGGTGCCTTCGGTTTCGAAGCGCCGCGCGAATTCGTCAGGTGAGCCGCCGACGGGCGTCAAAGCAGCAGTGGCAAGACGCGTCACCACCTTCGGGTCTGCGAGAACCGCGCGCACGGCGGCCGACATGCGGTCAACGATGTCCTTCGGCGTTTCCGGCGGCGCAAAGAGGGCGAACCACTGCGCCATGTCGACATCCGGATAGCCCGCCTCGGCCATTCCCGGTACATCCGGCAACACCGGATCGCGGTCCTTCGACGTGACGGCGAGCAAGGTCAGCTTGCCCGACTTGGCATAAGGCACGACCGGCGCCGAGCCCAACAGGCCGAGCGGCACGATATTGCCCAACAGGTCCTGAACCGCCTGGCCGCCGCCCTTGTAGGGCACGTTCACCACCTTCGCGCCGGCTTGGCGGAAGATCAATTCGGCCACGATGGCGTTGGTGCCCACGCCGGCGGACGGCGTCGCGTAGGAAAGGCCCTGCGGATCGGCCTTTGCCGCCGCAACGACGTCGGCCAAAGTCTTCCAGCCTCGCGCCGGATGAGCGGCCACGACCAGCGACTGCGTGGTCAGGATCGTCACTGGCAACAGCGGCTCGCCGGCCTTGATTCCCGTCTTCTGCTCCAGCGCCTGCTGAAACAGCGACTCGCCCGGACCGACCAGGAAGGTCTGCCCGTCGGGCTTGGCGCGCGCCACGGCATCGGTGGCGATGCGGCCGAGCGCTCCCGGCTTGTTTTCGACCACCACGAGCGTCCCCAATCGCTCCGACACCGCCTCGCCCACCACGCGGGCGGAAACGTCCGAGGTCCCGCCGGGCGGATAGCCGACGACGAAGCGGATCGGCCCATTGGGCCAGGCATTGGCACGACCGATCGATGGTGCCGTGCTGAGTGTAGCGCCCGCAACGACAGCCAGCCCGGCCGTGCAAAAGGAGCGGCGTTTCATGATCACGCCATCCCGACCTGGGGCAGCGGATCGGCCTGATCCTTGGGTCGGCTGCGGATCATGTCTTCCAGCTCACGCTGTACGGCGGCGACGCCGGAATCGCCGAAGCGGTTGTCCATCTCCTGAGGGTCGTTCACCAGATCGTACAGCTCGCCCGCGCCGGAATTGGTCTCGAGCGTCAGCTTGTGCGTGCCGGTACGCACCGTGCGCAACCACAGATCGACACCGCAACGCGAGGCGCGCAGATCCCATTCGCTGTAGGCAAAATCGCGAGTCGCGTCCTTCTCGATGAGCGGCTTCAGGCTGCGACTGTGGCGGGCGTCGCTGAGCGACACGCCGGCATAGTCGGCGAAGGTGCGCGGCAGGTCGATCGTGGAAACCGGATCGGCCACCACCTTGCCGGCCGGCACACCGGGCCCGCGCATCAGCAAGCCGACGCGCAGCAGCCCTTCATACGCCATCGGCCCCTTGAGAATGAGACCATGGTCGCCCAGCCAATCGCCATGATCGGTCGAGTAGACGACCAGTGTGTTCTGCGACAGGCCGTAAGTGTCGAGCGCCGCCAGAATACGGCCGACATTGTGATCGACCAGCGAGATCATGCCGTAGTAGTTGGCGATCAGTTCACGCAGCTGCCTGTCGGTCTGCACCGGCGTGCGCGAATGCTTTTCGCGGAAATTGAGCAGCATCGGGTCGTCGAGCTTGGGCTTGCCGTAGAGGCTTTCGCGGTGCCACCACGGACGGCGCTCGAGATCCATCGTGCGGTGCTCAGGCAGATCGACCTCGTCCGGATGATGCAGGCGGCTCCACGGCTCGGGGCAATCGAACGGGTGGTGCGGGTCGGGAAACGAGGCCCAGGCGCAAAATGGCCTGTCCTTGTTGGCGCGCAGAAACTCGATGGTGCGATCACCAATCCAGGTCGAATTGTGCCAGGCGACCGGCAACGCCGAATTGTAGGTCTGTGCGGCATCGGAGAGCGGCGGGAGGCCCGTGTGCAGCAGCCTGTTCTTCTCCTCGCCGCGGCCGTCGGCATAGTACCAGCGCTCGTAATGCTGCGTGAAGGGCGGTTTGCGCGGCACCCGTGTGTTGTGGCCCTCGACCATCAGTTCAACATGGCCGAAGCCCATGTAGGGCCCGTACCAGTCGTCGCGCTGCTCGGTCAGCCGGCATTCCGGGGAGCCCGTAGGCTGGAAGGTGTTCGACGTCTTGAAGTGCGCCTTGCCGATGTAGCCGGTGCTGTAACCCGCCCGCGCGAAGTCGCCGCCGTACCCCGCCTCACCCGTTGCATCAGGCAAGTCGATGCCGTTGTCGGAGACGCCGTGCGTCGCCGGCAGCAGACCGGTGAGGATCGACGCCCGCGTCGGCTGGCAGACGAGATTGGGGGTGATGCAGGCCGAGAAACGCGTGCCCTCTCGCGCCAGCATGTCGAGATGCGGCGTCTTCACCTTGCGACCCTCGAAACCGTAGCAATCGGCGCGTTGCTGGTCTGAGGTGATGAAGAGGATGTTCATCTCTGCTCCCTTGCGGCTGCTGCAGGAACCGTTTCCGTTGCCCAGGCATCGGCGCTTCCGGCGCTCTGTCGGCAAGACCCTAACGTGCGACGATCATGCCGAAAAATGATAAGTTCTGATTAGTTCATGCATTAAGCGCATTACATGGCCATCAACAATCGCCCCCTGGATCTCCTGCAGCTGCGCGCCGCACTTGCCGTCCGCGAGGCGGGAACCGTGACCCGCGCGGCCACCCATCTCGGGTTGAGCCAGCCGGCGGTCAGCCGCCTGATCGCCGCGCTCGAGGCGGAGCTGGGCTTTCTCGTCTTCGAGCGCCTGGCCAAGCGCATGGTGTTGTCCGAGCGCGGCCGCCAGATCCTCGACGAGAGTGAGGCGGCGATGCGCAGCATGGCTCGTGTCCGCGCCGTCGCCGGCGAGCTGCGGCGCGGCAATCATGGCCTGCTGCGGATCGGCGCGATCGCCCCGCTGGCACTCGGTCTGGTGACCCGCGCCGTTGCCGCCCATCGCCGCGCGTGGCCCAAGGTGACGATCGACGTCGAGGTGCGCGGACGCCAGGCCCAGCTCGAGGAGCTACGGGCCGGCCGTATCGACATCGGCCTGGCCGCAATGCCGATCGTCGGCACGGCCCTGCGTGTGGAGCCGATCCTGGAAGCCGATGCGGTCTGTTTGCTGCCGGCGGACCATTCGCTGGCGCACCGTGCGGTGCTCGGCCCCTCAGACCTTGCCGAAGAAGCGCTGGTGGTCGGCCGCCCCGACTCCATCATACGCCAGCGCTTCGACGACGCCTTCCGTCAGGCCGGCCTCGTCCAGCAGGTCGCAGCAATTGTCGACAGCACGTCGGTCGGAATTGCCATGGTGGCGCTGGGCACCGGCATCGCCGTCACCCACGCCTTCCCCAAAGACGCCCTGCCCGCCAATGTCGTACAGCGCCGCTTCCGCCCTCGCATCTCCTTCACCTACGCGATGTTCACGCAGGACGATGGCCCACGTTCCGCCGCCGTCACTCAGTTCGGCACGGCTCTGCGCACCGTCGCCAGGACCGCTCGTCGCGCCATGACCGGGTAGCGTTCGTCAAAGCGAACCCGCGCCGTTGCAAGCACCCCTGCCCGGAAGCCAACCATCGGCATGAATCGGCCACGGCGCAGCAACCGTTGCGGGGGCCGCCGAAGCGTGGCCTGCTGTCGCCATGAAACGGCGTTCCTTCGTTGTCGGTGCGGCTGCTTGCGCAAGCAGCGCCGCCCTTGCTTCTCGCACTGCCTTCACACAGTCCGGCAAGCCGGTGTTTCTCGACTACAGCCAGGAGCAGCTCGACCAGGCCTACGATCAATCGGTCTGGGCACCGCAGGTCAACGAGCTGCTGGCCTACGACGCCTCGTCGAGCGCGGCGGTGCGCAAGACCATGCCGCCGCGCACCGTGCGCTACGGCAAGAGCGAGATCGAACAGGCGGACATCTTCGCAGCCCCCAACGCACGCGGAGCGCCCGTGCTGGTCTACATCCACGGCGGCGCGTGGATCCTCAATTCACGCCTCGACGCCTCGTTCCCGGCACCGACCGTAGTCGGCCGCGGCGCCATTCACTTCGTTCCCGACTACGCCAACGCCAAGCAGGCGCGCCTGCCGGAAATGATCGAGCAGGTGCGTGGCGCCGTCGAATGGGCGGTGCGCAATGCCGCGAGCTTCGGCGGCGATCCCGGCCGGGTCTACATCGCCGGCCACTCGTCGGGCGGTCACCTGGCGAGTTGCGCGCTTATCACCGACTGGGCCGGGCGCGGCCTGCCGGCCGACGCAATCAAAGGCGGGCTGCTGATGAGCGGCATGTTCGACCTTCATCCGGTGGCGCTGTCGTCGCGCAACGACTACCTGAAGCTCACGCCTGAAGACGTGCAGGCCGCAAGCGCCATGCGCCATCTCGACCGCATTGCCTGCCCGATCGCGATCGCCTCGGCCGACTTGGATAGTCCAGAGTTCAAGCGCCAGTCGAAGGTCTTTGCCGAGGCCTTGGCGGGAATGGGGCGGCTGGCGAGCCACACCAGTGTCTTCGCCGCCAATCACTTCCAGGAGCCGCAGCGATTGGCCACCCCTGACAGCGAACTCAGCAGGGCGCTGTTCTCGCTGATGAAGATCTGAAGCTGAGGCGGTCGGATGTCTGGGCCGTCAGTGACGAGAATAAGCGAGCTACCGAGGCATCAACAGACGGCGTAGGTTCGTGGAGAGAGTGTCGATCTCACCTTCCGAACGCATCGATGCCGGCAGAATGAACCGGGCCTTGCGGCCGTCGGCGACCCACAGATCCAGGATCAACCCGCCTCCGGCCGGCGTCAGCTTGAAGTCGCTGACGCGGTAGACGCCAGAATCGTCGAGCCCCAACGGCGGCTCCGGCTTTGCCTCGTTGAAGGCCTGCACGATGGCTTCGGCGGCATCGACATTGACCTGCATATCGAGTGTACCGCCGCCGGGCTCAGTGCACTCGACAATGACTGTGCCTGTCGCCGCGTCGTAACGCGTACGCTCGGTAGCCTTTTTCATGGTCCCCATCCCCCCGGTGGACACCGCTGTCGACTTACAGACGCGTCTTGCGGCGACGATGCAAAATAGCCCTCACGGACTGTTGATGTCTTGTTGAAAAGTGCAAAAGAATGACTTTTGGGTCACCGTTGTCTGTGAGGGTGCATCCGGGGGCGTCCCAACGGTGCCTTCCCTCCCCACAAATGGGGGGAGGGGCCAACGCCCGCCCCCCGGGGGCGGGGCCCATTCGACGTCGGATCGTTCTGATCACTCCATCTGGTAGCCGGGCGTCGACTTCGAGATTTTCGTCTCCTCCTCGTCCATGCCTTCAGCGATACCCTCGAACAGGGGCGTCGACAGGTAGCGTTCGCCGGTGTCGGGCAGGACACAGAGGATGACCGAGCCCTGCGGCGCCTTCTCGGCGACTTGCATCGCCACTGCGAAGGTCGAACCGCCGGAGATACCGGTGAAGATGCCCTCCTTCTGCGCCAACGCCTTGGCCCATTTGACGCCCTCGGGGCCGGCGATCGGTAGCCGTTCGTCGAAGTACTTTTTGTCGATCGCTTCCTGCAGCACCAAAGGGATGAAGTCCGGTGTCCAGCCCTGGATCAGGTGCGGCTCGAAAGCGGGATGGCTGACCGCCGGCGCGCCATCGGCACTGCGTTCCTGCGGCTTGCCGCTGCCGATCAGCTGGGCGTTGGCCGGCTCGGCCAGAATGATCTTGGTCTCGGGGCGCTCCTTGCGCAGCACCCGCGCCACGCCGGTCACGGTGCCGCCGGTGCCGTAGCCGCTCACGAAATAGTCCAGGCGCTCGCCCTTGAAGTCGGCCAGGATCTCGCGCGCCGTGGTCGATGCGTGGATCTCGGCATTGGCCTCCGTTTCGAACTGGTGCGCCAGGAACCAGCCGTTCGCCTTCGCGAGCTCGACGGCCTTCTGATACATGCCGAAGCCCTTCTGGGCGCGCGGCGTCAGCACGACCTTGGCCCCCAGCATGCGCATCAGCCGGCGACGCTCGATCGAGAAGCTCTCCGCCATGGTGACGACCAGCGGATAGCCCTTCTGCGCGCAGACCATGGCAAGCCCAATACCGGTGTTGCCGCTGGTTGCCTCGACCACG
>MKRV01000089.1:8678-26239 GCA_001897995.1 Alphaproteobacteria bacterium 65-37 | reverse complement strand
CAGGTGAAGATCGACCTCGAGCCCGCGCCCTTCGAGACGGCCCGCTGGATCTCGGCTGAGACCAAGGCGGATCTCGAAGCCTTCATGTCGGCCAATCGCGGCGGCATGTCCGAGGATCGCGACGGTTCGCCGGTCTTCCTGGCGCGCAACGCCTGGGAGTTGGGCTACATCGCCGAGCGTTCCCCGAAGATCAAATTCTCCGACATTCGCGAGCGAGCCTGATGTCCGTCCGTCATATCGATCCCGGTCCCCGACTCTCGGAGGCCACCGTCTTCGGCGATCGCATGTATCTCTCGGGCATGATCCCGGAGGACACCTCGGCCGATATCGCGGGACAGGTGAAGCAGACGCTGGCCGAGATCGATTCTCTGCTGGCCAAGGGTGGCAGCGACAAGAGCAAGATCCTGAGTGCTGTGATCTGGCTCAGCGATATCTCCGACTTCGCCGCCATGAATGCGGTGTGGGATGCCTGGGTGGTGGCGGGACAGACGCCGGCCCGCGCGACGGTCGAGGCCAAGCTTACCGACCCGCAGATGAAAGTAGAAATCATGGTCGTCGCGGCGATCTAGTCTGCTAAGGTCGCCGCCGATTTTACGGAGGAGAAGGAAATGAGCGTCAAGCGCATCAATGTCGGCCCGCGCATGAGCAGTGCGGTGGTTCACGGCAACACCGTCTATCTCGCCGGCCTCACCGCCGACGATGCCAAGGCCGACGTGAAGGGCCAGACCAAGCAGATCCTCGACAAGATCGACAAGTTCCTGGCCGAGGCCGGCTCCGACAAGTCGAAGGTCCTGTCGGCCAACATCTGGCTCACGGACATCGCCACCTGGAGCCAGATGAACGAAGTGTGGGACGCCTGGGTGTCGCCGGGCAACACGCCGGCCCGCGCGACCGTCGAGGCCAAGCTCGCGGCTCCCGGGCTCAAGGTCGAGATCATGGTGCAGGCGGCGCTCTAAAGGCCGTACGATTTTCAAGGAAAAGGGCCGGCAATTGCCGGCCCTTTTTGCGTTGCGGCTGGCGGCGCCGAGCCTTGCCCGATCGAACGGGTGCTCCCATGTGTTTGAAGGCCCAGAGGAGGAGCATGCCATGCCGGGATCGGGAAAGCCGCGCGCCGTGGGCTTCAATCACGTGGCGCTGGAGGTCGGCGATATCGAGGAAGCGCTGGCCTTCTATGGCCGGCTGTTCGAGTTCGAGCTGCGCGGCAAGAGCGACACGATGGCTTTCATCGACCTCGGTGACCAGTTCATCGCCCTTCAGAAAGGGCGCGCCCAGTCGCCCGACGACGGCCGTCACTTCGGTCTCGTGGTCGACGACAAGGAGGCGGCGCGTCAGGCCTTGCAGGCGGCCGGCGTGGCGCTGCTCGACGGTCCGTTCCTCGATTTCATGGATCCGTGGGGCAACCGTGTCGAGATCGTGGGCTACGACAATATCCAGTTCACCAAGGCGCCCAACGTGCTGCGCGGCATGGGTCTCGGGCATCTCGCCAAGAACGCCAGCGCCCGGAAGGAACTGGCGGACAAGGGCATGGCCCCCGATTGAGGGTTGCGCCTGAGATTTGTCGCGCTGCCGCGTGATGACAGGGACTCCCGGCTCTGCTGATATCGGTCCAAAGAACCAATCAGTCCGGGAAACGTCCATGAAGATCCGCACGCAAGCCGATATCGCCCAGCTCGAAAAAGTGCCGGTGGCGGAACACGTTCCCCATCGGAACATCCTCGACCTCGTGCAGCATGCCGGCCAGGCCTACAAGGGCCGGACGGCCATCCGCTATCTTGCTGGCACGGGGCCGCAGGATGCGGTGCGCGACGTCACGTTCGAGGAGCTGGCGGCGGCGACCCTGCAGACGGCAAATCTCCTTCGCGCGCACGGTATCGGGCCGGACGATACCGTGACCCTGCTGATGCCGTCCGTGCCCGAGACCTTCTTCGCGCTCTGGGGCGCCGAAGTGGCGGCAATTGCCAACCCGGTGAACTACTTCCTCAATGCCTCGCAGATCGCGGGCATCATGAAGGAAGCCAAGGCCAAGGCGTTGATCGCGGCCGGCCCCTCGATCTTCCCGGACATCTGGCCGAAGGTCGACGCGATCCGCGCCGCGCTGCCGGGTCTGAAAGTGTTCCGCGTCGGCGGTACGGGCAGCGCCCCGGAGGTCGGCGTGATCGAGTTCGAGAAGGCCTTGGCAGAGCAGCCCGGCGACCGGCTGGTGGCGCCCAAGAAACTCGAGCAGGACACGGTGGCGGCGCTTTTCCATACCGGCGGCACGACCGGGCTGCCCAAGCTTGCCCAGCATACGCATGGCGCGTTGGCGCTCGCGGCCTGGAGCAATGCGCTGCTCTTCGATCTCGAGCCGGGCTCGGTGATACTCAATCCCCTGCCGCAGTTCCATGTCGGCGGCTCGATCTTCGGGGCACTGTCGGGCGTCGCGAGCGGCTGGACGGTGGTGATCCCCACACCGCTCGGCGCGCGCAACCCCAACGTCGTGCGCGACTACTGGAGTATCGTCGAGCGCAACAAGGTGACCTTGGGCGGCGCCGTGCCGACGACCTTGGCGGCAATCATGAACGTGCCGCGCGACGGGCACGACCTTAGCTCGCTGAAGGGCTTCGTGAGCGGCGGCTCGACCGTTCCGGTCGAGCTGATCCGGCGGATCGAGCGCGAGCTCGGCACGCCGGTCGTCGAGGGCTACGGCATGACCGAGGTGCACTGCTACTCGACCATGAACCCCATGCACGGGGAGCGCCGCGCCGGCTCCGTCGGCCTGCCGCTGCCCTACCTGCAGGTCCGCGTCGCCGACGTCGCGCCCGACGGCACGATCCGCGGCGACTGCAAGCTGGGCGAGATCGGCCACGTGCTGATGCGCGGACCGCAGGTGACGCCGGGCTATCTCGATCCGCGTCACAACGCGGGCGCCATGCTGGCGGACGGCTGGCTCGACTCGGGCGATCTCGGCCGGCTCGATGCCGAGGGCTATCTCTGGCTCACCGGCCGCTCGAAGGACCTGATCATCCGCGGCGGCCACAATATCGATCCGCTGATGATCGAGGAGGCGCTGATCCGCCATCCCGCCGTCGAGACGGCGGCCGCGGTCGGCCTGCCCGACAGCTATGCTGGCGAACTGCCGATGGCCTTCGTGCAGCTGCGGCCCGGCGCCGAAGCCACGCCCGACGAGCTGCGCGAATTCTGCCGCAAGGAGATCCCGGAGCGCGCCGCCGTGCCGGTGCAGGTCGTGCCCATTCCGGTGATGCCGCTGACCGGCGTCGGCAAGATCTTCAAGCCGGCGCTGCGGCTCGAGGCGGCCAAACGTGCCTTCGATGCAGCACTTGCGCCGCTGCGGACGAACGGTGTGACGGCCGAGGTGACGGTGCGCGACGATGCAAGCCACGGCACGCTCGCCGAGGTGCGGGTCGCAGGCCTTTCACACGAGGATGCCGTCAAGCGCTGCGCCGAGCTGCTGGGCGGGTTTCAGATTCGGCATGCAGTGAAGGGCGCTTGAGCGACGGAGCTTTGCTATTGCCCCAAAGATCCCTCGGCTTCGCCTCGGGGCGACACGGAATTTGTGGCTATAGAAAACGTGTCATCCCGAGCGAAGCGAGGGACCTTTACTGATCCAGAAAGGTCCCTCGCTTCGCTCGGGATGACACCTTGTTCGTGGCAGACGATCTACGTCAATTGATCGGCCCGATGATCTTGCCCGGATTCATGATGTTGTCCGGGTCGAGCGCCTTCTTGATCGAACGCATCAGCGACACGGCCTCGCCGTGCTCCTCATAGAGGAACTTGATCTTGCCCAGCCCCACGCCGTGCTCGCCGGTGCAGGTGCCGCCGAGCGCGAGCGCGCGGGCGATCATGCGGTCGTTCAGCGCCTCGGCCCTGGGCAGGTAGGTGGGGTCGTCGGGATTGATCATCATGGTGAGGTGGAAGTTGCCGTCGCCGACATGGCCCACGATCGGCGCATAGAGGCCGTTCGCCTGGATGTCCTTCTGCGTCTCCAGGATGCATTCGGCGAGGCGTGAGATCGGAACGCAGACGTCGGTGGCCCACATGCCCCAGCCGGGGCGGGCCGACTTGGCGGCCCAAGCTGCATCGTGGCGGGCCTGCCACATCCTGGTCCGTTCTTCGGCCTGGCTCGTCCAGGCAAAGTCGCCACCGCCATGCTCGGCCGCGAGGGCTTGCACCATCTCGGCCTGTTCCTTCGTACCGGCTTCGGTGCCGTGGAACTCCAGCAGCAGCAGGTTCCTGGCGGGCAGGTCGAGCTTCGAGTACTTGTTGACCGTGTCGACCGTCTCCGTATCCATCAGTTCGATGCGGGCGACGGGAATGCCGGACTGGATGGTCTGGATGACGGTGTTGACGGCGCCTTCCAGCGAGTCGAAGGCACAGGTCGCCGAGACCATCGACTCGGGCATGCCGTAGAGGCGCAAGGTGATCTCGGTGATGACGCCGAGCGTGCCTTCCGAACCGATGAACAGCTTCACGAGGTCATAGCCCGCGCTCGACTTGCGCGAACGGCGGCCGAGCCGCATCAGCCGGCCGTCGGCTGTCACGACCTGCAGCGCCAGTACGTTCTCGCGCATCGTGCCGTAGCGCACCGCGTTGGTGCCGGAGGCGCGCGTGCTGGTCATGCCGCCGATCGAGGCGTCGGCGCCGGGGTCGATCGGGAAGAAGAGGCCGGTGGCGCGGATATACTCGTTGAGCTGCTTGCGGGTGACGCCGGGCTGCACCACCACGTCGAGGTCGGCCTCGTTGACGGCCAGCACCTTGTTCATGCGGCTGACGTCGAGCGAAATGCCGCCGTTCGGGGCGCTGATATGGCCTTCCAGCGAGGTGCCGGTGCCGAAGGGGATGATCGGCGTCTTGTGCCGGGCGCAGAGCTGGACGATCTGCTGCACTTCCTCGGCCGACTCGGCGAAGACCACGGCGTCGGGCAGGTGCGCTTCGTGATACGAAATATCCTTGCCGTGCTGTTCGCGCACGGCGTGCGCGGTGCTGACCCGGTCGCCGTAAAGCTGCTTCAGCTCGGCGATGGTGGCATCGACGTGGGGGGCTTTTGCCTGGGCCTGAGCGGCCATGTCGGTTCTCCTAGCGGGAAGCATTTGGATACGCTCAAATGGCGGGAAAGCCAACCTGCAGACAGCCCGAGGAAACCCCGCCATGCGCGACGTCTATGTGATCGGCGCCTATACCACCGCCTTCAAGAAACATCCCGGCATGAGCTTCGGCGACCTCGCCCGCGAGGCCTATCTCGGCACCCTGTCGGATGCCGGCCTGAAGACCGGCGCCGACATCGAGGCCGGCTGGATGGGCAATTGCGGCATGGGCTTCTGGGGTCAGAATTCGATCCGGGCGCAGGCGCTGTTCCAGCCGCTGGTCGAGGAGGGGCTGTTTCCCGAGCGCGTGCCGATGTTCAACGTCGAGAACGCCTGCGCCACCGCCTCGACCGCCTTCATGGGCGCCTGGAAGGACGTGCTGGCCGGCACGCACGAGCTGTCCTTCTGCCTCGGCATCGAGAAGCTGTTCAGCCCCGAGGCGCCGCAGCGCACCGCCGATCTCTTCAACCAGGGCTACATCACCAGCCAGCACGACCGGCTGATCGAGGAGATGAACCGGGTCGGCAAGATGGTCGGCTCGGAGTTCAAGCCGGGCGACGATCGCACGATCTTCATGGACACTTACGCCATGCAGGCCAAGTGGCACATGTGGAAGTACGGCACGACACAGGAGCAGATCGCTGTCGGTGCCGCCAAGAACCACAATTACGGCGCCCTGAACGAGAAGGCGCAGTACCGCTTCCAGATGACGCCGCAGGCGGTGCTGGAAGATCGGCCGGTGTCGTTTCCGCTGACGCGCGCCATGTGCGCCCCGATCGGCGACGGCGCGGCGGCGGCGCTGCTCTGCTCGAAGGAATACCTGGAGAAGCTGCCCAAGGCGGTGCAGGAGCGGGCGGTGCGCATTGCCGGCGTCGGCTTCGCCGGCGGCAAGTATCGCAGCCTCGACGAGCCCGGCCTGACGCGCGCGGCCGGCGACAAGGCCTACAAGATGGCGGGGCTCGGGCCCGAGGATATCGACGTCGCCGAAGTGCACGACGCCACCAGCTTCTGCGAAATCTACCAGTGCGAGATGCTGCGCTTCTGCCCCGAGGGCGAGGGCGGCAAGTTCGTCGGCTCCGGGGCGACCGGTCCGGGTGGCAAGCTGCCGGTGAACACTTCGGGCGGCCTGGTCTCCAAGGGACACCCTGTCGGCGCGACGGGTCTTTCGATGCTGGCCGAGCTTGCGACCCAGTTGCGCGGCGAAGCCGGCCCCCGCCAGGTCCAGGGGGCGGAAATCGCCCTGGCCGAGAACGGCGGCGGCGTCATCGGCATGGAGGAGGCCGTTGCATCGGTGGTGATCCTGCAACGCTCTTGAAACCGACGCGGAACATCCGACATGGTGTCCCTGTTCCGGTGAGATCCAAGAACTCTCCCGGTTTGTGCATCTGGGGGAGAGATAGGCAATGACCGTCCGTTTCGACAATCGCGTCGCCATCGTCACTGGTGCCGGCAACGGCCTCGGCCGCGCGCATGCGCTGCTGCTGGCGAGCCGCGGCGCCAAGGTGGTGGTGAACGACCCGGGCGGCGCCGTCGACGGCAAGGGCGGCGGCCATGCCGCGGCCGACAAGGTGGTCGACGAGATCAAGGCGGCGGGCGGCCAGGCGGTGGCCAACTACGATTCGGTCGCCGACGCCAAGGGGGCCGCCAACATCGTGAAGACCGCGGTCGATGCCTTCGGCACCGTCGACATCCTCGTCAACAATGCCGGCGTGCTGCGCGACAAGACCTTCCACAACATGACGGTCGAGGATTTCGACTTCGTCGTGAAGGTCCATTTCCTCGGCACCGCCTACGTGACGCACGCTGCCTGGCCGATCATGCGCGCCAAGGCCTATGGCCGCGTCGTGGTGACCTCGTCGAACTCCGGCATCTACGGCAATTTCGGCCAGGCGAACTATGCCGGCGCCAAGCTTGCCGTCGTGGGCTTCATGAATGCGCTCCGGCTCGAGGGCCAGAAGTACAATGTGCTGGTCAACGCGCTGGCGCCGGTCGCGGCGACCCGCATGACCGAGAGCCTGATGACTCCGGAGGCGCTGGAGAAGCTCAGGCCCGAATTCGTCTCGCCGATGGTGGCCTATCTCTGTTCCGAACAGTGCCAGCGGACGGGCGACATCTGGAGTGCGGGTGCGGGTTCCTTCGCACGCATCGAGTATCGCGAAGCCGAGGGGCTGCGTGTCTCCGGCCGGGTGCCGACCATCGAGGACGTCGCCGATAATATCGACAAGATCGCGGACGTCTCGGCCAGCCGGGTGTTCCGTACCTCCGGTGAGGAGGTGGCGGCCGTGGTGGGCGGCTCCTGAGCGCCGCGGTCCCCGCGACGCTGCCTGCGGGCGACCGGCTCGAGCCGGTCGCCGACTGGCTCGTGCGGGCCGGCCGCCTGATCTCCTCGCCGGCGACCTTCATCGAGAAATTGATGGAGAAGGTCGTTCAGGCGGGCCTGCCGGTCTGGCGGTTCTATACCGGCCTGCAGCTCATCCATCCGCAACTCCAGGCAATGGGTTATGCCTGGCGCCGCGGCCAACACGTCGAAGCGATCGCCCGCGCCTACGGCATCCAGCTCACGTCGGCCTACATCGGCAGTCCGATACAGGAAGTCCGCGAGCAGGGGCACGCGGTGCGCTACCGGCTCGACAAGATCACCGACAAGAACCACCTCCTGCTGAGGGAGCTCAAGGCCGACGGCGGCACCGACTACTTCGCCGCGCCCATGTCGATCGCGCGCAACGGCCCGCCGCCGGTCGTCAGTTTCGCGACCGATCGCCAGGGCGGGTTCAGCGACGCCGACATCGAGGATCTGACCCGCCTGGTCGACATGATCGGCGCCATCATGGAGATGCATATCGAGCATGGCGTCGCCGATACCGTGGCCAACACCTATCTCGGCCGCCAGATCAGCGAGCGCGTGCTGAACGGAGCGATCCGGCGCGGCGAAGGCGAGGAGATCCGCGCCGTCTTGTGGTTCTCCGACATGCGCGACTTCACCGGCCTCAACGAACGGCTGCCGCCGGATCAGGTGCTGGAGCTGCTCAACAACTATTTCCAGCTCGTCGGCGATGCGCTGTCCTCGCATGGCGGCGAGATCCTGAAGTTCATCGGCGACGGTGTGATGGGCTATTTTCCCGCCGAGGACGCGCTGTTCCTTCCGATGGTGACGGCGGCGGCACTGGGTGCCGCCCGCCAGCTCATCACCGATGTCGAGGCGGCGAACGAGGCCCGCGCCACCGGCGGCGCCGAGCCGTTGCGTTTCGGCATCGGGCTCCATGTCGGCGACGTGACCTTCGGCAATATCGGTACCGAGGACCGGCTCGACTTCACGGTGATCGGCTCGGCGGTCAACCGTGCCTCGCGCCTGGAGGGGCTTACCAAGGCGCTCGGGGTCAAGGTCTGCGCCTCGGCCGAATTCAACGAGAACTGCCCGCAGCCCATGAAGTCGCTGGGCGTTCACCGCCTGCGCGGCGTCCCCAAGCCGGTCGAGATCTTTACTTTGCCCGATTGACGCGTGATGGCCGGCCGTCAGTCGCGCCGCCACTGTGGTGGACGCTTGGCGAGGAAGGCGTCGACGCCCTCGGCGAAGTCCGGCCCGTCGGCCAGTGCCACCACGGCGTCGAGTTCGTAGGCCAGGCCCTCGTCGAAGCTCATGCCGCCGCCCAACGTCACCGTGCGCCGGATGGCGGCAAGGGCTGCGGGCGACTTCGCCGCCAGCTCCTCGCCATAGGCTTGCACGCGGGCGCGCAGTTCCTGCGGCGCGGCCAGCTCGTCGATCAGACCCCATTGCCGGGCCTCCTCGGCCGGCACCAGGCTGCCGTCATAGAGATAGCGGATGGCGCGCGGCCGGCCGATCAGGCGCACCAGCGCCTGGGTGGTGGCAATCGGTGGGATGAAGCCGATGCGGATTTCGGGCTGGCCGAGTTTGGCGTCGGCGGCGGCAAAGCGCAGGTCGCAGTGCAGAGTCATTTCCAGCCCGCCGCCGACGGCGGTGCCGCGGATCGCCGCCAGCAGAGGTTTGGGCGAGGATCGCATCAGCCGCACGATGTCGTGCGTGCGCAGCGCCCAGCCCCGCATGCCCTCGCCGGTCATGCCCTTGAAGACCTTGAGGTCGGCACCAGCGCTGAAATAGCCGTCGATGGCGCTGCCCAGCACGATCACGCGTATTTCGGAGTCGGCCAGTGCGGCAGCGATCGCGTCGTGCGTCTCCTCGACCATCTGGCGGGTGAAGGCATTGACCGGCGGCCGGTGGAAATCGATCCAGCCGACATGACGGACGATGGACGATCGAATGAAGGACGCCGTTTCCGTCATCGCGCGCCCTACGCCGCGCGCGACTGTTCGGGATAGAGCGACAGGAGGCCCGCTTCGCTCGCCGGACAAACCCCGCGCTCGGTGACCAGGGCCGTCACCAGCCGGGCCGGCGTGACGTCGAATGCGGGATTGGCAGCCGGGCTGCCGTCGGGCAGGAGCTGCACGGTGACCATCTCACCCGCTGCAGTGCGGCCGGCAATGTGCGAGACCTCGCGGGCGCTGCGCTCCTCGATCGGGATCTCGCGCACGCCATCTTCGATCGTCCAGTCGATCGTGGGGTAGGGCAGGCCGACATAGAAGGGCACGCCGTTGTCGTGCGCCGCCAGCGCCTTCAGGTAGGTGCCGATCTTGTTGCAGACATCGCCCTGCCGCGTCGTGCGGTCGGTACCGGTGATGACGAAATCGACCTGGCCGTGCTGCATCAGATGGCCGCCGGCATTGTCGGCGATCACGGTGTGCGGCACGCCGTGCTTGCCGAGTTCCCAGGCCGTCAGGCTGGCGCCCTGGTTCCGGGGCCGCGTTTCGTCGACCCAGACATGGATGGGGATGCCGGCATTGTGCGCCTGGTAGATCGGCGCCAGCGCGGTGCCCCAGTCGACGGTGGCGAGCCAGCCCGCGTTGCAATGGGTCAGGGCGTTGATTCGGTCGCCTCGGGGCTTCAGGCGGTGGATCAGGCCGAGCCCGTTCTCGCCGATGCGGCGGCAGATCTCGACATCCTCGTCGCAGATCTCGGCGGCGCGCCGGTAGGCCGCCTCGCGACGCCGGTTTGCCGGCAAGGGCGCCAGCAGCGCCCGCAGATCGTCGAGCGCCCAGCGCAGGTTCACCGCCGTCGGTCGCGACTCCAGCAGCACGGTATAGGCCCGTGCCAGGGCTTCGTCCGAAGCATCGGCCGCCATGGCGAGTGCCATGCCGTAGGCGGCGGCGGCGCCGATCAGTGGCGCGCCGCGCACGATCATGGTGCGGATCGCCCGCTCGGCGTCCGCCATCGTTTCGAGGTCGCGCACCACGAACTGGTGGGGCAGCAGGGTCTGGTCGATCACCTGGACGGTCGTGCCGTCGGCGCCGAGCCAGATGGTTCGGTAAGGTTTGCCGTCTACTTTCACGCCCGCAATCTAGAGCGCGCGCGCCACCGCGTCGATGATCGCCGTGCTGTCGAGCCGGTAGGTACGGTAAAGGTCGGGAATGTCGGCCGATTGGCCGAACGCCTCGATGCCGAGCGGCACGACCCGCTGGCCGCGCACCGAGCCCAGCCAGGACAGCGCCAGCGGATGGCCGTCCAGTACCGTCACGAGGCGTGCATCGCGCGACAAGGGGGCCAGCAGCCGTTCGACGGGACTGGCGCTGCGGTCGACCACACCTGCCGTGCGGCCGCGGTTGCGCTGGGCGGCGAGCCAGTCGGCATGCAGCCGGTCGGGCGAGGTCAGCACCAGTAGGCCGGCGCCGGCGAAATCGCGCACGACGCTTTCGTGGGCGGCGATCGCTTCCGGCGTCACTGCGCCCATGGCGATGATGGCGACGTCAGCGTCCTTCTCGGGCGGGGCGTACCAGTAGCCGCCCTGCACGATGTCGGCCTGCTGCTCGGCCGAGAGCGTACGCTCGGGTTGCGGCAGGCTGCGCGTCGAGAGGCGCAGGTAGATCGAGCCGCCTTTCTCCTGCTGCATGTAGTCGAAGCCGTGGCGCATCAGTACCGCAAGTTCGTCGACATAGGTCGGCTCGTAGGAGACGAGGCCGGGCTGGCCGATGCCGATCAGCGGCGTATGGATGCTCTGATGCGCGCCGCCTTCCGGCGCCAGGGTGGTGCCCGAGGGCGTCGCCACCAGCATGAAGCGCGAATCCTGGTAGCAGGCGTAGTTCAGCGCATCGAGGCCGCGGGCGATGAAAGGATCGTAGAGCGTGCCGATCGGCAGCAGGCGGGCGCCGAAGAGCTGATGGCTCAAGCCCATGGCGGCGAGCTGCAAGAAGAGATTGTTCTCGGCGATGCCGAGCTCGATATGCTGGCCGCGCGGCGTCTTGCGCCAGAGCTGGGCCGACACGACCTTGAGCTCGCGGAACACGTCCTCGGCCTCGGTATGGGCCCACAGACCGCGCCGGTTCACCCAGGGACCGAGATTGGTCGAGACGGTGACGTCGGGCGACGTCGTCACGATGCGCCGTGCAAGCTCGCTGTCCTCCGCGGCGATGGCGTTCAGGATCTTGCCGAAGCCTTCCTGCGTGCTCGACTTCTTGTCATTTGGCTTTGGCAGCGCCGGCGGAATCGCCACCGCAGGCGCCGAGGTCCGCCGCTTGCCGCGGGCATTGAAAGGCGCGGCATCGAGGAAGGACTGCAGCTCGGCCGGCGTCGCGCCGAGGCCCGCGAACTTCTCCCATTCCTGGCCGTCGGCGATGCCCATGCCCTGCTTGAAGCCGGCCATCTGGTCCAAGGTCATCAGGCCGGAATGGTTGTCCTTGTGCCCGGCGAAGGGTAGGCCCTGGCCCTTGATGGTGTAGGCGATGAAGCAGGTCGGCGTGTCGTCGGTCACACCCTCGAAGGCATCGAGCACGGCCTGCATGTCGTTGCCGGCGAGGTTGGTCATTAGCCGGTGAAGGGCGGCATCGTCGTGCTGCTCGAGGATGCGCCGGATGCCGGGATACTGATTGAGGTCGCGGGTCAGCGCCTCGCGCCAGCCGGCACCGCCCTTGAAGACCAGCGCCGAGTAGAGCGAGTTGGGGCAGGCGTCGATCCATTGCCGCAGCTGCTCGCCGTCGGGTTGGGCGAACGCCGTCTCCAGCAGCTTGCCGTACTTCAGGGTGACGACGCGCCAGCCGACCAGCTCGAACATCTCGCCGATGCGGCCGAACAGGCGATCGTTGACCACGCCGTCGAGGCTCTGGCGGTTGTAGTCGATCACCCACCAGAGATTGCGCACATCGTGCTTCCAGCCTTCGAGCAGGGCCTCGAAGATGTTGCCCTCGTCGAGCTCGGCGTCGCCGACCAGGGCCACCATCCGACCTGTCGATTGCTGCCCGTCGCCCAGGCTCTTCAGCCGGACATAGTCCTGTATCAACGAGGCGAAGAGCGTCACGGCGACGCCCAGCCCCACCGAGCCGGTGGAGAAATCGACGTCGTCGATGTCCTTGGTGCGCGAGGGGTAGGATTGCGCGCCGCCCAGCGCCCGGAAGCGTTCCAGCTTCTCGCGGGTCTGATGGCCGAACAGGTACTGGATGGCGTGAAATACTGGCGAGGCGTGCGGCTTCACCGCCACGCGATCCTCCGGCCGCAGCACCGAGAAGTAGAGGGCCGACATCACCGTCGCCAGCGAGGCGCAGGAGGCCTGATGCCCGCCGACCTTCAGCCCGTCGCGATTGGGCCGCAGATGGTTGGCGTGATGGATCGTCCAGGCGCTGAGCCACAGCACCTTGCGCTCGAGCTCGCGCAGCAGGCGCAGCCGCTGGATGGGGGCGAGGGTGGTCATGGTCATCGGCATACGCCTCGCGCGCTGGAAGGTCCTTGCGTTTGGCCCTCAGAACAGGCTGTATAGGGTAGATTTATCCTGAAATGCGGCATTTCAAGCAATGATCTCCCTAGATGCCATCGACAGGCGCATCCTCGAGCGGCTGCAGCGGGACGGCCGGCTGAGCAATGCCGACCTTGCCGAGCAGGTCGGCCTCTCCTCCTCGCCGTGCTGGCGGCGGGTCAAGGCGCTGGAGGAGGCGGGCGTCATCAAGGGCTATGCCGCGCAGCTCGACGCCAAGTCGGTCGGACTCTCGGTCAATGTCTTCATGAGCGTGTCGCTCTCCACCCAGGTCGAGAAGGCGCTGAAGGATTTCGAACGTGCCGCCGCGGAACGGCCCGAGGTGATGGAATGCTATCTCATGACCGGCGACAGCGACTACCTGTTGCGCGTCGTCGTGCCCGACCTCGAAGCCTATGAACGGTTCGTGATGGACTTCACCAAGATCCCGGGCATCGCTCAGATCCGCAGTTCCTTCGCGCTGCGTCCGGTCAAGCAGGCAACGGCATTGCCGCTGACCGCCTCGGCCCGCTAAGACAACGACCATGGCCGATCAAACCGCGTCACCCGGCGTTCCCTGGGGCACGACCGTCCTCTTCGTCATCGCCGCACTTCTCTACATGGCCTTCCTGGTCAATCTGTTCGGCCTTCGCGGCGGCGATGCGATGGGGCGCGGCATGGCGATGGGCTTTGCCGCCGTCATCGGCCTGATGCTCTGGCTCGTGCTCGCGAGCCTCTTCGCCATCGCGATCTTCAAGGGCCAGATGCCCGCCTATGCCATTGCGGCGGCCATCGTCCTGCTGCCCCTGTCGGCGATCGCGGCGGCCTCCGCGACCGGCCTCTACAGCGACAGGTACGGCGACTGGCTGCTCGTCGTGCCGATCGCCCTGCCGCCGCTGCTGGCGCTCTATGCGCTGTGGGCGCGCTTCATCTCCTTGCAGGCGTCACTGGCCCCGACGCCGACGACGGCCGCCGCAGGTCTCCTGATCGTGCTGCTGACCGCTGTGCCGCTGGTCCTGACGGTGCGCGAATTCGCACCCGATCCGGCACGCGACGCCGCGCGGGCCGCCGCCGAGAAGGCGCAGGAAGAGGCGATGGAGAAGCGCCGGCAGGACGCGCTCGCCGAGGAAGCCGCCCAGTTCGCGCGGCTGGGACCGGACTCGTCGCTCGAAGACTATCTGCCCCACCTGGCGCCAGGACTGCCGCGCTTCCAGGAGGCCCTGGCAGGTGTGCGGCGCGTGAAAAGCCGTTCGCAGGACGCAGCGACGCTGCTGAAGGAGGGCCGGCTCGGCGAGCTGGCCGAACTCTGGGAGTTCGACATCGATGCGGCGACGGTCTGCGAGGCCTACCGCCAGGCGCTGAAGATCCAGGTCGGCGGGATCTCGCGGACGCGCTCGGACTATCTGCGGGCCGCGATGGACCTCGAATATCAGCTTCGCAACATCGAATGGCTGATCGCCGCCCGCTGCAATCTCGACGAGGCCCTGACCGACGCCGCGACCAACCTGCGGGCGGCCTCCGACCTGCCGCGTTTCACGAGCTTCGCCGACCGCCTCGACGCGCTGCGCACGTCACGCTAGGTCGTGGGATCAAACGCGGGTTGTCGCGGGTGAAAGAGCTTCGATGATCCGACAGTCGGCGACGGTGCCGTGCCGGCACTGGTCGATCATGTTGTCCAGCTCGCGCCGCAAGGCCTGAAGGTCGGCGATCTTGCGGTCGACCTCGTCGCGATGCTCTCGCGCAATGGCGTCGACCGCCTCGCAGGATCTTGCCTGTTGATCGGACAGGTCGAGCAACGTGCGTACCTGATCGAGCGAGAAACCGAGGTCCCTTGAACGGCGGATGAAGCTCAGCCGGGCCAGATGCTGCGAGCTGTAGGCGCGATAGTTGCCCCCGGTACGGGCGGGCGCCGAAAGAAGTCCGATCCGCTCGTAGTAGCGGACTGTCTCGACCTTGGTATTCGTCCGGCGTGCCAATTCGCCGATCGCCAGAAAGCGCTGCGCCATCGCCTTGACCCTGTAGTTGCTACAGGGAGCATATGTGTGGCGTTACCAGGTTTGTCGAGGTTCGAAGGTGGCTGCTGACAAGGTCCTGAAACTGCGCATCGAAGGCATGGATTGCGGCGCCTGTGCGACCAAGATCGAGAATGCCCTGCAGCGTCTGCCCGGCGTCAGCGACATCGCCGTGAGTTTCGGCCAGGAATCGCTGTCGCTGCGGGTCGACGAGGATCGCACCTCGCGCATCACCATCGAAGGCAGGATCCGTGCTCTGGGATTCAGGCCGGTCGGTGACGATCCCGCGGCGAAGACGACAGTCACCGAGCGCAGGCCCGTGCGGGGATGGTGGCGCACGCCGCGCGGACACCTGGTGATCGGCACCGGTGCGTTGCTGGTCCTGGCCTATGCGTTCTCCCACATCGAGCCATCATGGTCGACCTGGCCCTACATCGCCGCGACCGTGATCGGGCTGATCCCGATTATCCGCCGCGCGGTGGCCGGCGCGACGATGGGCACCCCGTTCAGCATCGAAACCTTGATGAGCATCGCGGCGATCGGTCACCTGGTGATCGGCACCGGTGCGTTGCTGGTCCTGGCCTATGCGTTCTCCCACATCGAGCCATCATGGTCGACCTGGCCCTACATCGCCGCGACCGTGATCGGGCTGATCCCGATTATCCGCCGCGCGGTGGCCGGCGCGACGATGGGCACCCCGTTCAGCATCGAAACCTTGATGAGCATCGCGGCGATCGGTGCCCTGGTGATCGGCGAGGCGCCCGAGGCGGCGATCGTCGTCTTCCTGTTCGCCACCGGCGAGCTGCTGGAGGGGGTGGCGGCAGGCCGCGCGCGGGCCGGCATCGAGGCGCTGATGGACCTGGTGCCGCGCACGGCGCAGCGCATCCGAGGCTCAGAGGTCGAGACCGTGCCGGTGGAGGAGCTTGCGCCAGGCGATCTCGTCATGGTGCGCCCAGGCGACCGCGTGCCCTCCGACGGCGAGGTGAAAGACGGAACGTCCGAGGTCGACGAAGCGCCGGTCACGGGTGAATCGATGCCTGTCGCCAAGAAGCCGGGCGCGGCCGTCTATGCCGGTAGCATCAACATCGACGGCGAGCTGCAAATCACGATCAGCCGCACCGCCGCCGACAACACGATCTCGCGCATCATCCATGCCGTCGAGGAGGCCCAGGCCACCAAGGCACCCGTGGCGCGCTTCATCGACAGCTTCAGCCGCTGGTACACGCCGGCGGCCATGGTCGTGGCGCTGCTGGTCGTCGTCGGACCACCGCTGCTCATGGGCGCCGACTGGTTCACCTGGGTCTATCGCGGACTTGCCGTGCTGCTGGTCGCCTGCCCCTGCGCACTGGTCATTTCGACGCCGGCGGCCATCGCGTCGGGCCTGGCGAGCGGGGCGCGGCACGGTCTTTTGATCAAGGGCGGCGCCGCTCTCGAGACGCTGGGCAAGATCAAGACCGTGGCCTTCGACAAGACCGGCACGCTGACGCGCGGCAAGCCACAGGTCACGGACGTTGTGGTCCTCGACGGGGCGGCCGACGATATGGTGGCCAAGGCCGCCGCGGTCGAGCGCGGTTCCAGCCATCCGCTGGGCGTCGCGATCCTGGCCGAAGCGGCCAGGCGAACCGTGGAGATCCCGCGCTCCTTCGGCGGCAGCACCGCGACACCGGGCAAGGCCGTCACCGCGCGCCTGCGGGCGGGCTTCGTCTCTGTCGGCTCGCCGCGCTACGCCGCAGAGCAGGCCGTGCTCGACGACGAAACGCTGAAGCGCATCACTTCGCTGGAAGCCGAAGGCAAGACCGTCGTTGCCGTGCTGGAATCCAAACGGATGCTCGGCCTGATCGCGCTGCGTGACGAGCCGCGCGACGATGCGCGGGAAGGGCTCGCGCGGTTGCAGGCACTCGGCGTGCAGGCCGTGATGCTGACCGGTGACAATGCGCGCACGGCCAAGGCGATCGCGGGCGCGCTCGGCCTCGAGGCGCGCGCCGATCTGCTGCCCGACGACAAGCTCGAGGCGATCGCTGGCTACAAGGCGTCGGCGCCCATCGCCATGGTGGGCGACGGTATCAACGACGCGCCGGCGCTGGCAGCGGCTTCGGTCGGTATCGCCATGGGCGGCGGCACCGACGTGGCGCTGGAGACGGCCGATGTGGCGCTCCTGAAGGAGCGTGTTACCGGTGTCGCCGAGCTGATCGCGCTCTCGCGCGCGACGCTGGCCAACATCTGGCAGAACGTCACGCTGGCCCTCGCGCTCAAGGGGGTGTTCCTGCTGACCACGCTGTTCGGCGCCACGCCGCTTTGGATGGCAATCCTGGCCGACACCGGTGCCACCGTGCTGGTAACGGCGAATGCTCTGCGTCTACTGCGCTTCCGAGGGAGGTGACAGCGGGAAGGCGCCTTCTTTCTTTTCTCCCCCGCAACGGGCTGTCGTATTCACACAACGTTCAAGCGTCCTCTCCGCCCATGGAGCGGCTTGGCACAAGCCGCGGAATGGGGGGAGAGGAAGGGGCCCCATGCGCAGCATGGGGTAGGTGAGGTGGGTCAGAGATCTCTCAACGCACACACCATTTTTGTGATCCACGCCCTCACCTTCCCGTTGCTCCGCAACGGGGCCCCTCCTCTCCCGCGAAGCGGGAGAGGACAGATGAGGGCGATGTTTGAATACGACAGCCCGCTTC
>MKRV01000089.1:0-8622 GCA_001897995.1 Alphaproteobacteria bacterium 65-37 | reverse complement strand
GCGGAGGCTTCGAGCACGCTCGGTCGTCCCATATCGAAGCCCTGGCCGATCGTCCTGGCCAGCGTGAGCTGGGCTTCGGGGCGATAATGCGCCAATAGGCCGATCAGGGCGACATTGGCGGCACCGGTCGCCGGATCCTCGGGGATGCCGTGCTCGGGGGCGAACATGCGGGTCTGCACGTCGATCGGCCCTTCCGGCGCCTGCACATAGAGATGGATGCCGACGATGCGCTCGCGCGGCAGCTCACGGGCGAAGACTTCCGGCCGTGGCGCGGCCGCCTTCAGGGCCGCGCGCGAGGCGAGTTCGACGAAGAGCAGTGCCGCGCCGCACGACGCCACGATCGGATGGTGCACGTCGAGCTTCAGCGCGCCGGCGTCGAGCGAGCAGGCGCGCTGGACGATCTCGGGGGCAATCTCTTCGCCGAAGCTGAGCGGCACAGGCGCGGCAAGGCGGGTAGCGACGACGGCGCCGCCCTCGCGCCGGATGTCCATGTTCACCAGTCCGGCCTTCTCCTCGAACACCAGCCGGTCGCCGGTGACGGGCCGGCCGTAGCTCGTGCCGGCGCGCGCCAGCACGAACGCCGTGCCGACATTGGGATGGCCGGCGAAAGGCATCTCGGCCTTGGGCGTGAAGATCCGCACTTCGGCGGTGTGCGCCGGATCCTTCGGCGGCAGCACGAAAGTCGTCTCGGCGAGGTTGAACTCGGCGGCGATCGCCTGCATGCGCTCGGTCGAGAGGCCCTGTGCATTGGTGACGACGGCCAGCGGATTGCCGCCGAACGGGCGATCGGTGAAGACGTCGACGGTGGAGAATTCGAGTTTCATGGGGCGAGCCTAATGGCTTGCTCCGAGGTCTCTGCGCGAGATTAATTGGTCGCAGAAGGAGAAAGCCTTGGCCTACCAGACTCTGACCTACAGCCGCGACGACCGTGTCGCCACCATCACCCTCAACCGGCCGGACCGGTTGAACGCTATCACCCGCGAGATGCCCGGTGAGATCCGCGCGGCAGTCGAGGAAGCCAATCGCGACGACCTCGTCCATGTCATCGTGCTGCAGGGCGCCGGCCGCGCCTTCTGCGCCGGCTACGACCTCAAGAACGCCGCCGAGCGGCCGCGCGGCACGGGCGGCAGCCAGGAGATGCCCTGGGATCCGCTCATCGACTTCCAGCTCATGGACTACAACACGCAATGCTTCCTCTCGCTGTGGCGCAGCTACAAGCCGACGATCTGCAAGGTCCATGGCTATGCTGTCGCGGGCGGCAGCGACATCGCGCTCTCCTGTGATCTCGTGGTCATGGCCGAGGAGGCGAAGATCGGCTACCCGCCGGCCCGAGTCTGGGGCTGTCCGACGACGATGATGTGGGTCTACCGGGTGGGCGCCGAGCGGGCCAAGCGCCTGCTCTTCACCGGAGATCTGATCGACGGGCGCGAGGCCGAGCGGATCGGCCTCGTCACCCAGGCGGTGCCGGCCGCCGACCTCGATGCTGCGGTGCAAAAGCTTGCCGGCCGGATGAAGGGGGTGCCGAAGAACCAGCTCTGGATGCAGAAAACCGCCATTAACAGCGCCTATGAGAACATGGGCATGCGCACCACCCAGACCCTGGCCACTCTTTTCGATGGCATGACGCGACATTCGCCCGAGGGAATCTGGTTCAAGCAGCGCGCCGAGGAGAAGGGCTTCCACCAAGCCGTGCAGGAGCGCGACAGTGGCGAGCCCATCGCGGGGAGCAAGCCGCCGCGAAACAACTGATGGCCGCAATTGAGGCCGCCGCCGAGCCTGTCTAAGGTTCAGGGATGAGCACGACCCAGATCTCCCCCCGGATCTCCTACGACCACGGTGTTTCCGACAAGAAGCTGATCGGCGAGACGATCGGCGCCTTCTTCGACCGCACGGTCGAGACCTACCGCGAGCGCGAAGCGCTGGTGGTGCGGCACCAGAAGGTGCGCTGGAGCTGGGGCGAGCTCGGGCGGCGGGTCGACGAACTTGCGGCCGGCCTGCTGACGCTGGGCCTCGAGCGCGGCGATCGGGTCGGCATCTGGTCGCCCAACAACTCGGAATGGATCCTGACCCAGTTCGCCACCGCCAAGGCCGGACTGGTGCTGGTCAACGTCAATCCCGCCTATCGGCGGGCCGAGCTCGAGTACGCGATGAACAAGGTCGAGTGCAAGGCGCTGATCCTGGCGCCGGCGCTCAAGACTTCGAACTATCTCGAGATCGTCCAGGACCTTGTGAAGGCGGCCAAGCTTCCGCACCTGAAGCATATCGTGCGGCTGGGTGCGGAGAAGACGCCGGGCATGCTCAATTTCGAGGACGTCGCCACGGCCGGCGGCAATGCCGAGAAGGCGAGGATCGCCGACCTTGCGCCGCATTTGCAGTTCGACGATGCGATCAACATCCAGTTCACGTCGGGCACGACCGGCTTTCCCAAGGGCGCCACGCTCAGCCACCATAACATCCTGAACAACGGCTACTTCGTGGGCGAAGGGCTGAAGCTGACGCCCGAGGACCGGCTGTGCATTCCCGTGCCGCTCTATCATTGCTTCGGCATGGTGATGGGCAATCTCGGCTGCCTGACGCACGGCTCGACGATGGTCTATCCGTCCGAGGCCTTCGATCCGCTGGCGACCCTGCAGGCCGCGTCGGAGGAGCGCTGCACGGCGCTTTACGGCGTGCCCACCATGTTCATCGCCCAACTCGACCATCCAGAGTTCGCCAGGTTCGACCTCAAGAGCCTGCGCACCGGCATCATGGCGGGCTCGCCATGTCCCATCGAAGTGATGAAGCGTGTGCAGAGCCAGATGAACATGGGCGAGGTCACCATCGCCTACGGCATGACCGAGACCTCGCCGGTCTCGACGCAGTGCGCCACCGACGATCCGGTCGAGCGGCGCGTCTCGACGGTCGGCCAGGTGCTGCCTCATATCGAGATCAAGATCGTCGACGGCGAGGGGCGGGCGGTGCCGCGCGGCACGACCGGCGAGTTCTGCACCCGCGGCTATTCGGTGATGAAGGGCTACTGGAACGACGAGGAGAAGACCCGCGAAGCCATTGACGACGGTGGCTGGATGCACACCGGCGACCTCGCGGTGATGGACGAGCAGGGCTACGTCAACATCGTCGGCCGATTGAAGGACCTGGTCATTCGTGGCGGCGAGAACGTCTATCCGCGCGAGATCGAAGAGTTCCTCTATCGTCATCCCAAGGTGCAGGACGTGCAGGTGATCGGCGTGCCGGACCAGAAGTACGGCGAGGAAATCTGCGCCTGGATCAAGCTGCGCGACGGCGAGCAGGCGACGGCCGAGGAAATCCGCGAGTTCTGCAAGGGCCAGATCGCCCACTACAAGATTCCGCGCTACGTCGAATTCGTGCCGGAGTTTCCGATGACGATCACTGGCAAGATCCAGAAATTCGTGATGCGCGAGCAAACCATCGACAAGCTCGGCCTGAAAATTCAGAAAACCGCGTAGACCGTCTTTGCGACGGGGCGAGCGTCTCGGACGCGGCTTCTGCGCGCAGCTTTTGCCTGGCTCGGAACTTGCTTGAACCTGGAAGCATTATCTCGGCGCGCGTCATGAAGGTGACGGTGGTCGATCTCCAATTGGTCCCCAATTGGTCACGGCGTCGTCCTCAATGTTGCGCCACAAGCATGACAGGAGTCGCACCATAATGCGCGAACCGACTCCCCAAGAGGCGACCAGTGACAAGGCCGGCGCGACTGCGCCGGTTGATCCGACGGACGGTAAGCCGCGGTCGGGGCGTAAGCTGATTCGGGAACTCGACGGTCCGGTCGACGAAGACTTCAGGAAATCCATGGCCGGCCTGTCGCAGCGCCTGGCCGAGCGGACGACAGGCCAACCGGCTGCCGATCCGAAAGCGGCCGTTGCGGCCCGCAAGGCGGCCCTGCTGGCGTACGATCTCGAACGAGCCCACCGGCTGCACGCGACCCTCAAGATCGTGGGGGCCGGCGCGCTCAGCGTCGCCATTGCCGCGGCTGTGGTGATCTTCGCCTCGCCGTTCGATCGACCGTCGCTCGGCCCGTCGACCTTCACGAAACCGGTGGGGGTGGCGGCGGTAGTCCCCATTGCGCCCGTCGCTCCCGTTGCTCCGGCCGCCGAAGCGACGGCGAGCGCAGCCCCGTCGCCCAAGGCTCCACCTGTGAGGCCTCTTGCAGGCGCTGCCGCGCCGACTCCGATTGCTCCGCCGACCCCCCTTGCTCCGGCGACCGCGCAGGCGGTACCCCTGCCGCCCCCAGCAGCCGCCCCAGCCGCTGCCGCGACCGCCGAGCAGGCAGTACTGCCGTCGTCACCGTCGCCGATCGTGGAGACGGCGGCGTTGCCCTCCGACCTAGAGCCGCCGCCGCTGCATCAGAACGAGGTGCGGGAGGTGCAATCCAGACTGCGGAGTTTCGGATTCAACCCCGGACCGATCGACGGTGTCGCGGGAACCATGACCCAGGCAGCGGTGACGAGCTATCAGCAAAGCCGCGACCTGCAGCAGACCGGCCTGCTCGATCGCGAACTTCTGGAGCAGCTTCGTCGCGATCCCGCCCCTGAAGTCGCGCCACCGCCTGTGCAGCGTGCGGCCCGGCCGCCTCGTCCAGCGCGCTCGCAGGATCCCTTCCGGGCTATCGGGCAGGACTTCGAGCGGTGGCTGCGCTCCCTGTGACGGGGGCGCAGACCGCGCAGAGGGTGGGCTGATCGTCGAAGCGCCGGCGCGTTGACGTGGCCCGTCAGCCCAGCAGGCGTTTCACCACGTCCAGCTGGATCTCGGCGGCGTCGACCATCTCGGCGATCGGCACGCTCTCGTTGGCGGCATGCCCCTGCACGCCCGAACCCGGCCCGAAATTGATGATCTCAATGTCGTCGTCGGCATAGTAGCGGCCGTCGCTGACGCCGGTCGCGTTGAGGAACTTCACCTTGCGCCGGCTGTGCGCTTTCACCGCCGCTTCGAAGGCGGCGACGGCCGCGCCGTTCTCCGGCGCGAAGAAGCCGTTGGTGCCGGTCAGGAATTCGACCCCGTACATCGCCTTCGGTTCGCCGACACCGTCGACGACGCGTTTCAGTTCCTTGAAGGCGTCCTTGACCTTTTCGTCGGGCAGCAGGCGGCGGTCGATCTCGACCGTGCAGGCCGAGGGCACGACGTTGGTGTTGTGGCCGCCATGAAACATGCCGATGTTCACCGTCGACTTCATCGCCCCCGACACGCGGCGCGCCAATGCCTTGTCGTAGTAGGACTGCAGGGCGCCGACCAGGCGCATCATGCGCAGGATGGCGTTGTCGCCGGCCGCCGGATTGCCGGCATGGGCGGCGCGGCCCTTGGTCGTGATCCTGGCCCACATCACGCCGCGCTCGGCCACGATCAGGTTGTTCTCGGTCTGCGCGCCCAGGATCAGCGCATCGGGCCGCACCTTGCCGCTCTTGCGCAGATATTCCATGCCGTTGGGGCCGAGATTCTCCTCGTCGGCGACGAAGGTGAAGATCAGCTCGCCCTTGGCCGGCCCGCCGCGGCGCGCGATCTCCTCGGCGATCCAGATCTGCACCGCCATGCTGCCCTTGCAATTGCCGGCACCGAGGCCGTAGACGAGGCCGCCCTTGACCAGCGCCTTGTAGGGATCGCTCTTCCAGTTGGCGCGCTCGCCCACGCCCACCGTGTCGACATGGGCGTTGAAGGCGATCGCCGGGCCCCGGGCTTTGCCCTTCAGGCGCGCCACGACGTTGTCGACGCCCTTGACCTTACTCGCGACCTCGACCTTGTAGCCGGCCTTCTTCAGGCGCTTGGCGGTGTAGGCGGCGATCTCGACCGACGTGCCGGGCGGATAGGGGCTGGGCAGCGCGATCAGATCGGACAGGATCGCGACGAGTTCGGACTGCATCTTCTTCGACATCAGGGTCTTCTTTCTCAGCGGTTGGCCAGGTCGGTCAGCACGTCGACCAGCACGCGCGCACCGGCGGCGAGGTCGGCGGGAGCGGCATTCTCGATCTCGTTGTGGCTGATGCCGCGCTCGCACGGCACGAAGATCATGCCGGTCGGGCAGAGGCGGGCGATATGCATGGCGTCGTGACCGGCGCCCGACGGCATGTCCATGTTGCTGAAGCCGAGCGCATTGGTCTTGGTGCGGACCAGGTCGATCACCAGGGGCGCGAAGTCGGTGGGCGCCACCGCCATCACGCGCTCGATCGCGGCGGAGCAGGGGGCGGCCTTGGCCGCGACGATCTCGTGGAGCTTCTTCTCGTGCGCCTCGAGCATGGCATCGGAGGGATGGCGCATGTCGATCGTGAAGCTGGTCTTTCCGGGCACGGTGTTGGGCGAGCCCGGGCCGACATCGACACGGCCGATGGTGAAGCGCAGCGTGTCGTCCTTGTCGGTCGTGGCCTCGTACATCGCCTGGGCGATGCGCAGGGCCGCGGCAAAGGCATCCTTGCGGGCGGCGCGCGGCGTGGTGCCGGCATGCGCCTCCTCGCCCACGATCTCGACGATATAGCGGCGGCTGCCCTGAATGGCGGTGACGACACCGATCGTCTTCCGCTCGTTTTCCAATCGCGGACCCTGCTCGATATGGGCCTCGACATAGCCGTCGAGCGGGAAACCGGGCTTGCCGTCGCGCATCGGCGCCGGAGCGACCTTCAAGGTCTCGGCCAGGGCGTCCTTCAGCGCGACGCCCTTCCAGTCCTTCACGAGGAGCATCTCTTCGAGCTTGTTGTGCCCGGCGAAGACGGCGGAGCCCATGGCGCCGGGCTGGAAGCGCG
This sequence comes from Alphaproteobacteria bacterium 65-37, assembly GCA_001897995.1. Lineage (GTDB taxonomy): Bacteria > Pseudomonadota > Alphaproteobacteria > Reyranellales > Reyranellaceae > Reyranella. Next base: position 1,876 of record MKRV01000089.1, on the reverse strand, counting down.
AGCCTTCCTCGTTGGTCCAGGCGACGGCCATCACCGGCCGCTTGGTCTTCACGCCGGCATCTTCCAGGGCCTCGAGCGCCTCGAAGGCCGCCAGCACGCCGTACATGCCGTCGAAGCGGCCACCGGTCGGCTGGCTGTCCATGTGCGAACCGCTCAGTACGGGCAGCGCCTTAGGATCACTGCCTTCGCGACGGACGAAGAGATTGCCGATGGCGTCGGTCGAGATCGAAAAGCCGCGCGCCCTGGCCCAGGAGGCGAGCAGGTTACGGGCCGCTGCATCCTCGGGGGAAAGGGCCTGGCGATTGACGCCACCCCGCGGTGTGCCGCCCAGCTTCGCCATGTCGACGTGCCGTTGCCATAGACGGTCTTCGCGCACTGCGCCTGCTGCGCTCATCTCGCCTCCTCATGCTTGTCGCGCGAGCTATAGCCGCGCCATAGTCGGGCTTCAATCGTCGGCATTCTCCGGGGCCTCCATGCATAATCATCTCGAGCGCAATCTGATTGGCTATGGCCCCCATCCGCCGCACGCCCAGTGGCCCGGCGATGCCCGCATCGCGGTGAGCTTCGTGCTGAATTACGAGGAGGGCGGCGAGAACACGATCCTGAACGGCGATGCCGGGTCGGAGGTGTTTCTCACCGAGACGCCCGGTGGCACGCCGCTTGCCGGGGCGCGCGACCTTTCCACCGAGTCGATCTACGAATATGGCAGCCGCGCCGGCTTCTGGCGCATCCTGCGGCTGTTCCGCGAGCGCAACATGCGCTTCACCTCATGGGCGGTCGGCCGGGCGCTGGAGCTCAATCCGCTGGCCGGCAAGGCCATGGCGCAGGCCGGCCACGAGGTGGCGAGCCACGGCTGGCGCTGGATCAACTACAAGGATTTCACGCTCGAGCAGGAGCTGTTCCATATCCAGAAGGCGGTGAAGGCGATCACCGAATCGGCCGGCAAGCCGCCGGTCGGCTGGTATACCGGCCGCTTCGGCATGAACACCCTGTCGGCAGTCATCAAGCACGGCGGCTTTCTCTATTCGAGCGACTCCTACTCCGACGACCTGCCCTACTGGGTGAGCGTCGACAACACGCCCCACCTGGTCATTCCCTACACGCTCGAGGTCAACGACATGAAATTCAGCGTGGCGCCGGGCTTCAGCTCGGGCGACGGCTGGCTGCAGGCGATGAAGGACGCCTTCGATGTGCTCTATGCCGAAGGGACGCAAAGCCCCAAGATGATGTCGATCGGCCTGCATTGCCGACTGGCCGGCCGGCCGAGCCGGGCGGCGACCCTGGCACGCTTCCTCGACTACGTCGCCTCCAAGCCCAACGTCTGGGTGGCGACACGCGAGGAGATCGCGCGCCATTGGATCGCGACGCACCCGGCGCGATAACGGAGATTGCGGCGCTTCCTGGTTTGACGAACCGCCGGTCACAAAAACGGTGTCATCCCGAGCGTAGCGAGGGACCTTTCCTGCTGCCTCAAAGGTCCCTCGCTACGCTCGGGATGACACCTTGTTTGTGGCTCGCGATACCCTCTACGGCCGCTGCAGCAGGTGGACGTAGCAGACGGCGCCGACACCCACCATGTGGGCGAGGCCGGTGCGGGCGCCGGCGTGCTGGCGGGGGCCGGCTTCGCCGCGCAGTTGCAGGGTGATCTCGCCGACCTGGCCGATGCCGGTCGGGCCGATGGGATGGCCCATGGCGATCAGGCCGCCGGACGGGTTGACGGCGCAGCGCCCGCCGATGTCGAGCGCGCCCTCCTTGAGGAGATGCACGCCCTGGCCTTCGGGGCAGAGACCGATATTCTCGATGTAGTGCAGCTCCTCGACGGTGAAGGCGTCGTGCAGCTCGATGATGTCGAGCTCCTGCGGCGACACCTGCGCTT
>MKRV01000088.1:10975-40996 GCA_001897995.1 Alphaproteobacteria bacterium 65-37 | reverse complement strand
CGGCCCCAGGCGGACCTGCGTGCCGTCCTCGAGCGTCAGCGAACGCAATTCAGCGGTCGCCGTGACGTGGTCGGCCTGCAGTCGCAGCAGCAGGGGCGGTGCTGCCAGCACCAGCAGGCAGGCGGCAACGGCGAGAGCAGCCGCTACAGTAACGAGACGGCGGCGCGGTTTTGCTCTCGGCTCCGTCGTTGCGCCCGTCGTCGCCCCCGTCATCGCTAGGCGCCGCGGCAGGGAAACGACCGTACCGGACGTCGACGGTGCCTTACCGGCGAGCTCGTAGGCGCGCTTCGTGCGCGCCCACAGTTCGGCGTTCAGTGGACTTGCCGCATGCCAGCTCTCGAAGCGCCGCGCCAGGTCGCGATCCTCGGGATCCTCCGCCAGCAGGACCAGCCAGGTCGCCGCCTCTGTCTCGGCGCGGTCGCGTTCGGTCCCGGACGACGTCGTCATGCCTTCACTTATGGATACAGTTGCTCTTCTAGCAAACGGATGAGCGTCCAGCTTTTCCAATGGCGCGGCGTAAATTTTTGGCCCGGCTTCCGAAGCTTCTCGGCCTTCACAGGCTGCGCTGGCAGTGCTTCACGCCTTCGACGACGAGGACCTGTGCCATCGAGATCGAAATGCCGAGGCGCGCGGCGATCTCCTTCAATTTGAAGCCGCCCAACCGGTGCATCTCGAGCGCGAGACGGGTGCGCTCCGGCAATGCCGCCATGGCGGCGAGCACGCGGTCGAGTTCCTGCCGGGCGATCAGCTCGGCCTCCGGCGAGGGCCGCTCCTCGGGCACCTCGTGCGCCGACGGTCCGGCGCCCGGCTTGATGTGCCGGTTCTCCAGGCTGAGCCGGCGAACGCCGTCGAAGGCCAGATTGTGCACGATCCGATAGAGGTAGCTGACGGGCTCTTCGAGCAGCCGCCGCGCCGCCGCATCGGCGAACCGCAGATAGGCCTCCTGCACGACGTCCTCCGCGCGCGAGCGATCGCCGATGATGCCGCTGGCGTAGTTCACCAGCTCACCGCGATGCTCCAGATAAAGCGTCAGCGTCGTCTCAGCCGGCGGCACGCTCCGGACCCTGCCCCTTCAACTGCGAATGGTTCGCAGTTGCGTTATAAAGGGCAAGACTGAAGCCGACAACACTCTCCCGCTGCCGGCCGAAGCGGTAGGGACTAGGCCGCCACCTGCTCGGCCAGCCAGTCGATGGCGGCCTGGGCACCGCCCTTGCCGTGCGGCACGCCGAGTGCGCCGAGGCCCACCTCGATGACGCTGAGCGTGCCGAGCACGGTCGGTGCGTTGACGTGGCCCATGTGCGCGACGCGGAACGCCTTGCCGGAGAGATCGCCGATGCCGTGGCCCAGCACCACGCCGCATTTCTGGTGGCAGTAGGCCCTGAGCGCCTCGGGATTGTGACCGCTGTCCATCAGCACGGTGGTGACGCTGTCGCAGCGCTCTTCCGGCTCGATGATGTTGAAGCCGATCGCCTGGCCTTCCGACCAGACGCCGACGGCGCGGCGAACCGCCTCGGCCAGCAGCTGATGGCGGCGGAAGACGTTCTCCAGGCCCTCCTCGAACAGCATGTCGAGTGCCTGGCGCAGACCGAACAGCAGATGCTCCGGCGGCGTGCCGGCGTATTTCTGGTAGTGCAGGTCGCCTTCGCGATCGGTCCAGTCCCAATAGGGCGTGCGCAGTCCGGCCTTCTTGTGGACCTCGCGGGCGCGGTCGTTGGCGGCAACGAAGCCGAGACCGGGCGGCGTCATCAGGCCCTTCTGCGAGCCCGACATGGCGACGTCGACACCCCAGGCATCCATGTCGAAGGGCATGCATCCCAGCGAGGCCACCGCATCGACCATCAACAGCGCGTCGTGGCCGGCGGCACGGATCGCCTGGCCGATCGCGGCAATGTCGTTCACGACGCCCGAGGCGGTGTCGATCTGCGCCACCAGCACGGCCTTGAAGGTGCTGCTCCCGTTGCCGGCCTTGTCGGCCTTGAGCCGGGCTTCGACCTCTTCCGGCCGCACGGCGCGGCGCATGTCGCCCTTCAGGACCTCGACCTCGACGCCCATGCGGCGGGCATTCTCGCCCCAGCCGATTGCGAAGCGGCCGCTTTCGAGCACCAGGATCTTGTCGCCCTTGGAAAGCACGTTGGTGAGCGTCGCCTCCCAGGCGCCGTGACCGTTGGCGATATAGATGTAGGATCGTCCCTTGGTGTTGAAGACACGGGCGACGTCGCGCAGCAGGCTGTCGGTCAGGGCCAGCAGAGGGCCGGAATAGATATCGACCGCGGGGCGGTGCATGGCCCGCAGCACCTCGTCGGGCATCGTCGTCGGCCCGGGGATCGCCAGAAACTCTCGTCCTGCACGCACGCTCATCGTTTTCCTCCGGCCGTCTCGGGCACCGCGATTGTCGACACTGACATTCATTCAGGTATTGCCGGCGCAAGACTAGCACAGGCGAAGCCCCGCCGAGGCAGCACTCTGCTGCGGATGCCCATGAATCAGATTTGGAGGAGTTGAATCGGCTGGGACCTACCGGCCGTTGCAAGCGCCCTACGGCTTGAATTCCTTCGGCAGCGAAAAGCCGCTTTGCAGCAGCTTCTTCTCGAGCACGGGAATCGAGGCGGCGGCGTTGCCCTTCTGGCAATCGTCCAGCGCCACCGCCGCTTCCGCGTCGAAGCGGCGGCCCGGAGAATTCTGAACGTAGCGGCGGTAGAGCGCCGACAGCTCGTCGCAGTAGGCCTTGTCGCCATCCGGCGCAGCGGACGACGTGACGGGAATCGCCGAGAGAGACACCACGAGGACCGACAGGAACTTTCTCATGCTGCCCCGCCTCTTCGGCTGGAGGTCGATCAATCCTTCACTTTGACGGCGTCGGCGATGAACTGCACTTCGGTCGGCGGGATCGGCGTCGCCGACTCGCGACAGAAGGCGGCCCCCAGGATCCAGTTGACCTGGCCGTTGATCACCGGGCCATTGCGCACGAAGGCGATGCACTGCCGTTGCGGCTTCTGGTAGGTGACGTAGCGGTCATAGGCCGTGCTCTGCGTCGCCGCCCAGCCGCTGGCGCCGGCCGTGACGTTCTTCAGCGCGTCCGCCCCGCGCAGCCAGTCGACGGCGCCCGATGCGGAGACCGGGCTCATGCCGCCCACGCCATGCGCCTGGACGATCCGGTAGAAGCCGATGGCGAACTCGCTCTTGGAATCGGTGTAGGTGAGCCGCCAGCCCTGCACGGTTCCGATGCGGAAGGTGCGCGTGTTGGAGATCCAGCACTGCGAGAAGGGCACGCCGTAGACAGGCGCATCATTGCAGGGAATCTCGGTGGTGAAGGCCCAGGAATCCTGCGCCTTGGCCGTGTCGGCAAAGCCGACCAGGGCTCCCAGCGCCAGCAAACCTGCCAATAGCTTCGCCGCTCCCGCTGGCCGCGCCTCGACACCCGACGGAGCCGATTGCACCTCTTGCCGACAACAAGGTTCCATCTGCCTCACCCGTTACAAGGTACTCAACGCCCTCTGGCTTCGACGCCCTCCGGCTTCAACGCACCGGCCTGAAGCCGAAGGGACACGACGACTCGCCTGGATAGTCGATCCGCCGGCCCGAGGGATCCTGGCAGGAGATACCATAGCTGTTGCTCGTTCGGGGGGATGTCGTCGGTGCCGTGGATGTCGTCGACGTCGTCGGCGCCGTATTGGTCGCCGCGCGGGCCTTGGCCGCGGCCTCCGCCTTCTTCTGGTCGTCGTCGAACTTGGCCACGGCAGGGGCGGCCTCGCCGAGCAGCGCCTGCTGCTGGGCCGCCGTGAGATAGCCGGTCGTGGGCGACTGGCTGCGCGCGCGCTGCCAGTTGAGGATCATCTCGCGCGAGCGCGGACCGAAGACGCCGTCGGAGCCCTGGGTGTCGAAGCCCAACGACGTCAGCGCCACCTGCAGGCGCTGGCGGTCGACCGGCGACAGCTTCAGGGCGGCTTCGGTGGTCTCGGAGAGCTTCAGCGCAGCAGCCTCGGCGTCGGCCTTCTGCTTGGCTTCCGCCGCCTTCAGGCGATCCTCTTCGGCTTTCTTCTGTGCTGCTGCTGCCGCCTCTGCCTTCTGGCGATCGTCCTCGGCCTTCTTCTGGGCCGCCGCCGCGGCCGCCTCGGCCTTTCGACGATCTTCGTCGGCCTTCCTCTGCGCCGCCTCGGCTTCGACCTTCAGCCGATCCTCCTCCGCCTTCTTCTGCGCTGCGGCCGCTGCCTCCGCTTTCTGGCGGTCGTCCTCGGCTTTCTTCTGTGCCGCTGCCGCGGCCTCGGCCTTACGGCGGTCTTCTTCGGCCTTCTTCTGCGCCGCCACAGCCTCGGCTTTCAGGCGATCCTCGTCCGCCTTCTTCTGCGCCGCGGCTGCGGCCTCCGCTTTCTGGCGATCGTCCTCGGCTTTCTTCTGCGCCGCCGCCGCGGCCTCGGCCTTGCGGCGGTCCTCCTCGGCCTTCTTCTGTGCCGCCGCGGCCTCGGCCTTCAGCCGATCCTCGTCCGCCTTCTTCTGTGCCGCGGCTGCGGCATCCGCTTTCTGGCGATCTTCCTCGGCCTTCTTCTGTGCAGCGGCCGCGGCCTCCGCCTTCTGGAGATCTTCCGCGGCCTTCTTCTCCACCGCCGCGGCCTCGGCCTTCAGGCGATCCTCTTCGGCCTTCTTCTGTGCGGCGGCCGCAGCTTCCGCATTCCGGCGATCTTCCTCGGCTTTCTTCTGCGCCGCGACCGCTTCCGCCTGCCGCTTGGCCTCGGCGTCACGCTGCGCCTTGGCAGCCTGCTCTTCGGCCGTCAGCACGGGGGTCGGCGAGCCCGATCCAAAGGCCAGGTAGCCGCCGATTCCCAGAACCAGCACGGCCGCGATGGCGGCGGCCACAGCCACACGCTTCTTGTCGGCGAAAAGCGCCTTGAACCCGCCATCGGGCGGTGCGGGTGGCCGGACGTCGTTCTCGGGCGGCTTGGCAGGCCGGGTGGGCGTGACCGAAGGTCTGGGCTGCTGAGATGTCCTCGATCGCTTGCCATGCGTGCTGTCGCCGCCGACGAAGGTTGCCGGCCTTGGCTGCTGCGACGTCTTCGACGGCCGCTCGTAGACGGTCTCGTCGTCCTCGAAGTGCTCCTCCGGGAAGAGGATCCCGCGCCAGTCCGCAATCGATTGCGGCCTGTCCTTGGCGCGCACGGCGAGGCCGGCATCGATCCCTTCCAGGACGCCCGGGGAATAGCCCTCGGGTTCCAGCGACGACAGCGGCTGGTAGGCATCGTTCAATGCCCGTTCCAGCGAACTGGGCGGCGCCTTGCCGGTGATCGCGTGATAGAGCGTCGCCGATACGCCGTAGATGTCGGTCCACGGCCCCTGCTTGTCCGAGGTGAGCTGCTCGGCGGCCGCGTAGCGCGGCGTGAAGATCGCCGTCAACGCCGCCGTACGGTCGGCCATGGAGGCGCGCGAGGCACCGAAATCGATCAGGGTCGGATCGTTGCGGCTATCGAGGATGATGTTGGCCGGCTTGACGTCGCGATGCAGGAAGCCGGTTCGATGCACGGCCTCGAGCCCATCGAGCAGGCGCCGCAGCATATGTTCGGTCGCGTCGGGGTCGAGGCAGCCACCATCCTTGAGGCGCTTCTCCAACGTGTCACCGCGCGCCAGACCCATGATCATGTAGGCCGTGCCGTTGGCCTCCAGGAAGTCGTGGACGCGCACCACCGCCGGCGCGCCGTCCAGGGTGGCAAGGATGCGCGCCTCCTCGAGGAAGCGCTCGCGGCCCCAGATGAAATCCTCGGCCAGCTGGGTCGAGCGCGGCACCACCATGGTGCCGTCCTCGCGCAAGGCCAGCGACGTCGGCAGATACTCCTTGATCGCGACTTCGCGGCCGAGGGTCGTGTCCTTTGCATAGTAGGTGATGCCGAAGCCGCCATGGCCGAGGACGGAAATCAGCTCGTAGTTGCGCAACCGCGTTCCCGCGGGAAGCGTGCCGCGAAGCTCTTCCTTTTTTGCGCCAGCCTTGATGTCGGCTGCCATCGACCGATCCTGCCCCAGGGCCCCAGAGGTTAGGCCAGCCGCAATTCTAGCTCATGCATTGTGGCGGCAAAGCGTTAAAAAAGCGTGAGTTTTGCTGTGACATCTGCCGTCGATGGCTCGACGGCCACGCCAAGCAGACGGTACCTGGCGGATCGTACACGTGGCGATTGAAGGTCCAACCGAAACCGCAGTGCGATCTTCCAATCTTCGCTTGTGCAAGCGACCGACCTTGCAGAATATCTCGCCGGTGGCTGGTGCTTTGCACGCTTGCCGGGAGATGTCCCAGGAGGAGGCGAGTATCACGTGCGCGCGATCGAGCTGAAGCCTCTCATTGGACGTCTCAACGATGTCTGCCGCCGCGCGCTCGAAGCCGCCGCCGGCGCGACAGCGTTGCGGACGCATTACAACGTCGAAATCGAGCACATGCTGGTCGGCCTGCTCGACCGGACCGACACTGACATCGCCGCCATCCTGCGGCGCTGGGAAATCGATCCGGCGCGGCTACTGGCCGATATCGGCCGGTCGCTGGACCGCATGAAGACCGGCAACGCCCGCGCGCCCTCGCTGTCGCCCGACATCGTGGACATGGTGAAGGACGCCTGGTTGCTCGCATCGGTCGAACACGGCGCGAGCCGGGTGCGCTCCGGCCATCTTCTGTGGGCGCTGCTGGCCGACGAGACCCTGGCCTTGCGGGCGCGGGAAATCTCGCCGCGGCTGGGCACCATCCCGGCCGACGTCCTGAAGCGCGAGCTGCTCACCCTTTGCAAGGACACCGCCGAAGCGGCCCAGGCGACGACCCAGGCCGACGGCTCCGAAGCGTCGGCGACCGGTGCCGGCGAAGCTCGGCCCGGCGGGTCGGCCGCGCTCGATCAGTTCACCATCGACCTCACCGCCCAGGCCAAGGGCGGCAAGATCGATCCCATTCTCGGCCGCGATGTCGAGATCCGGCAGATGATCGATATCCTGACCCGCCGCCGGCAGAACAACCCGATCCTCACCGGCGAAGCCGGTGTCGGCAAGACGGCGGTGGTCGAGGGCCTGGCGCTGCGCATCGCCTCGGGCGACGTGCCGCCGGCGCTGCGTGACGTCACCCTGCGGACGCTCGATCTCGGCCTGCTGCAGGCCGGCGCGGGCATAAAGGGCGAGTTCGAGAACCGCCTGAAATCGGTGATCGAAGAGACCAAGTCGAGCCCCAAGCCGATCATCCTGTTCATCGACGAAGCCCACACGCTGATTGGCGCCGGCGGCCAGGCTGGCCAAAACGATGCGGCGAATTTGCTGAAGCCTGCCCTGGCGCGCGGCGAGTTGCGCACCGTCGCGGCGACCACCTGGGCCGAGTACAAGAAATACTTCGAGAAGGACGCCGCCCTCACCCGCCGCTTCCAGCCGGTGAAGGTCGAGGAGCCCGCCGAGAAGATGGCGACGGCGATGATCCGTGGCCTGGTCGCCACCCTCGAGAAGCACCACAAGGTGCGAATCATCGACGAAGCGGTCAGCGAGGCGGTGCGGCTGTCCGCGCGCTATATCCCGGCGCGCCAGTTGCCCGACAAGGCCGTCAGCCTGATCGACACCGCCTGCGCGCGCGTGGCGATGAGCCAGAACGCAGTGCCGGCACCGATCGACGATCGTCGCCGACGCATCGGCCTGATCGATACCGAACTCGGCATTGTCGCCCGCGAGATGGCGGCCGGCCTCGACCACAAGGTCCGGAAAGACGAACTCGATGCCGAGCGCCTCAAGCTCTCCGAAGAGCTGGCGGATCTCGAGAAGCGCTGGGAGGCCGAGCGTGCCCTGGTCGTCGAGATCGACGCCGCGCGCGCGCGGATCGAGGCGCCGCCGGCCGCTGCCGCCAGCGCCACCGATTCCACCGCCAATCCCGTCCCCGATCCTGCTGCCGCCGATCCCGCTGCCGATAGGGCGAAGCTCGCCGAGCTCACGACCAAGCTGCGTACCCTGCAGGGCGAACAGCCGCTGATCTTCCCGATTGTCGATGGCCAGGCGGTGGCCGAGATCGTCGAAAGCTGGACCGGCATTCCGGCCGGCCGGATGCAGACCGACGAGATCCGCACCGTGCTCAACCTGCGCGAAGCCATGGAGCGGCGCGTGGTCGGGCAAAGCCACGCCATGGCGGCTGTCGCCCAGGCGATCCACACCAGCCGCGCCGGCCTTACCGATCCACGACGGCCGATCGGCGTCTTCCTGTTCGTCGGCACGTCCGGCGTCGGCAAGACCGAGACGGCGCTCAGCCTCGCGCAGCTCCTCTATGGCGGAGAACAGAACGTAACCACCATCAACATGGCGGAGTTCAAGGAGGAGCACAAAGTCAGCCTGCTGATGGGCAGCCCGCCCGGCTATGTCGGTTACGGCGAAGGCGGCGTGCTCACCGAAGCGGTACGGCGGCGGCCTTATAGCGTGGTCCTGCTCGATGAAATGGAGAAAGCCCATTCCGGCGTGCAGGACGTGTTCTACTCGGTGTTCGACAAGGGAAACATGAAGGACGGCGAAGGCCGCGACATCGATTTCAAGAACACGGTCATCATCATGACCAGCAACGCCGGCACCGACCTGATCACCAAACTGTTCGCCGATCCGGAGACGGCGCCCGATGCAGCCGGTCTTGCAGAAGCACTGCGACCGGAACTGGCGAAGCACTTCAAGCCCGCCTTCCTCGGCCGGTTGACCCTGGTGCCGTATTTTCCGCTGTCAGACTCGGTGATCCGTCAGATCGTCGTCATGCAGCTCGAGAAGATTCGCAAGCGTGTGCACGACACTTACCGCGCGACGCTCGATTGGGATCCGAAGCTGGTGGAGATGATCGCCGCGCGCTGTACCGAGAGCAGTTCCGGTGCGAGAAACGTCGAGAACATTTTGACACGCACGTTACTGCCCGATCTGTCCGCCGAGATCCTGGCGCGCCTCGCCGACGGCGAGACCATCCGCAACGTCCATGTCGGACTCGATTCGGACGGGTTGTTCTTCTTTGCCATTAACAAACCTTAATGGCGTTGCTATCTTTTCGCAGGTTGCGTGTTTGACTGTGCCTTGATGCTCTTGGGCCTTGATGCTTTTGGAAGTGGAGGCTGGCCGTGGCAATCTACATGAAATTCGGTTCCGTCGATGGAGGCGTCACGACGGAAGGCTTTAAGAACTGGATCGAGCTCAACTCGTTCCAGTATGGCGTAAGCCGCCATGTCGGCAGCGGCGCCGGGGGGACCACTCGCGAAAGTTCGGCTCCATCCTTCAGCGAAGTCGTGGTGACCAAGCATCTCGATGTGGCGTCGTCGAAGCTCTACCAGGATTCTGTCGCCGGAGCCTTCGACACCAATGTCACGATCAAGATGACGACGACGACCAAGAACAAGGTCGAGACGTTCGTCACCTACGAGATGAAGCATTGCGGCGTCTCCAGCTACTCCACCAGTTCGGGCGGCGACCTTCCCATGGAAAGCCTGTCGCTCAACTTCACGAACATCGTCATGACGCCGACGCCGCTCGACCATACGGGCCAGATCAAGAAGGGCGCCGTGGTCGGCTACGATCTCAAGGCGATGAAGGCGAGCTAAGGCGACGCCTGCGCCCTAGCGAAGGTCGAGAGGCGACGCATCGAAGGCGCGTCGCCCCGCCAGGCAGGATATCGATGAGCGGCCGCCTACTGAGTCGGAGGATCCGGCCGCTTCATGCCCACACTGACCAACAATCCGCTACGCGCGATTTCGTCCTGAATCAGTTCGGCGACGAGATCGGGCCATTGCATGCGACCGCGCCGCGCGGCTTCGTCCAAGGTATAGCCGAGCGGTGAATTCGGTTCGTTCTGCCGGAACCAGGCGGCGATCTCCTCGAGCTGTCGCAGGGCCTGTTCACGGCCCTTGATCGGGCCCTTCGACGACGGCGCGTCAGCGGCCGCCGCAGCTTTGGAGCCAGAGCCAGTGCCGGCGGGCGTCGGCGCCTGATCGGCCGCAGGGCCGTCCTTCGGCGCGAAACGATCGCAGACCTCCAGCATCAGGTCCAATGCCTCGCGCACCCGGCTGGTCGACGGGCTGACATCGCCGGCCTTGTCGTCGAGCAGCCGCCCCATCGCCTCCCAGGCGTCGATCGTCCCGGTCACGGCCGTCCGATAGGCCTGCCAGTGCGGCTGGCCGGCGGCGCGCGCTTCGTTCTCGAAGACCTCGAACGGCACCACGCCGGCGGCGATCCGCTGCTCGCGCCGTTCCGTATCGACGATGCCGACGAGATCGATCGTCCCCTGGTACTGCCACAAGCCGAACGGCACACCGTCGGGCCGGGCGAACAACGGCACTTTGCGCAAGGGCTGCATCAGCGTGCCGTCGGCTCCCTGGCCCGAGAGGCCGGCGACGGCCGCAACCCGGGTTTCGATGCCGTTCTCGTCGGGCATCGGATAGAGCCCGTCCCAGTGCCGCTCGACCAATCCGCCGATGATCGAGGCGCCTGCCGCCAGGCCTTCCAGCCCGGCGATCCTGACCAGCGCTTCGGTGAGCCAGGTCGCGACCTCGAGGTCCTTGGAGGTCGATTTCAGGGCATCGATCGCCAGGGTGGCCACCGGCCGCCAGAGCGTCGCGATCCCCTCGTCGCCCCCTTCGCCGTCGGCCCTCCGCTCGGCGTCCCTGGCCTCGGCCCGGGCGTCCCGCAGGCGGTAATAGACCGACGTGGGCGAGTGATCCTCGCGCAGGTCGACTCCGGTCGGCTGCTCGCCTTCGAGCGGCGCCAGCACAGCTTCAATGTCGGCTGCTTCGAGTTCCGAGATCATGAGGAAGCCACCCGCTCCTTGACCGGTCGATGATACAGGCAGCGTTGCCGCAATGAAGAGGTAAACAGGGCCGCCCGCCTTTTTTCCCGCCAGGCGGCGGCGGAGAGAACAGATGAGCGAAATGTGAACGCGGCCGCCGCCAGCCGAGCGGTCGGATGCTGCTTGCGGTGGAGCTGCTAGCGCCTTGTTCCATCGCACAAATTCTGCGTGCATAGCGCATGGACGAGTTATATGGTCGAGGCTATCCTGATACCAGGAGGGTCATGCGATGAGCGCCAGTATTCACGACAAGCTGAATCGGGTCCGCAAGCCCAGAGTCCACATCACCTACGAAGTCGAGACGGAAGGCGCCCAGGTCCTGCGCGAGCTGCCGTTCGTCGTCGGCATCATGGGCGACTTCTCCGGCGATCCCACGACCCCGCTGCGCCCTCTGGTGGACCGCAAGTTCACCCAGATCGATCGGGACAACTTCAACGACGTGATGGCCAACATGGCGCCCGGGTTGAAGCTGAAGGTCGACAACAAGCTCGCCGACGACGGCACGCAGATGTCCGTCGACCTGAAATTCAAATCGATCGACGACTTCGAGCCGGCGCGTGTCGCCCAGCAGGTCCCGGCGCTGGCCGCCCTGCTGCAGACCCGCGAGAAGCTGCGCGATCTCATGAGCAAGGCGGATCGTTCGCAGGAGCTGGAAACGCTCCTGGAGCAGGTGCTGCGCTCCGAGGACGAGCTCAAGTCGTTGTCGGGTGAACTAGGCATCAAGAAGGCGGAGGGCTGACACCATGGCCGATAGCGCACGCCAGGACGGCGCCGCTGCCGCCACGACTACCGAGGCGGCACCTGGTCTCCTCGACCAGATCATTTCCAACACCAAGCAAACGAAGCCCGACCGTGCCCAGGAGCTGGTCAAGACGCTGGTCGAGCAGGCCCTGGCCGGCACGGTCACGTTCGACCGCAACCTGACGCGCACCTTCGACAAGGCGATCGCGGCGATCGACGCCAAGCTGTCGGAGCAGCTCAACGTCATCATGCACGATCCCAAGTTCGGCAAGCTCGAGGGGAGCTGGCGGGGCCTGCACTATCTCGTCATGAACTCGGAGACCAGCACGTCGCTCAAGCTCCGCGTGCTGAACCTGCCCAAGCGCGAGCTGAACCGCGACCTGACCAAGGCGATCGAGTTCGACCAGAGCGAACTCTTCAAGAAGATCTACGAGACCGAGTTCGGCACGCCCGGCGGCGAGCCCTATGGCGCGCTGATCGGCGACTACGAGTGGTCGAACCATCCCGACGACGTCGAGACCCTGCGGCTGATGTCCAATGTCGCGGCGGGAGCGTTCGCGCCGTTCATCTCCGCCGCCTCTGCCGAGATGTTCGGCTTCGACTCCTGGACCGAGCTCTCCAAGCCGCGCGATCTCGCCAAGATCTTCGACACCGTGGAATACGCCAAATGGCGCAGCTTCCGCGACAGCGAGGATTCGCGCTTCGTGAACCTCGTGATGCCGCGGGTCATTTCGCGCCTGCCCTACGGCAAGGCGACCAAGCCGATCGACGAGTTCGCCTTTGAAGAGGCGCCGCTCGCCGCCGACGGCAAGTCGCGCGTCATGGACCACGACTCCTACTGCTGGTCCAACGCCGCCTACGTCATGGGCGCGCGGTTGACCGACGCCTTCGCGCGCACCGGCTTCTGCACCGCGATTCGCGGCGCCGAGGGCGGCGGCAAGATCGAGAATCTGCCGACCCACATCTTCACGTCGGACGACGGCGACGTCGATTCCAAGTGCCCGACCGAGATCGGCATCACCGATCGGCGCGAGTTCGAGCTGTCGAACCAGGGTTTCCTGCCGCTCTGCCACTACAAGAACACGGATTACGCGGTGTTCTTCGGCGGCCAGACGGCCCAGAAGCCCAAGAAGTACGATCGTCCCGAGGCCACGGCCAATGCCGCGATCTCGGCGCGGCTGCCTTACATGATGGCGACCAGCCGTTTCGCCCATTACCTGAAGGTGATGGCGCGCGACAAGATCGGCAGCTTCATGGAAGCGAGCAACGTCGAGAGCTGGCTGAACCGTTGGATCCAGAACTACGTAAATCCCAACGAGGATGCCGGCCAGGAGATGAAGGCACGCTTCCCGCTGCGTGAAGCCGCGATCGAAGTGAAGGAAATCCCGGGCAAGCCCGGCTCCTACAATGCCATTGCCCACCTCAGGCCCTGGCTGCAGATGGAAGAGCTGACGACCAGCCTGCGTATGGTGGCAAGCATTCCGAAGCGAGCCTGATCGGGCGCGGAGGCAACGGCCGGCGGCAACGACCAGCCAGAGCGGCAGCCAGAGCGGGCAGCCGCAGCGGGCGGCCGGCGCCAGCCAACCTGACAGGGCGGGATCGGCGGAAGCATGGCGAGTGATGCGACGATAGCGGCGCCTGCAGGCGAGCCTGCGGCATCCGCCGCGCCGAGCGAGACGGTGCTCGGCCTGCCGCTGCGGGACGCCGTCCTGGCCGGCCGGTATTTTGGCGACCGCCATGCCGCCACGTCGGCACGGTTGAGCAGCTTCCTCCACGGCAGGCTCGATGCGGCGGATGCGTTGCGCGACTGGTTCGGCGACTCTCTTGCGCACCTGCTGGGCGCCGGGACCCTGCGTGCCGCGCTCGACCGCGACATCGCCGAGATCGATGCGCTGCTTGGCGACCAGCTCGATGCTGTGCTGCACGCGCGAACGCTCCAGGACCTCGAGGGCCGCTGGCGCGGCCTCGCCTGGCTGGTGGGCGGCATCGAACCCGGCCGGCGCATCAAGGTGCGGCTGCTGCCGATCAAGTGGCCGGAGATCTGCCGCGACCTCGAGCGGGCCCTCGAATTCGACCAGAGCCAGACCTTCCGCCGGATCTACGAGGACGAGTTCGGCACGCCGGGCGGCGAGCCGTTCGGCCTGATGATCATCGACCATCCGGTGCGCCATCGCGTCGGCGGCGGCAGCCAGACCGACGATATCGGGGCGCTCATGCGGCTTTCCGCCGTCGCGGCGGCCGCCTTCATGCCGGTCATCCTGTCGCTCGACCCGAACGTCCTCGAAGTCGACAGGTTTGCCGACCTGGAAGGTGTCCGCGATATCGCAGCCCCGTTGCGCAGTACCGAGCACCTGCGGTGGCGCAGCCTGGCGGGGCGGGCGGACATGCGCTTCGTCGGCGTCACCTTCCCGCGCCTGCTGGCGCGCATGCCCTGGACCGACGATCCCAGCCGCGTCGACGGCTTTCGCTACAGCGAATACAGCCCCGACACCGAGTCCCGCGTCTGGATGAGCGCGGGCTACGCCTTCGCCGCCTGCGCCGTTCGCGCCTTCGCGGCGCACAACTGGCCGGCCGACGTGCGCGGCGTCGAGATCGACAGGGTGGGCGGCGGCCTCGTCACCGATCTGCCGGCCGAGCCCTTTGCCAGCGGCCCGCCCTATGCCTGGCCGCGCCGCGCCGTCGAGTATCAGCTCAGCAGCCGGCAGGAGCAGGCCCTGATCGAGGTCGGCCTGATGCCGATCGGCGTGCTGCCCTTCGGCCCCGACCTGGTGTTCGGTGCGTCGCGCAGCCTGCAGGCGCCGGCGAGCTACACCGGCGCCACCGCGGCGGCAGCCGAAGCGAATGCCCGCCTCTCCGCCCAGATCAATTCGATGCTGTGCGTGGCCCGCTTCGCCCACCTGCTCAAGGTCATGGGCCGCGACATGATCGGATCCTTCCGGACAGCCGACGAAATCGAGCGTCAGCTCAATCGCTGGCTGCAGGACTACGTCAATGTCGACACCAACAGCACCGGCGACTTGCGGGCCCGCTTCCCGCTGGTCGAGGGCAATGTCGAGGTGCGCGACCTGCCGGGCAAGCCGGGCGTCTTCGGCTGCACCATTCACCTGCGCCCCCACTATCAGCTCGACGACGTCTCCACCGCCTTCCACCTCGTCACCGGCCGCGCCGCGCCGTCGAGTATCAGCTCAGCAGCCGGCAGGAGCAGGCCCTGATCGAGGTCGGCCTGATGCCGATCGGCGTGCTGCCCTTCGGCCCCGACCTGGTGTTCGGTGCGTCGCGCAGCCTGCAGGCGCCGGCGAGCTACACCGGCGCCACCGCGGCGGCAGCCGAAGCGAATGCCCGCCTCTCCGCCCAGATCAATTCGATGCTGTGCGTGGCCCGCTTCGCCCACCTGCTCAAGGTCATGGGCCGCGACATGATCGGATCCTTCCGGACAGCCGACGAAATCGAGCGTCAGCTCAATCGCTGGCTGCAGGACTACGTCAATGTCGACACCAACAGCACCGGCGACTTGCGGGCCCGCTTCCCGCTGGTCGAGGGCAATGTCGAGGTGCGCGACCTGCCGGGCAAGCCGGGCGTCTTCGGCTGCACCATTCACCTGCGCCCCCACTATCAGCTCGACGACGTCTCCACCGCCTTCCACCTCGTCACCGAGCTCGCCGCGCCGACCGGCTGACACCTTGCCGTCGTACCGGCCCATCAGGAGGATCGATGTCAAACTCTTCCTCGAAGACCAGCGATCGCGGCGAGGCAGGCCGTCTGTTCCATGACGGCAATCTCGCCGAGGCCGTGACGGCGGCGACGGCGGCCGTACGCAAGGCACCGACCGACGTTGCCGCGCGCCTCCTGCTGGCCGAATTCCTGCTCTTCGCCGGCAGCACCGAGCGTGTCGACACGGTCCTCGACGCCTGCAGCGAGATCGATCCCGGCGCCGCCATTGCCGTGGCGGAGTTTCGCCAACTCCTGCGCGGCGAGACCGCGCGGCGGCAGTTGTTCAAGGACGGCCGGGTCCCGGAATTCATCGGCGAGCCCAGCGAGGCGCAGCGATTGTCGCTGGCGGCGGTGGTGGCGTTACGCAGCGGCGACTTCCAGCAGTCGGCAAAGCTCGCGGCCGAAGCGGAACAGGCACGGCCCCATCCCGGTGGCACGCTGCGCGGCGTCGCCTTCGACGACATGCGCGATGCCGACGATCTCCTGGCCTCCAGCTTCGAGGTCATCACGACGACAGGCAAATACTTCTGGATCGCGACCGACAAGGTGGCCTCGCTCGACTTGCATCCGATGAAGCGGCCGCGCGACCTCTTCTGGCGCCGCGCGACCATGCAGGTGATCGGCGGCCCCGAAGGCGACATCTACCTGCCGGTTCTCTATCCGCCCGGGCCGGACGAGCAGCAACCCTTGTCCGACGCCTTGAAGCTCGGCCGGGCGACCGACTGGCGACAGGCCGGCGACGACGGACCGATCCGCGGTGTCGGCGCCGTAACCTTGCTGGTGGGCGAGGATGCGCAGACCTGGCTGGAGATGAGCGACCTCCAGCTGCAGGCGACGGCATGAACGACAGTCGAGGACGCGCGCCCTTCGACAGCAAGGGCCCGGGCCGCGTGCGGCGTGCGCAACTGCCGCTGCTCGACAGGCTGATCGACGCCGAACCCTCTGCCACAACGGACCGCACGCTCTCCACCCCGGCGGCGATGGAGGCGCTGCGCGCCGGCGTGTGCCGCGACCTCGAGGAGCTGCTGAACACGCGCCGGCGGTGGCAATCGTGGGAACCGGGCCTGTCGCATCTCAAGCAGTCGCTGGTCGCCTACGGACTGCCGGACTTCGCGTCCGGCGCCTTCAACGAGCAGCGTCGCCGCGACGAGCTGCGGCAGCTCGTCGAGGAGTGCATCCGCACCTTCGAACCGCGTATCACCAACCTCAAGGTCTCGCTGGTCGAGGCGACCGACAAGACCAGCGGCACGCTGCGCCTCAGGATCGATGCGATGTTGCGCTCCGATCCGGCGCCCGAGCCGATCATTTTCGACACCGTCGTCGATCTCGTGGCCAAGACGGTGACCGTTTCCGAAGAGGAGTCCTGAGGGTGTCCGACGCGTTGCTCGCCTACTTCAACCGGGAACTGGCGGCGCTCCGCGGGTTGGCCGGTGAGTTTGCCGAACGCCATCCCAAGATCGCCGGCCGCCTGCGCCTGACCAAGGACACGGTCGACGATCCCCATGTCGGCCGCCTGCTCGAGGGCGTCGCCTTCCTCGGCGCACGGGTCCAGCATCGCCTGGACGACGAATTTCCGGAGCTGACCGACGGGCTGCTCTCGGTTCTCTACCCACACTACCTGGCACCACTGCCGTCCGTGGCAATCACGCGATTTTCCGCCGACCCCGGCCTGCCGGCTCCCGCCCGCCTGCCTTCCGGGCTGGCGATCGATACCGAACCGGTCGGCGGCGAGCCCTGCCGCTTTCGCACGGCCTATCCGCTGACGCTCTGGCCGATCGAGGTCGAGGCCGTGCGCCTTTCGGGCATGCCGCTGCCCGCGCCGGCGAACCCGGCGGCGGCAAATGCGGCGGCCTGCCTGCGCATCACCTTGCGCTGTAGCGATGCCGCCATGACATTCACCCAGCTCGGACTGGATCGGCTGCGCTTCTTCCTGGCCGGCGAGCACGGCTCGCAGCTGCTGGAGCTTCTGCTGGCGCACACGATGTCGGTCGCACTGGCCGACGACCAGGCCGACGAACGACCGGTGATCCTTCCGCCTGATGTCGTGCAGGCCGTCGGCTTCGCACCGGAAGAGGCGCTGTTTCCCTGGCCGGCCCGCTCCTTCTCCGGCTTCCGGCTGCTCAGCGAGTATTTCGCCGCCCGCGAGAAGTTCCTGTTCATCGATATCTGCCGCCTCGACGCCAAGACCCTGGTGGCGGCCGGCAATCGCATGGACATCTTTCTCTACCTCGATCGCGCCATCCCCGACCTCGAGCGCGCGGTTCAGGCGAGCAGCCTGGTGCTGGGCTGCTCGCCCATCGTCAATCTGTTCGAGCAGAAGTGCGATCCCGTTCCGCTCGACCACACGAGCATCGAATACCGGATCGAGCCCGACGTTCGACGGCCCGCCGCTTTGGAGATCTGGTCGGTCGAGCGGGTGCGCGAGAGCCTGCCGGGCGGTGAAGTCCGGACCTGGCAGCCGTTCCATCGCCTGACGCGCCATCACATGGACGATACGCCCGACAGCGGGAAGTTCTTCGGCACGGCGCGTCGCGAGACGACGGGCGGCATTCTCGGTACCGACGTTTACCTGCTGCCTCATGACGCCAACTTCGATCCCGACAACGAGGCGAGCGGCGTCCTCTCGATCGATGCCCTGTGCTGCAACCGCGACCTGCCGGCGTCGCTGCCGTTCGGCGGCGGCCGGCCGGCGCTGCGGCTGGTCGAGGGCGCCGCGGCCGTCATCGGGCTGGCCTGCCTGACCGCCCCGACACCGACCTTGCGCCTGCCCCTGCATGAACGCGGCTTCTGGCGCCTGATCTCCCACCTGTCGCTCGGCCATCTCAGCGTCGTCGGCGGCGAAGCCCCGGCGAATGCCCTGCGCGAGGTGCTGCGGCTCTACGACTGCCGCGAGTCGACCGAGTCGCGCACGGCGATCCGTGCCCTGCTCGACGTCACCTCACGGCCCGGCACCGCGCGGGTCCCGGACCTGCGCGGTGCCGGCCGGCGGTTCGGCGGCTTCTGCCGCGGGCTCGACGTCACCTTGACGTTCGACGGCCAGGCCTGGACGACCGGCGGCCTCTATGTTCTCGCCTCGGTGCTCGACCGCTTCCTGGCGCTGCATGCGACAGTGAATTCGTTCGTGCGAACAGAAGTGCGCTTGCGCGGCCAGCCCGAGACGGTCGCCAGATGGCCGGCCCGCGCCGGTAGCCAGGTGCTTTTGTGAGCGACACGCCACGGCGACGGCTGCGGCAGAGCCCCACGGCCCGACTGAAGGCCGAACCGCGCCGGTTCACCTTCGACGCCGCGGTGCGCCTTCTCACCTTTCAACGCCAGCGGCCGAATCCCGCAGAAGCCGTGTCTTTCACCGTCGCCGCCGGTTCCGCCTATGCCGCAGCGGAAGTCACCGCCGTTCAGTCGGCCGCGCCCGACGCTGCGCCGCGGGTCACGGTCGGCCTCATCGGCCTCACGGGGCCGGTCGCCGTCCTGCCGCGCCAATATTCCGACGCCGTTGTCACGGACCAGCGCGCGCGGTCCTTCTCGCTCACCGATTTCCTCGATGTCCTGTCGCATCGCA
The DNA here is from genome assembly GCA_001897995.1 of Alphaproteobacteria bacterium 65-37. Classification (GTDB taxonomy): domain Bacteria; phylum Pseudomonadota; class Alphaproteobacteria; order Reyranellales; family Reyranellaceae; genus Reyranella. The sequence continues at coordinate 22,196 of MKRV01000088.1, read as the reverse complement.
TGATCGCCGCCTTTGCGGCGGCCGGGGCGAAGTATCGGCCGCAGCGGGCCGCCGATGTCGGCGCCCTGGCGTCCCCCCGCCAACCCGCCGATCCGGTCGCCGATGTCCTGCTGGCGCTCACGGGCTATGCCACGCCGCATCTCGCCGACCGTCTGCTGGCCGGCCGGGCGGCGCTGCGCCACTATGCCGGCTTCTTCGCTGCACACCCCCGATCGACCGATCGCCTCGAGGCGCTGGCGTCGGACTGGCTCGGCCGGCCGGTCAAGGTCAGGCAGTTCGCCGGTGCCTGGATGTCGCTGCCCGTCGATCAGCGGACGCGCCTGCCGGTCGGCGTCGCTCCCGGCGCCTTCGGCCAGCTGGGCGTCGACGCCGCGGCAGGCGTGCGCGCCTGGGACCAGCAGGCGCGCATCGTGCTGCAGATCGGTCCGCTCGACCTCGCCTATTTCGAAAGGCTGCTGCCCAACAGTCCGCTGCTGCGCGAGCTGGTTTCCCTGATCCGTGCCTTCGTCGGCTTCGAAGTCGGCTTTGCGGTCAATCCCGTGCTGGCCCGCGATGCCGTACCGCCGCTTCGCCTGCCGTCGTCGGTCGCGGCAGCGACCGTAGGCGGCCAGGCGGCGGGGGCCGGACCGATGCTCGGCTGGAACACCTGGTTGCCGACATCCGCAATGTTCCCTCGACGGACCGACGCCGACGATGCGGTCTTCGAGGGCGAAGTCGTCGAAGGACAGTCATGAGCCAAACGTGGAGCAAGGGCTACGTCGCCGACGTCGCCTATATCGAAGGCTACTATGTGCAGCAGTCGCCGATGCGCCTGGCGCTGGCCTGCCACATCGCCGGCGTCGCCGTCGACCTCCCGCAACCGGGCGACCAGGCCAGCTACCTCGAGCTGGGCTGCGGCAAGGGCATGGGCGCCCTGCTGACCGCGGCCGCCAATCCCGGATGGCAGGTGACGGCGATCGACTACAATCCCGCCCACATCGCCGCCGCCGCGGCCCTCGCCCGCGCCGCCCGGCTCGACAACGTCCGGTTCATCGAGGCCGACCTCTCGCTGCTCGCCGAGAGTCGCGAGGCGCAGTCGATCCCGGCCGCCGACTTCGTCAGCCTGCATGGCCTGTGGTCCTGGGTCGGCCCCGACGTCCGGGCCGGCATCGTCCGGCTGCTGGCCGCCAAGACCCGCCCCGGCGGCGTCGTGCATCTGAGCTACAACGCCCTGCCTGCCTGGCAGGGCGCCATCGGCATGCAGCGCATCGTCTACGAAGCCGGCATTCGCGCCGGGGGACGCAGCGATTCGCAGGCCGAGGCCGGGCTCGCACTCGCCCGCGACGTCAAGGCGGCAGGCGGCAAGTACCTCGCCGAAAGCCCGATGGCGAGCGACCTCATCGACACGATCAGCGGGATGGAGAAGGCCTACCTGTCGCACGAATTCATGAGCGCGCACTGGTGTCCGTTCTTCCATGCCGATGTCGCTGCCGCGATGGCCGAGGCCAAGCTCGACTGGGTCGCCTCAGCCAATCCGCTGGAGAACTTCAACGAGCTCATGCTGACGGAGGAACAACGCGCCCTGCTCGACCGCTACAAGGATCCGATCATGCGCGAACTCGTCAAGGATACCTGCCAGCCGCGGCAGTTGCGCCACGACGTGTTCGTCCGCGGCGCGCGTCGGCTGAGCGACCAGGAACGCGACGTCGTGATCGGCGGGCTGACGCTCAGCCCTCTGGTCAGCCCCGGCGAGCTTCAGACCAAGCTGCAGGTGCCGGCTGGGGTGGCCGAGATGGCGGGTCCTCTCAAGGACATGATGGAAATGGCCATGCAGGGCACGGCGACGGTCGCGGACCTGCTGAAATCGGCAAAGGGACGCAGCAGCCCCATCGAGCTCGCCAGCGTTCTGGTCGGCTCCAACCAGTGCCAGATCGTCATGAGGCCCGACGATGCCCAACCCGACTCGGCGGACCGGCTCAATCGCGTGCTGGCCGCCCGCGTGGACTCCATCGTGGAACCCAAGACCAGCGGCGGGCTCGCCTCCTCCCGCCTGGGCGGCGGTCTGCCCGCCGCGACCCTGGTCCAATTCATCGCCGGCCGCCTGCTGGACGGCCAGCGGGAGGACGACGCCGACGCCTGGATCGCGCAGTTGAGCCGCGATGTGCTCCCGGAAAAACACGACCGGGTCCGCGAGGTGGTGACCGCCGCCATCGAGCAGCGCGTCCCGGTCCTGCGTCGGCTGGGCATCGTGCCTCAGTGATCGACGCCTTCATATTCTTCTCCCCCGAAGCGGGGGAGAAGAGGAATGAAAGACATGTCACTTCGATCCGCGGGGAGCAGCGTCCTCGCTGGACGACACTGCGTTCGCACGCTCCTCCAGGTGAGGCGAGACCGTGTCGGTGTCGGTGCCGGTGTCGGTGTCAGTGTCGGTGTCGTTATCGGTGCCCGCCGCAGCATCACGAGCGGCCGGGCCGATATCGATGGTGATGGCCGTGACATTGTCGGAGACCCGGGCCTCCAGCGCCGCCGCCACCAGGGGCTCGGCGCCGGCGTGGCCCTCGGCCAGCAGAAGGTCGCGCAGCTTGTCGTCCGGCAGCGTCTTGCACAGCCCGTCGGTGCAGAGCAGCAGCCGGTCGCCGGCCATGAGCGGCCCTGTCCGCTTCTCGAGCTCCAGGGCCTCGCTGTCGGCCCCGACGGCGCGCGTGATGATGTTGGCGTGAGGATGGCCGATCGCCTCGTTCTCGGTGATCGTCCCGCTTTCGACCAATGCCTGCACCAGGCTGTGGTCGCGCGTGATGCGGGTCAGCTCGTGACCGCGCAGCAGATAGGCGCGCGAATCGCCCGCCCACAGGCAGGCGAAATGATCGTCGCGCACCAGCAGGACGACCACGGTCGTGGCCATCAGCACGTCGGCGCCGCGTTGCGAGGCCGCCTCGTGCAGGCCGGCATGTGTCTGTTCGAGGCGCGCACGCACTTCCACCAGCATCTCGGCCGCCGAAAGGCCCGGCTCGATTCCCTGCAGGCTCGCCACCACCTCGGCCGACGCGACCTCGCCCGACTCGTGCCCCCCGGCGCCGTCGGCGACTGCCCACAGGCCGAGATCCGGTCGATTGACGAAGCCGTCCTCGTTCAGGCGGTTCGCCGTGCCGGCATGGCTGACGGCCGACGAGGAGAAGTTCCCCGACTGGGCGACGTCCTGATCGATCGCGAAGTCGCCCATCACGAAGCTCCCCACTCGTCGTTCATTAGGGCGGCAAAGCGAGCCCCGACCGGGAGCGCCGCACCGCTTTCGACTCGCGCCGCAACCCGCGGCCCACCGTCGGTCCACCACGAGACGCGCCCCGGCTCGACATCGACCGCCGACGGCGGCGGCTCGCCCACGACAAAGGCTTCGCGCACGCGGCGGCCGAGTTCGGCCGGCTCGAGATCGATCTCGAGCGCGTCGCGTCCGGCCTCCTCCGCCGACGCCAGGAAATCCTCCATCGCTCCCACGAGCGGCGCCCAGTCGCCCTGGGCTTCGGCGGCGATGGTGAGCGGATAGTAGCGGCCGACCTTGTCGACGCTGGGCAGCCAGAGGCCGAGCACACCCTCGCTGCCGAGCAGGCCGGGCGGCAACACGAAACGCCAGACCGGCGCCTCCAGCCAGGCCGCCAGCCATTCTTCTTCCGGCCGCTCCTGCGTGGCGGCGAGGCCCCGTTGCCACCATTCGTCCCAGGCATCGGTGAAGCCGCGCGACAGGCCTTCGCGCACGAAATCGCCGCGCGACGGCAGCTTGCCGAAGAGGCCTGCGCTCGCTTGGGGCAGCAGCGCTGGCATCGCGCCTAATCCCGGACCGACGGGCAGCGGAAATCCTGCAGGATGCCGGGTGCGAAGGGGTTGAGAACGGAAGCGGCGCGAAGCTCGAAGGTGGCGTCACGATTGCCGAGGCTGAAGGTCAAGGTATAGCGCTCGGGTGAATCGGCCTGGCGCAACGTGCCGCGCCCGAACAAACGGAACATCGCCCAGGGGCCGGTGTCGGCCAGCACGCCGGTCCCGCCGGGCGGCGGCGGATCGAAGACCAGCCGCACGTTCTGGATGCGGTTCGGTCCCGGCCAGGTGATCTGGGTCGCGCGCGAAGGCCCGTGTGCGTAGGTGACCGAGGTGCCGTCGAACTCGAGGCTGACGCGCGAGGCGTTGGAGTCGAGCTGAAGCGGCGTCATGTCGAAGCGCACCGCAATGGTCGTGCTGCCGGGCGCAAAGAAGAGATCGCGAATGACGGCGGCACGCTGGAACTGCACGACATCCGCCGCCGAGACCGGAGCGGCCACGCCATCGGATGTCTGCGGCTTCCAGACCTTGCCCGTCGTGTCGACATAGGGACGAAGCTGCGTGTTGAAGAAGCCGTCGATCAGGCCGCCCGGCGCAAACAGCTTGGCGAAGTCGTCGAGCGGCGTCTCGAGCGAGCTGCCCGACACGAACGGGAAGCGGCCGTTCACCGCGAGCGGACAGAGGGCGCCGGGTCCGCCGGCGCCGTTGTAGGCGGCAATCACCTGCTGGCGGGCGCCGCCGCCGCGCAGTGCCGTGCTCGACTCGGACATGCCCTGGAGCCAGCGCGCGAGCGGCTGCGGCTGGCGCTGCGCTTCGGCACGCAGGGCGAGTGACGGATCGCCGGCCGTCGCGACGGCTGGTGCAGCACCGCCGACGGGAGCGGCCGCCAGCTTGGCCAGCTGCTGCTGCAGGTCGTTCAGCAGCTTCAGCACCTGGTCGATCGGCGCACCGCCGGTGGTCGCCACCAGTTCGCGCAGCTGGCGATAACGCTCGTCGATCTCATGGCCGGGCGGCAGCGGCGGCGCCGAAGCGCCGGACTGGCCGCCCAGCAGCACCGACAGGTTGGTGCCGCGGCCACTGGTCGCCGCCGTCGCGGCGGACTGGACCTTGCCTGCGGCATCGGTCGCCGCGGCGGCCACCGGATTGGCGGACTTCGGCGGTTCCGAGAGCGTGAGCTGGCGGGCGATCGCCGTCAGCAGCTCCTTCACGGGCGATTGCGGCGAGGCAAGGATGTAGAGATCCTGCGCCGCCTGCGGCAGGCTGCGCAGCGGCACGATCTCGAGATCCTGCAGCAGCGCATCCCAGGTCTTGGCGTAGTCGGCGAGATAAAGCGCGACGACTCCGTTGGCGAGATCTCTCTGCTGCGCCTCGTCGAGATTGACGGGCGCGCCGCGTCCCATCACCCAGCTCTCGGAAGCGACCTCGCGCGTCGCCGCATTTAGCGCCGGCAGCAGGACCTTGTGGAAACCGTCGAGTGTGAAGAAGCCGGGAACGCCGTCGCTGAGCTTGCGCCCCGATGCGCGCGTGAAGACCCGCAGGCCGGCCGTGCCCAGAGCATCGCTGGGCTTCCAGCCCGGCAGCGCCTGCGCCGCCGCCGAGGGCTTGATGCGCGAATAGACGCGCGCGGCCAGCGGCACGCGGCTGAACGCTGTACGCGCCTGTGCCACCAGCGCATCGTCGAGCGGCACCGCCGGCAGCGGCCGGGCAAGAAGCGCGTCGAGATGCGTCTCCAGCCCGGTCAGCACGGCGGCGTTGTAGGCGCCGGCATAGGCCGCCCGCCAATCGTAGGTCATCCACTCCTTGACCAGCGCGCGGTCGAGCGGCCCTTGGCCGCCCAGCATCAGATAGACTCGCGTCGCCTCGTAGAGGAAGTCGGGCTGGGTGAAGTTGCCGCGTATCTGGGCCTCGAGGCGCCAGATCAGCCGCGGCAGCAAGGCATAGCCCAGGGCATGGCGATAGACTGCCTCGGCACCGGCGCGCAGCTTGGCCGATTGCGAGAGGTCGAAGCTCGCCAGGACGCCGCCCCCGCCGCCCGCCGCCTTGTCGAGATCGCGGGCGGCGTCGAGCAAGGGCAGGAGCCGCGGCAGGTCGGAATCCGCGACCGGACTGAAGGTCGTTTCCTTGGCGATGCTCTCGTAGGTCGCCAGCGCCTGCGACATCGCCGCGATCTGGTTCTCGCCCGCCGAGCGATTGACGACCAGCCAGCCCGCAGCGCCCAGCGTCAAGAGCGCGATCAGCCCGTAGGAGGCCACGCGCAGCACGAACCGGCGCCGCCGTGCCGCCGGTGGCTCGCTGACCAGCATTGCCTCGCCCAGGATGACCTTGCCGATCAGGCGCTCGAGGAAATAGCTGCGCCCGCGCTCGGGCCGCAGGCTCGCCGCCCGCCGCTGGTCGAGGCCGAAGGCCCGCGCCATCAGGCCGGTCAGCCGGTCGATCGGTGTGCCTTCCTGGGTGCCCGACGAGAGGTAGACGCCGCGCAGCAGCGGCGCCGGGTCGAGGCGCGACCCGCCGAACGCCTCGACGAGGAAGGCCTGCAACGGCTGGGCGAGGCTTGCGACCTGCGCAGGGAAGCTCGCGATCAGGGCACGGCGATCAGGGCTCTGCTCGGCCTGCAGGCGATCGAACAGGCGCTGGTTGAGCCGCTCGACCAGGAGCTGCAGTTCCTCGGTGAACTGGCCCACCGGTCCGTGCTCGGTCTTGGTGAGCGGGAAGGTGACGCCCCAGACCTGGCCGCGTTCCTCGCGGTCGAGGTCGTCGAAAAACTCGGTGAAGCCGGAGACCAGGTCGGCCTTGGTGAAGACGGCATAGACCGGAATGCGGATATGCAGGCGGCTCTCGAGGTCCTTGATCCGCTGGCGAATGGCCCGGGCATGCGCCATGCGCTCGTCGGCAGGCGCATTGGCGATCTGGCCGAGGCCGATTCCCACGATCACGCCGTTGAGGGGCTGGCGCGGCCGCGAGCGGCGCAGCATGTCGAGGAAGGCATCCCAGCCGGCACGGTCGACGGCAGCGTTGGAATCCTGGGTCGTGTAGCGGCCGGCGGTGTCGATCAACACGGCGTTGTCGGTGAACCACCAGTCGCAGAGTCGTGTGCCGCCCACGCCCTTCATCGGTTCCTGCCCCAGCTCGGCGGCCAGGGGGAACTTCATGCCGCTGTTGAGCAGCGCCGTCGTCTTCCCGGCACCGGGCGGGCCGATGATGACGTACCAGGGCTGCTCGTAGAGATAGCCGCGCGTACCCCGTGCCTTCTTGAGCAGGCCCAGCGCCTTCGAGGTCCGGTCCTTGACCGCCGCGGCCTCCTCGCCGGTCCCGTCGTCGACGGCGACCTGCACCTGCTCGGCGACACTGTTCTCAAGCTTCTTTTCGCGGCGGCGGCGATAGAGATCGATCGAGAGGTTGGAGACCGCCCACAGCAGCACCAGGACAATGATCACGACCAACCGCGCCAGCCAGCCTTCCAGCAGCTCGACCAGCGGGCCGAAGAACCAGACCAGCAGGGCCAGGACCGCCACGCCGACGAAGCTCAGCACCCAGCGCGAAAGGAGAAAATTGAGGACGGCGCGCATGGTTCAGGTGCCCTGCCTGTTGAGCACGATCTCGATACGTCTGTTGCGTTCGCGTCCCTCCGCCGTGGCGTTGGACGCGATCGGGTCGGCGTCGGCACGGCCCTCCACCGAAAGCCGCGATTTGTCGCCGATCGTCGTGGCGATGATGGCGCTCGCGGCCTGGGCGCGCGCGGCGGAGAGCTGGAAGTTCGACGGGAAGGCGATGGTGCGGATGGGCTGGTCGTCGGTGTAGCCGATCACCTGGACGGTTCCCGGCTCCTCCTTGAGGGCGAGCCCGATGCGATCGAGCAGCGGCTTGAAGCTCGGCGTCAAGGTCGCGCTGCCCGACGCGAACATGCCGCGCCCCATGATGCGGACCAGCGGCTGGCCGACCGTGCCTACGACTTCGACCAGCCCCTGCTCGATCTCGGGCTGGAGGAACTTGCGCAGCCGGTCGAGCACGGTGGGTTCGGGCGGCGGCAACGGCGTCGGCGCCGGCTGGACCTCGACGACCGGCGTGCGCGTGATGGTCGGCATCTGGGTCGGCGGCGCATTGCGCAGGCGGGCATAGATGCCGTCGGAGGCGGCGTTGAGGTCGACGGAGAACCAGGTGAACAAAGCGGCGACGATGCCGAGGCCGAGGCAGGCAGCAACCCAGACCGGCAGCCGGGCGCGCGCCGGCCGATAGGGCGCGTCTATGCCCTTGGTATGCGGCGCCAGGTCGGGATCGGCGGCCTTCTGCTGCCGGGCGATGACGGCATAGGTCTCCTCGCGGATGCGGTTGATGTCGCCCACGCCGCGGCGCGACAGGCGATACTGCCCGACGAAGCCCAACGACAGGCAGAGATACATCAGCTTGATGACCGGCAGGAACTTGCCGGGGTTGTCGCACATCTGCTTCAGCACATCGAAGAAGCGCTCGCCGCCACGCACTTCCTGATGGAAGGTCGAGACCAGGGACTGTTCGTGCCAGCTTCCGCTGTTGCCCCAGGGCGTGTTCAGCACGATGTCGTCGAGGCTGGCGCAAAGGGCATAGTGCGCCGGACGCAACTGGTCCATCGGCACACCCTTGTCGCGCGCCTCCTGTTCGAAGCGTCGGATCTGGCGCACCGTCCGTTCGCGCAGGTCACCCGATTCAGGCGGATTCACCGTGTTGCGCAGGCGCGCCATGAGCTGCAGCAGCGGCGCAGCGGCGGCGGCCAGCACATCGTTGCCGATCAAAAGGTTTTCGGTGCCTTCCGCAACCGGGCCGGCGGCCGCCACCGCCGGCGCCTGGACCGTTTGGGGCGCGGCGTCCTTCCCCGCCTGATCCCGCATCGGATCTCGGGTCGGCTGCGCACCGGCCGCGCGGCGTCGCCCGGGGTTCGGGCGGATGACCGTCCGGTTGTCGTCGTCCGGTTCGGCGAAAGGATTGTCGCTCATGTTCGCCTCGCATCACCGCTGTCAGCCGCGGATCGCCCAGAGCTCCAGGTTCAGATTCGGGAATTCGCCGGAGACGTGGATCGCAAAGCCGCCCGAGGACTGCAGCCCCTGCCAGTGCGACGAGTTGCGGTCGAGTTCGAAGTAGGTTGCGCCTGCGTAGAAGGGCAACTGGCGCGGCGCCACGGGCAGCGGCCGCACGGCGATGCCGGGCAAGGCGACGTTGACGAGGTCCTTGATGTGCTCGACGGCGCCGATCTTGACCTGGCTGGGAAACAAGCGCCGCAGCGATTCGGTCGGCATGTCGGCCTGGACAACCAGCACGAAGCTCGAGGAGCGCAGGATGCTGCGGTCGGTGATCGTGCCGACCTGGATGTTGTAGGCCCTCTTCTGCAGTGGAATCTGCGTCGCCGTCCGATCGATCTCCATGGAAAGCGAGCGGCGGAGATCGGCGATGACGGGTGCGAAGCTGCGCTGCAGGTCGGCATGCCGGTAGGTCGGATAGTCCGACGGCCGGCGCGTGGCGGCGGTGAAGGTCGCGAGATCGGCGGCGACCTGGACCAGCGCGGCATAGAGGTCGACCGGATGCACGTTGCCGTCGCTCGCCCAGTGCTCTAGCAGCTTCTGCGCGCGGTTGATCGACTGCAGCAGGAGGAAGTCGGAGACGTCGGCGACGCCGCGCTGCCCCGGCGCCGTAAGCCGCGCTGCCAGCACCTCGCCGCGCTGATTGAGCATGCCGGCAAGCTCCGAAATGAAATCGGCCAGCGGCGAGGCCGCGGCACAGGTCAGCGCCGGCGGGATCCATTGATCATCGAGCACGACGCGCCGGTCCGCCCCCACCTCGACCACGCGGGCCAGCCCGATACAGTGATAGCCGGCGCGGTTGTCGGTCTCCAGCAGGTAGCGCAGGCGCAGCCGGCCGACCTGGACTTCGGCCGGTTGCGGCGAACCCGAATGGGTGTCGTAGGCCTCGAACGGACGCTGCTGGTAGCGGCCCTCGGTCGACCCGTCGCCGGAAACCTCGATCGCCCCGGCCTGACGGATCGGCAAGGCGAGATAGACCACGGCGTTGCGCGTCGATTCGGTCAGGTCGAGCGGCGCCGGCTGATCGACTTCGCCGGGCAGCGAGAACGGCGTGCCGTCCTCGAAGATGCCGCTGCCCGTCGCCAACGCGAACTGGCCGGTGGTCAGCAGGCTGCGGTTGATCGCGCCCTCGGTCAGCCCCCAGGCATGCGACCGCAACGACGCCGTGCGGTCGCGCAACTGCGTTTCGAACCAGCGGTCCTGCTGCTGGAAGTGCTGCGCCCGAAGGAACATGCCTTCCAGCCATACGACGCGGTTCGACCAGGTCATGCGGGCTCCAGTTCGGACTGGCTGCTGCCGAGAGTGAGGACGAGGCGCGTGAGGCCGCTGGCCGCGATCGGCGCAATGGACCGCCAGCGGGCACGGTCGATGTCCTGGAACAGTACGGCGGCCCCGATGAAGCGCACGTCGGGCTTGGGCACGATCGCAAGCTTGCGGATCTCGCCCGGCTTCACGACGATTTCCTCGAGACGCGTACCTTCGTCGCCGAGCACCGCATTCTCCTTGTCCATCAGGGCATAGGCATCCGCCCCCAGGAACCGCGACCTCGCATTGAGGCCATAGAGGCGCACGGCCACCGACAGCGGCGTGCCGGCCGCATTGCGATTGAGATCGGCGGCCGCCTTGACGGTGAGATCGACGGCCGCCGGCGGTGGCGGGCCGCATCCGGCGGCCAGCAGGACGATCGGTGCGCTGAACAGAAACCGGCGCTTCATGATGTCCCCCGATCAGTGTTGAAACTGTCGTCGGCTTCGAGCTTCTCGATCGCCTCTTCGTAGGCGCGCGCAAAGGCCTTGCCGAACACGCTGTCGAAATCGTCGGAGAGGGCCTGAGTGATCACCCTGTGATGCTGGACGAAAGCATCCCAGGCGGCCGCCCGCCGCTGGACGGGATGGATGTGCAAGGCACTGGTCGCGACCTTGCTCTCGATCACGTCGGGCGCGCACTGCGCCAGCAGCACGCGCACCGCCGCCTGCATGGCCGAGATCGTCGCAAGCTCATGCACGCGCAGATCGGCGAAAGCTTCGGCAATGGCCGCCTCCGCCACCATGCTGCCGCGCCGCCCCTCGCCGAGCAGGGTGGCGAGCGCATCGTCGTCGTCGAGCGAGAATTTCAGCGGATTGTTGCCGGCCGGCCGGAGCAGGGTCTGCTCGATGCGGAACTCGTCCTTGATGCTGGCCCGCGCGATCAGCGTCTGGCGCAGGCCGCTCACCGTGGCGCGCAACGCCTCGCCGATGCGTTCCAGCGTCTTTTCGGGATCCTTCAGGGTCGTCTCGCCGAGGCCCGCGCCGCGCAGGAAGGCTTTGGCCAGCCGCGCGTCGTCGGCCGCCGACGGTGCCCGGGATACCGGCTGAGGCGGGGCCGCTTGCGGGACTGCCGCCCGATGA